>NZ_JBWKTH010000003.1:0-333657 GCF_059420225.1 Pseudomonas sp. GW821-FHT04D07
TGTTCCTTGTCGACAACGGCTTTCAACAGTTTGGCCACGGCCAGGGAGGTCAGCTCTTCAGCCGATTCAACCAGGATGGCACGGTCGGCACCCAGGGCCAGCGCGGTGCGCAGTTGCTCCTGAGCGGTGGACGGACCAACGGAGACGACGACGATTTCAGTCGCGACGCCTTTTTCCTTCAGGCGTACCGCTTCTTCCACTGCGATTTCGCAGAACGGGTTCATCGACATCTTGACGTTGGCGAGGTCGACGCCGGAATTGTCCGCCTTGACGCGAACCTTGACGTTGTAATCGACAACGCGTTTGACAGCTACCAGGATCTTCATTGGGCAGGGTTCTCTCGAAAATCTTTGATCGTTGCAGTCAGACTGCTTGTTATCAGCATGTGCTAAATCGCCCCGGCGACGTGCATTTGTTTGATTTGCTCCGTTCCCAGCCCCAGTTCTCTGAGCACCTGCTCGGTGTGCTGGCCAAGACCCGGAACAGCATCCATCCGGGGTTCGAACGCGTTGTTGCTGCCGGGTGGAATCAGGCTGGGAATGGGACCGGCAGAGGTTTCAACTTCTCGCCAGCGCCCTCGAGCCTGAAGTTGTGGATGGTTCCAGACACCTTGCATGTCGTTCACTCGCGCATTGGCGATTTGGGCATGGTCCAGTCGATCAATCACTGCATCGAAGCTGAGGGTAGAGAACGATTTAATGATCAGTTCGCGTAGCGCGTTACGGTTTTCGACACGCTTGAAGTTGGCGGAGAAACGCTCGTCCTTGGCCAGTTCGGGTTGAAGCAGCACCTTCTCGCAGAACAGCTGCCATTCACGCTCGTTTTGCAGTCCCAGCATCACGGTGGTGCCATCACCGATCGGGAACGGACCATAGGGGTAAATGGTGGCGTGCGCAGCGCCAGCGCGCGGTGGTGGCGGTGCGCCGTTATAGGCGTAATACATCGGGTAGTTCATCCACTCGACCAGGCTTTCCAGCATGGACACATCGAGGTGGCTGCCTTCGCCGGTACGTTCACGCAACAGCAGGGCAGAAAGAATACCGGTGTAGGCGTACATGCCTGCCGCGATGTCGGCGATCGAGCATCCGGCCTTGGCCATTTCTTCATCGCCTGGACCGCCGGTGACCGAGAGGAATCCGCCTTCGCTCTGGATCAACAGGTCATAGGCTTTTTTCTTTTCATAGGGACCACCGACGCCATAACCTGAAATGTCACAGACAATCAGACGCGGAAAACGCTTATGCAAGGCCTCAAAGGACAACCCCATTCTTGCAGCCGCGCCGGGCGCCAGGTTCTGCACCAGGACGTCGGCGCCGGCCAGTAAGCGGTCCAACACCTCGCTGGCAGAGTCCTGCTTCAGGTCCAGGGTCAGGCTCTCTTTCGAGCGATTGGTCCAGACGAAGTGCGAGGCCAGGCCGTTGACGCGCTGGTCGTAGCCCCTGGCGAAATCGCCTGTGCCTGGGCGCTCGACCTTGATCACGCGCGCACCGAGATCGGCCAGTTGTCGGGTGCAGAAGGGGGCGGCAATAGCATGCTCAAGGCTGACGACGGTGATGCCATCGAGCGGACGCGGACCTTTGGGTTGGCTCATGAGTGTTATCTCTCTGGTCATGGCTCCCCAGCGGCGCCTGCCTGGGCTGACGCGCCGGGTTGTTGCGCCGATCACTTAGAAGGAGCGCGGCAGTTCGAGCAGGTGCTCGGCCACGTAGGACAGGATCAGGTTGGTCGAGATCGGCGCCACCTGGTACAGGCGGGTCTCGCGGAACTTGCGCTCGACGTCGTATTCGCAGGCGAAACCAAAACCGCCGTGGGTCTGCAGACAGGCATTGGCCGCCTCCCAGGACGCCTTGGCCGCCAGGTACTTGGCCATATTGGCGCTGGCCCCGGCGTTCTGGCCGCTGTCGTATTCCTCGCAGGCGCGCCAGCGCATCAGGTCGGCGGCCTCGATCTCGATATGCGCTTCGGCAATCGGGAACTGCACGCCCTGGTTCTGCCCGATGGGCCGGCCGAACACCACCCGGTCGCGGGCATAGGCGCTGGCTTTTTCGATAAACCAGCGACCGTCGCCGATGCACTCGGCGGCGATCAGCGTGCGTTCGGCATTCAGGCCGTCGAGGATGTAGCGAAAGCCCTTGCCCTCTTCGCCGATCAGGCTGTCGGCGGGGATTTCCAAGTTGTCGAAGAACAGCTCGTTGGTCTCGTGGTTGACCATATTGGCGATGGGCTGCACGGTCAGGCCGTTGCCGATGGCCTCGCGCAGGTCCACCAGGAAAATCGACATGCCTTCGGATTTCTTCTGCACCTCGGCCAGCGGCGTGGTCCGGGCCAGCAGGATCATCAGGTCGGAATGCTGGACCCGCGAGATCCAGACCTTCTGCCCATTGATCACGTACTTGTCGCCGTGCCTGATCGCGGTGGTCTTGATCTTGGTGGTGTCGGTGCCGGTGGTGGGTTCGGTGACACCCATCGATTGCAGGCGCAACTCGCCACTGGCCAGCTTGGGCAGGTAGAAGCTTTTCTGCGCCTCGCTGCCGTGGCGCAACAAGGTGAACATGTTGTACATCTGGCCGTGCACCGTGCCGGAATTGCCGCCGCAGCGGTTCACTTCTTCAAGGATCACCGAGGCTTCGGCCAAGCCCAGGCCGGAGCCGCCGTACTCTTCGGGAATCATTGCCGACAGCCAGCCGGCGTCGGTCAGGGCTTTGACGAAAGCCTCGGGAAAACCCTTCTCTTCATCTATCTTGCGCCAGTAGGCGGCATCGAATTCAGCGCACAAGGCGCGCACGCCTTCGCGAATGGCATTGAGTTCTTCAGAGTTGCGGTCAGTCATTATTATTCTCCTCAACGCGTCACGCACGGCATTGGCCCTGCGTGAGCGGGTTCGGGCATGGAGCAATCAGATCGGGTTGAAACCCAGCGCAGCGCGAAAGCGATTTTTGACGTAGTGACCATCACGCGGTGGCAGCACCCGTGGCGGGTTTTCCGCCTTGATCTTGATCGTCGCGAGCTTGACGCCATCGCGCGTTGCGAAGCGCTCGCGCAGGTTATGTACACCTTCCATGTCGCGGACTTCGTCGGTCCAGCTGAAGCCGCAGGTCTTCGCGACTTGATCAAGCTTGATACCGAAGCCGGCATGGCTAACCTGCATGCCGGTTTCACCGAAATGGCCGTTGTCGAGCACGGCGATGGTCAGGTTGGCGGGCTTTTGTAGCGCAACGGTGGCCAGGGCGCCAAAGCCCATCAGCAGTTCACCATCACCAGTGACCACGACCACCGACTTGTCCGGCTGGGCGTTGGCCAGGCCCAGGCCGACAGTGATCGCGCTGCCCATGGCGGCCCAGAGGTAGTAATTCAGGTCGTGGTCACCGGCGGCCATGACGTCATAGGACGCTGACCCCAGGCCGGTCACGACCAGCACGTCTTTGCGGTCGGCCAGCAGAGCCTTGACCACTTCGCGACGGCACAGGGTGTGGTTTGCGCTTACTTGACCCATTTCTTTTCTCCAATCAGGCGCTGACCGAGCAGCAGGGCACAGGAAGAGTCACCGTTGAATGCCATGGTCGCCGCGCCGTGCAGCAGCGGGGCGACGTCTTTCGGATCATCGGCACGCCAGGTCATGACCTTCATCAGGTTCAGGGAGGCCTCGGTGGCCTGGCCCATGGGGTTTTGCCAAGCGTTGAATTCGGCCCAGTCGCCGCGCATGGTGACCACCATCAGCAGTGGGAAGCCGGCGCAGACCTGAAGCGCCAGGGTGTTGATGCAGTTGCCGACACCGCTGGATTGCATCAGCAGCGCACCCCGTTCACCGCCGAGCCAGGCACCGGCGAGGTAGCCGATCCCTTCTTCTTCGGTGGTCAGGACCACGGCTTTGATGTCCGGGTCGGCATACGACATGCGGATAGCGGCCGAGTGACCGGCATCCGGTACGAAGACCACGTGTTTGACGTCGTGGGCCTTGAGCACGCGGAATACGTCCTCCTGCCAATCCGTCCCTACGGTTTGTTCAGCTTCTGTTGACATGTCAGTCTCCCAAGCGGTGCTGCTTTTGTGTTTTCACACATTCTGGGAGGGATGGAAGGCAACGACGACTACCGTTTTTGTCTTTGAGATATGCCCATTTTCTATAGCTCGGCTGTGGATCCGCTGGGTATTGGGAAATTGTGATAGCCATACGTTATTGGAAGGGTAAAACCTGATCGCTGTGGATTGAGGAGTAGGTTCAAGGCTTTAGTGTACGGCGATACAATTTAGGCATATCAGCTAGAGCGTGATCCGCTCTTATTAGGAAGGCAGGACTAGGGTAGTTTTCGGCTACGTCGCAACAGCACTTGGCCGACGCCACTACAACAATAAGATCCGAGGGTTGCACCTATGTATAACAGCCTCCTGCAGTTGGCTTGCCCCGTCCTGTCCTCTGTCCATGATCTGTTTCGCCCGCATCCACCCTCGGTCTGCCGGTACCGGCATTTCGCACTTGCCTTGTTCATTCCTTAGTTCGTCGGTTGCACACCGTCCTTTGATGGCTGTTGCCTGATCAAGGGGGTGTTGTTCCCGGCTATTTCCAGAAATACAACAACAGGTGCTCTATGAAAAACAGGCTACCGGCTGCGGCAGGCATTCTGATCGCCATGCTGCTGGGGATCTTTATCGGCTACATGATTTTCCTAAACGTCCCGGACAAGGCGATGGCCACCAAGGTCGCCGGTTACATCTCGATCGTCTCGGATATCTTCCTGCGTCTTATCAAAATGCTCATCGGCCCGCTGGTCTTCTCTACTCTGGTGGTGGGCATCGCGCATATGGGGGATGCAAGCGCCGTAGGCCGGGTATTCGGTAAAGCGCTGGGCTGGTTCGTCACGGCTTCATTACTTTCACTGTCGGTGGGGCTGGTCATGGCCAACCTACTGCAGCCCGGGCACAACCTGGGGTTGCCATTGCCAGATGTGAGCAGTGTGACCAATCTGCAAACCTCGGTGTTCACCCTCAAGGATTTCGCCACGCACTTGGTGCCCAGATCTTTCGCGGAGGCCATGGCCACCAACGAAATTTTGCAGATCGTGGTGTTCTCGATATTTTTTGGGGTCGCCCTGGCCTCCCTGGGCAAGAAGGCCGAGCGACTGGTGAATGTCATTGAGGATCTGTCCCACGCGATGTTGAAGGTCACCGGTTATGTGATGAAACTTGCACCGCTGGCGGTGATGGCGGCCATGGCCGCGACCGTGGCGGTCAACGGGCTCTATATTCTGGTGAAGTTCGCGGTCTTCATGCGCGACTTCTATTTCGGGCTGATCGTGCTCTGGGCGATGCTGGTATTTGCCGGCTGGATGTTTCTGGGGCGGCGTGTATTCAAATTGGTGGTGCTGATCAGAGAGGCTTTCCTTCTGTCTTTCGCCACGGCCAGTTCCGAGTCGGCTTACCCGAAGCTTCTCCATGCGCTGGATCGTTTTGGGGTCAAGCGCAGGATCTCGAGCTTCGTCATGCCCATGGGCTATTCCTTCAACTTGGATGGCTCGATGATGTACTGCACATTCGCGGTATTGTTCATCGCGCAGGCGTATGGCATCGAGATGTCCATCGGTACCCAGATCAGCATGCTGTTGACGCTGATGCTCACCTCCAAAGGCATGGCTGGCGTGCCGCGTGCTTCGCTGGTGGTTATCGCCGCTACCCTGACCCAGTTCGATATTCCCGAAGCGGGTCTGCTACTGATTCTGGGGGTCGACACCTTCCTTGATATGGGGCGGTCGGCGACCAACGCTGTGGGCAACTCCATTGCAACGGCGGTGGTGGCCAAGTGGGAAGGGCAGTTGGTGAGCGAGGATGAGGCCGAACGCGCCGGTGCGCTGCTGGGGGCGTCGGATCGGGTCGGGGAGAAACCGCTGACGGTCTGATCCGTTCGGGGCACGGGTGCAGGATAAGAGGGTGAGCATTCACAAACGTGGTGGCTCACCCTTTTCGTTTATCCGAGGGAAGGTAGGTGATCACGCCAGCGTTATTGGCAAGGACGCAGGATGCACCTGCAGATATAAAAAACCCTCACATTGCGCTGTCGTGGGCAGGCAGTGAGGGCAAAAGGGAAAACGGTGTAGGTGACGCTCAGGACTTGCGTTGCAGGGTGTGGTAGCCCAGTGCCGATCTGGCTTCCCTGAGGGATTTTCCTTCACTGAGCAAGGCCCGGATGTTGGCTTCCACCGCTTCGATCGCGCGGGCAGACGCAGCCACTTCATGGGCGCGATCCCGGGGCACGATGACCACGCCGTTGGCATCCGCAACCACGATGTCCCTGGCGCAGACGCGGGCCTGACCGATGGAAACCGGTTGATTGACCGACTCGACTTCGACCCGATCCTTACCGGTGCGCATGAACCGGCCTTTGCTGAACAATGGGTAGCCATCGCCCAGAGCCTTGCTGACATCCCGGCAGACACCATCGATCACGGTCGCGGCAATCCGTTTACTCCCGGCATATTGGGTCATGATGTCACCCCAGACGGTGCAGTCGGTGCGTCCATCGTTGTCGATGACCACCACATCGCCTTCGGCCACGTCGTCGATGAAGTCGCCGACCGTCCCGGGCGGGCTACTGGCGGTGACGTAGCGCACGGTGAATGCCGGGCCAACGACTACCTGGCGATAGTTATCCAGGGGCATGACGCCCAGGCACTGGCCAGGCAGGCCCAGTTTGTCCAGGGCATCGGACACTCCTGGCGTATCCAGGCCTGCAAACAGCGCAACCAATTCTTTGTCTTGGGGGGACATGTATAACGCCTCGCAGTGATGACAGAATCGTTCATGCAGAAGCCGCTCAGACGAGCGGCTCGGTTTTATTCGGGGCTCGATTCAGGCAGGGGTATTCGATCGTGCCCTTGGTTCGGAAATGGTCAGCAAAATGATGAAACTCATAAATGAGCCAATCGCCAGCCAGGCAAACACATAGTTCCAGCCATAGTTGTCCAGCAGCAGTCCGGTGATAAAAGGCGTGGCCGCGGCGCCTAACTGACCAATCATATTCACGATGGCGTTGGCGATGGGGAAGGTCTTTTTGGTGGCCAAGCCCATCGGGTAGACCATGTAAGACGAGTAGCCCAGGCTGAGGACGACGCCGGTCAGCATCAGTAACAACCCATAAGGCAGCGGTTCAGCAGGCGAATTGATCAGCAGGTACATCATCAGCGATGTGCCCAGCGCTGACAGCAACATGCCGGGCTTGCGCCGTCCACCCAGCATCCGATCCGAGCAGAAACCGCCGATCAGGTTACCGAGGACGGCCCCGACCCATGGCGCTGCCGATACCAGCCCCATGTTCATGATCGAGAATTGTTTGACGGTCATCAGATAGGTCGGAATCCAGGCCAGCAAGACGCTCGATACGCCCAGTTGGAAGCAGTAGCTGGTGGCGCAGCCCCAGATGTTCCAGGAGGTGAACACCTGCTTGTTGGTTTCCAGGGGCGCTTCATGACGAGCCCGGATGAAACGATCAAGTCTATCCAGCCATGCCGGGGTCTTCTGGGGGCTGGTTTGCTGGGCCGTCTGGAGGCTGTCGGTTGCTTCGGTGATGTAGTTGAGCTCGGCTTCGTTGACGAACCGGCTGCGGGAAGGGTGATTGGTGACCATGAAATACCAGACCACCGCGAGGACGATGCCGGGTATGGCGAAAAAGTAGAAGATTTCTCGCCAGCCCCAGACCGAAATAATCACGGCACAGAGTGGCGGTACGATCACGGGGCCGAACTTGACCGCGGACAGGAAGATCCCCGACGCCGTGCCCTTTTCTTGCGGGGGAAACCAATTGTTGATGGTCGTGGTCATGCTGATCGGCAGCGGACCTTCAGCGATGCCAAGGCCCAGGCGATACAGTTTAAGGGCAAGCAGCGAGCTGGCCGTCCCCACCAGGCCGGTCAGCAATGAGGTCAGTACCATGGCGCCTGGCAGGATCTTGCTGACACCAAAACGGCCGAAGGCAAAGCCAGAAGGGACTTGTGCCAAGGCATAAGCCAGTAGAAACATGCTGACCAAGCCGCCAGCCTCAGCATTGCTCATGTCGAACTCTTTGCGAATAAACGGCAGAGCGACACCCAGGTTGGCCCTGTCGGCGGCAGCGATGGTGTAAATCAGAAAGATCAGGGCCGCAACCACCCAGCGGTAATTGCTGCGCACAACAGGTTTCATGACTTCGGGCAGGGACATGGGTAGACCTTATTTTTCTATCAGTGTTGTCCGGCCAAAGTAATGATTGTGAATCTGCAAAAAAAGCGACAAATACTCCTTCCAATAAATCACTTTTATTGATGGAAGCACCCTATTGAATGCGCGCTTTATAGAATGCACAGGTAAAAACTGGGCTGACGACCCGTCGGGATGACGCGGTGAGGCGCACGGGGAAGATCACCCTGTAGCGGGCTCCGCTCGCGCCAAAGCATCGTTTTTCTTTTTACCCCTGGCGCCGAGCTACAGCACCATGCGGCTGAAGTCACAGCACTGCGCTGCCAGTCGCGCCACTTCGACGCTCAGGCCCTGCAGGCGATCGGCACGGTGTACGGCGATGTAGTGGATGGGAGGCAACGCCGGCTCGGTTTCGATGATCTGCAGCCGACCCTGCGCCACCAGTGGCGAGAGGCATTGGCGGGGCAGGTAGCTGATACCGATGCCGGACAGGGTCAGACCCAGTTGAGCGATCAGGTAGTTGCTTTTGATTGTACGATTGACGCGGACGTCGTTCTGGGCGAGCCAGCGCTCGTAGATCAAGCCTGTACCGGAGCCTCCTCCCTGAGTCAGTACGGTGTATGAGGAAATGGCCTGCATGTTCATGATCTCATTACCCTGGTGCAATGACGGCGCACACATCCAGGCGTTCTCTACCGAGCTCAGCGGAGTACTGACGAAACGAGCATCGGCAAAAATGTCGGGCACGATGATCAGGTCGAGTTGATCGCTCTCCAATTTTGTCACCAGTTCGGTACTGAGCTCGATCGAGGGTTCCAGTACCACTTTGGGATAAGCGCTGCGTATACCCTCGACCAGTGCGGGCAGCCACGTCATGGCAGTCAGTTCGGTGACGCCGATGCGAAAGCGCCTGACCAGTACTTCCTTGGAGCTGACGCGTTCAAGCAGGTAATCGCGTTGGCGCAGAATCTCCGAGGCCTGCTCGAACAGCTCGGTGCCTTTTTCCGTCAGGCGTGCGCTGCGTTTGGAGCGATCAAAAATGGGCATGTCAAAGGCCTCTTCCAGCTCCTGGATACGCTTGGAGATGGCGGACTGGGACATGTTCAGTTTCATGGCTGCGGATTCAAAGCTACCCAGTTCTACAATCCAGTAGATCGCTTCCAGTTGTTTGAACGTGATCATTGCTCAGGCTCGATTGAAAAAAAGTGATCCATTATTGATGAAATTCATCGAGTCTGTCTGATCAAAAAAACGAAACCCGGCGATGGCCGGGTTCGTTCAAACACACTGGGGTCAGTGTAAAGCGTTACAAAACCTGCGGATGGCTTCACAAGCCTGGCGCAAGGAGACGTCATCCAGGGCGTAGGCAATGCGAATGTATGGACCAAGGCCAAAGGCGCTGCCATGCACCACGGCGACATTTGCTTCGTCGAGGAGGGCATGGGCCACATCCTCATCTGTGAGCAGCACTCGTCCCCCCGGCGAGGTCCGGCCGATCAGCCCGGCGCAGGAGGCGAACGCGTAAAACGCCCCGGCTGGACTGACGCATTCAAGACCTGGTGTGTCGTTCAGCAGCGCCACCATCAAATCGCGACGCCCCTGGAACGCGGCGCGGCTTTCGCGGATGAAGTCCTTGGGACCTTCCAGCGCAGCCAGTGCGGCCTGTTGTGAGATCGAGCTGGCGCCTGAGGTTTGTTGACCTTGCAGCTTTTCCATGGCATCCAGCAGCCAACGTGGCCCTGTGGCAAAGCCGATGCGCCAGCCGGTCATGGCATAGGCCTTGGACACACCATTCATGGTCAGGGTACGGGGTGCCAACCGTGGTTCAACCTGGGCCAAGGTATGGAATGGCTGATCATCGAAGATCAGGTGTTCATAAATGTCATCGGCCAGAATCAATACGTGAGGGTGGGCCAACAGTACCTCCGCCAATGCCTGGAGTTCCTCTCGGCTGTAGACCGCGCCGGTCGGGTTGGAGGGCGAATTGAGGATCAGCCAGCGGGTCTGCGGGGTGATCGCGGCGTGCAGTGCCGAGGCGCTCAACTTGAAACCGGTATCGGCATCACAGGTGACGATTCTGGCTTCACCACCGCACAGTTGAACCATTTCCGGGTAACTGACCCAGTAGGGCGCTGGCACGATGACCTGGTCGCCCTCGTTCAGGGTCGCGGCCAGGGCGTTGTAGATCACCTGTTTGCCGCCGTTGCAGACCAGCGTGTCCTGCCAACTGACGTCCAGGCCGTTCTCGCGGCGGAACTTTGCCGCCACTGCTTCGCGCAATGAACGGACACCGGCAACCTGAGTGTAACGGGTGTGACCGTGTTCGATGGCGGCAATGGCTGCCTCACGTACGTGCTTTGGGGTATCGAAGTCAGGTTCGCCGGCGCACAGGGAAATGATTTGCGCCCCTTGCGCCCGTCGTTCCGCCACGCGATCCATGATGCGATAAGTCGCCGAAGGCTGCGCACTGGCCAGGCGTTGGTTCAGACGTTGAATATCGCTGTTCATGCTTTCCTCTGCAGCGTGTGGTAACCCAGGGCTGTCCGGGCTTCTTTCAGGGTTTTGCCTTGGGCGATCAGGGCGCGAATATCCGCTTCAATGGCTTCGATCTGGCGGGCACAGGCCGCCACTTCGGCCGCTCGTTCACGCGGCACGATGACCACGCCATTGGCGTCGGCCACCACGATGTCACGGGCGCAGACTCGGGCGCTGCCGATGGACACCGGCTGGTTGACTGACTGCACCTGTACGCGGTCCTTGCCGGTGCGCATGAAACGGCCCTTGCTGAAGATCGGGTAGCCATCGCCCAGGGCCTTGTTCACGTCTCGGCAAACCCCGTCGATCACCGTGCCGGCAATCCGGCGTGTACCGGCGTACTGGGTCATGATGTCGCCCCAAACCGTGCAGTCGGTACGGCCACCGTTGTCGATGACCACCACGTCGCCGGGCGCCACGTCTTCAATGAAGTCGCCCACGGTGCCGGGTGGCACGCTCGCCGAGACGTACTGCACGGTGAATGCCGGGCCGACGATCACCTGGCGGTAATTGTCCAGTGGGGCGATCCCGAGGCATTGACCGGGCAGCCCGAGCTTGTCCATGGCATCGGAGACGCCCGGGGTGTCCAGGCCTTCAAACAAGGCGACCAGGGTTTGATCTTCAATATTCATCGAGCGTGCTCCACATGGATGGCTTCGAACTGGGTGTCATGCATCACTTCGGCCACCGAGCGACCGCTGCGCACCGCTTCGACCATGCCGTCCTGGCGGCGGGCAATACGTTCTCCGAGGTCGAGTACCTTTTCAATTTCGGCCTGGGGCACGAACACCGTGCCGCAGGTATCGGCGATCACATAGTCGTCTTCACTGACGTCGACGCCAGCCACGTTGATCGTCACTGCCGCGTCGATTTGCACCACCCGATTGCGCGCGCTGATCATCGTTACGCCACGGCCATAGACCGGGTAACCAATCGCCTCGCTGCCGTCGATATCGCGACTGAAGCCGTCGATCACCGTGCCGCGCACCTGCTTGGCGGACGCGGCATTGGCCAGGATATCGCCCCAGCAGGAAATGCCTTCGGTACCGCCGGAGATCACCAACACACGATCATTGCTGACAATCCGTTCAACCACCGGAGTGATCAGGTGCACAGTAGGGACGTTGTCGGACTTTGGGCCCAGCAGCACGGTACTGGCCCGGCCGATGATCTTTGGGCAGTTCCACAGCGGGCGTAGCCCCACCGTGGCGCCGGGCAGGCCGAGGAAGTCGAGCGCATCGGACACGGTGTTGGTGTCCAGCGCCGCCAAGCGTTCGAGCAAACTCTTGTGGGGCATGGGGGAGTCTCTGTGATGACGGAGGTGCCCAGTTTCGATGAGATAATTTAATAGGTATATTACTAATCACAGAAGCTTTACATACGCTAAACCTATGGATTACCCATGATTAATTTCCGTCTGATTCGTCATCTCTGGCTGTTCCTGGCGGTTGCCGAAGAGCAGAATTTTGGTCGTGCCGCCAAGCGTCTGGGCATGTCTCAGCCACCGCTGAGCGAGCAGATCCAGGTCCTGGAACAGGCGCTAAAGGTCACGCTCTTCGAACGTTCGCGGCGCGGGGCGAAGCTGACCCCGGTCGGCGCCGCGATCCTGCCGGCGGTACGCAAGTTCGCCGAACAGTTGGAGCGTCTGGAACTGGCCGTGGAGGAGGCAGTGGCGGGGCAGTCGGGCGTGTTGACCATTGGGGCGATCTCGACGGCCATGTTTGACGTGTTGCCAGGTTTGATTGAGCAACTGAAGAGCGAGTACCCGCACCTCACCGTGTCCGTGCGGGAAATCGACAGCGTTGAAGCCGTTCCGGCGCTGGAGGCCGGGGATATCGACCTGGCCTTTGCCCGTCTGGATGGTGATCTGGGGGCGTCGGTCAAGTCGCTGCCTTTGACGGAGGATCGTCTGGTGGTGGCGCTACCCAGTGATCACCCTTTGGCCTCGCGTAAGCGAATCAGTCTATCGAGCCTGGCTACTGAACCCTTGGTGATGTTCTCTCGAAAGGTCAGTCCGGTGTATTTCGACAGCTTGATTGCTACTTGCCGGGCCAGCGGTTTTTCCCCGCGCGTACTGCATGAAGTGCGTTCTGTTGCTTCGCAGATTGCCTTTGTCAGTTGTGGGCAAGGCATCGCGCTGGTACCGGCTTCGCTGAAGAAACTGGCCCCCGACAATGTGGTGTTTCGAGCGCTCAGCCAGAAGCTCAATGTTGTGATCACTGCGATGGCCTGGAATGCGGACCGACTCAATCCGCTGGTGGAGGAGGTCGTTGCCAGGCTCCGGGCCAAGGCGTGAGTTGACCAAAGGCGGGGGCGAACATCAGTCGATAGGTTTGGCGTATGAAAGCCTTTCCGAATTAGGAATTTACAGCTGGCTCGATTCCCTTGAGATTGTGTTCCTTATTGCCGGTAACCCGGGTTCGGCGCAGCCTTTTCGCTCAAGGATTCACTAACGTGCTTTCATCAGAAACGTTCACTCACGCGCAACTTCCATTGACGGTTGAAGGGGTTCAACTGAACGTCGCAGCCATTCATCGTGAGGGTGCCTTGGAGCCGATTGTGTTCCTGCATGGTTTTGGTTCGACCAAAGAGGATTACGCCGACATCGTGCAGCAGACCGCATTCGCTGGTCATCCCTTTGTCGCGTATGACGCGCCGGGGTGTGGCGAGAGCCAGTGCAGCGACCTGTCGAGGATCTCCATTCCCTTTCTGTTGCAGACGGCATTGCAGGTGCTGGAGCATTTCGGCATCGAACGCTTCCATCTGGTCGGTCACTCCATGGGCGGGCTCACCGCGCTGATATTGGCCCATCTGTGCCCAGGGCGGGTACTCAGCTTCGTCGATATCGAGGGCAATATTGCCCCGGAAGACTGCTTTCTCAGCCGACAGATCGTCGATTATCCGGCGGATGATCCCGAGGTGTTTTTCGCCGCGTTCATCGAGCGCGCCCGGCATGCGCCGGCTTATGCCAGCGCACTTTACTCGGCAAGCTTGCGGCACAAGGTTCGGGCCGGTGCTGTGCGCGGGATTTTCCAGTCGATGGTCGATCTTTCCGATAACGCCGACCTGATGGGCAAGTTCCTCGGACTGAAATGCCCGCGCCTGTTCATGTACGGTGAGCAGAACGCTTCACTGTCCTATCTTTCGCAGATTCAGGCCGAAGGCGTGCGGTTGGCACCCATCGCCCAGTGTGGACACTTTCCCATGTATTCCAACCCGATCGCGATGTGGCAGCAGATCGCTGATTTCCAGGCGGATAGCCTTGCCAGGTAAGTCCGATTTTCCTGACGGCTCCCTTTCAAGTTTTCAGGCTCTTGTCGCGTGCAGCCTTAAACAACCTTTGAGCCCTGCACGCTCTTCAATTTCACCTGAGCCGCTGATGTACCCATAGCGCGACAGATTCGGCATCAACATCGAGGCGATGAACGTAATGGTCACGATCGCCGCGACGTAGATGAAGAAGTACTCCTCTATACCCTGTGATCGAAGCGACAAGGCAACGTATTCGGCGGTGCCGCCGAACGCTGCGTTACCGACGGCATAGGGAAAGCCCACACCCAATGCTCGTACCGCCGGAGGGAAGAGTTCAGCTTTGACGATTCCGGCAATGGGTGTGTAGAACGATGCAATGGCCAGACCAGCAAAGACCAGTAGGAATGCCGTAAATGGGCTATTCACCGACTGCAGCGAATAGAGCAACGGAATCACGAATAGCATGGCCAGCCCGGAAAACATCAGCATATGAGCCTTGATCCCGATGCGGTCGGCCAACAAGCCGAACAGCGGCTGGCAGAGCATGAAACAGACCAGGGCGGCCGTCATGATGAAACTGACCGTTTCTGGGCTGAACCCGGCGGAGATCACCAGGAACTTCTGCATGTAGGTGGTGAAGGTGTAGAAGTACAGCGAACCGCCGATGGTGAACGCCACCACCAGCGCGACGGCCCGTTTGTGTTTGAACATGCCGCGCAAGGAGCCGGCATCTTTGCGGGCCATGTCTTTTTTGCTGGCGGTTTCATGCATCGAGCGTCGCAGATACACCACGACGATTGAACTCAGGGCACCGATGAAGAACGGAATCCGCCAGCCCCATGTATGCAATTGCTCGGCACTGAGGGTCTGCTGGAGAATGACCACGGTCATCAAGGCCAACAGTTGACCTGCGATGATGGTGAGGTACTGGAAGGAGCCATAGAAGCAGCGACGGCCGGGTGTCGCGATTTCGCTGATGTAGGTGGCGCCGGTGCCGTACTCCGCGCCGACCGACAAACCCTGAATCAACCTGGCGACCACGAGCAGAATCGGCGCTGCGACCCCTATGGTGTCGTAGGTTGGCATGATGGCAATCAACAGTGAGCCGGCGCACATCATGAACACCGAGATGATCATCGAGGTCTTGCGGCCGCGAGTGTCAGCGAGCCAGCCGAAAATCCAGCCGCCGAGTGGGCGCATAAAAAAACCAACAGCAAAAACACCGGCGGTTGCCAGTAGTTGGCTGGTGGTGTCCCCTTTGGGGAAAAACGAAGCGGCAAAGTAGATGGCGGTATAGGCGTAAATGAAAAAGTCGTACCACTCCACCAGATTGCCTGAGCAGGCACCGATGATTGCCTTTATGCGGCTTGGGGTATCCATGGGACCGGTCTGGGCAGCGTGTTTTTTTGAGCCTGTGATTGATGTCGACATGATGTTCACCCTTTCTTCAAGGCGAGGCGTTACGAGGCGCACGCTGATGCGTGCCCGACGTGACTGACTCGATGGATTGATCGGCTTAACGAAGAGGCGTGAGTCCGCTCTCTGTCCGGCTTTCTGAAGAGAAGGGGGAGGGAGGATGCACGAGAGAGGCAAACGGTTCGTGGCCCAGAAAATTCGAATAAGCCAGGTCAGAACAAACGGTGGAAATCATGGCGCGAGCCCTCGAATCTTATTTTTGTAGTGAGTCGAGCGCTCTTTGGCGCTGACGTTGATTGCACGCTACCGCAGAGTGAGGAGGGCAATAAGCCGTCAAGCAGGCCTAACTGATATACCTAAATTCTATAGCTGCACATGCAGCCCTGGCAGGTAGCGGGATACAGCCCGATCGAAGGCCTCCAGGCCCCGCAGCACGTGGTGTGCAGGGCACTCCAAGGTTCGTAAATACGGTTACACTGATTATCACTTTCGGCGCATATCGCGCCGAGCTCGATGCTGACTGGCCCGGTAATGGATGTTGTTCAACTCAAAACCTTGATTCATGTGGCCGAGCTGGGCAGTCTCAGCAAAGCCTCGGACCGTCTTCATATCGCGCAACCGGCACTCAGCCGGCAAATCAGAATGTTGGAGAAAGAGCTCGGCGCCTACCTGTTCGAACGACACGGACGCGGGATGGAAATTACCGATGTCGGCCGCGAAGTGCTGGCTCACGCGACTCGCATCATGGAGGAAATGGAGTCGATTCGGAGTTCGGTCGTCGGTGGCAGGTCGTCTTTTCGCGGAACGGTTGTCATCGGCACAACGCCGACGGTTGCCCAGATTGTCACTGTGCCACTGGTGCGCAAGATCCGTGAGGCGCATCCCAATCTTGCCGTCAGGTTTTCCTCGGCCTTCAGCGGCTACTTGCTCGATTGGGTTCAGCGCGGTGAGTTGGAACTGGCCATTTCCTACGACCCTCAACCGCTGCATACGCTTCGAATCGTGCCGGTGATGATGGAGAACCTGCTGCTGGTTGGCCCCGCCAGTGCCAACTTGCGCATCGATACGCCGGTGTCCTTCGAGTCTTTGGCCGAGCAGCAGTTGATATTGCCCAGTGCTCGGCACGGCCTTCGCGTGATCATGGATAACTGTGCACGGGAAGTCGGGATCAAGCTCAAGACCAGTGTTGAGGCTGACTCGTTCGGCGCGATGATCGATCTTGTGCGCCATGGTTTCGGTTTGACGGCCTTGCCACTGGCGTCGATCTACTCGCAGGTAGAAGCCGGCGAGCTGTGCGCTGCACCGTTAGTGGATCCCGTGCCCATGCGCAAACTGGTTCAAGTTTTCCCGGCGGACAGACGCGTCAGTCCCGCGGCTAAATTTGTTGGCGATGCCTTTATCGAAATTGCCGCTGATCTGGTCGATCGAAAAATCTGGGCGGGATACATGCTTTGAGTCATCGGCTGATGTGTCTGCCCTGTGCGCCTGACCCCTGTAATAACTGACCAACTTTGACCAACACCTTTTGAGGGAGCCCCCCCGTTGGCCTTCAACAATACGCCACTCGTACTCATCCCCGGATTGCTATGCGATGAGCGCCTATGGGCGCATCAAAAGGTTGCACTGGAACACGCCAGGCCCATCTGTATTCCCGATGTCTCTCTTGATGCCAGTATTGCGCAGATGGCGGAGCGAGTACTGGATGAGGCCCCTCCGTGTTTTGCGCTGGCGGCCTTGTCCATGGGCGGTTATGTGGCCATGGAAATCATGCGCCGAGCGCCTGAGCGGGTGATGAAGCTGGCCCTGATAGACACCATGGTGCGACCGGATGATGAGGCCCGAGCCAAGGCGCGACGTGGCCTGCTGAGTCTTGCCGAACTTGGTCGGTTCAAGGGGGTCACGCCGCAACTGCTGCCCAAACTCATGCATCCCCGTTGCATCGGTACCGCTGTTGCGGACACCGTCCAGGCAATGGCGCACGCGATAGGCAAGGAGGGTTTCGTTCGGCAGCAACAGGCAATTATCGACCGCGCGGACTACCGACCCGTGCTGGAAACGATTGCAGTACCTACCTTGATCGTGGTGGGGGAAAACGACGAGATCACGCCGCCGGCAGAGTCCGAAGAGATTCATCGAGGTATACAGCACTCACGTCTGATACTGCTACCTGAGTGCGGGCATCTGCCGCCTCTGGAGCATCCGCAGTTGACGACACAACTGCTGAGTCGATGGCTTGATGCTGAACTGCTCATCGGACACTGATGTTTGCTGTTTCGGCGTTGGAAGCTGGCATCGTCACCGCTCACGCAGGTCAGGCCTTTTTTACATGGCTCCCGGCGCTTTCGATGATGCCCATGAAAAAAGTGATCCGCGCATGCGCCAGGCGCGGCTCACTCACCTCGACCCCGTGCCATTGCGTGTGCTGAGTAGGTTGCGGATAAGCACGGAATGTTGTTCCAGCGCAGATTCCTGGATTTCATTCGGCACCCTGGTTGCCAAAAAGGACGATATCGCGCGCATTTGACGAGGTGCAACCCGGGTAGCCTTTGGGTTGTGATATTTAGTCCATGTAAATAGTATACGATTGCTAAATTTAGGATACGTTTGCTATGATCGATGCAACCGCAGGGTTACCCCGGCGATTTTTGAGTGGTCAGGTATGCCCTTAAAGATGCTGAACAGAAAAGCGCGTGCCGATAAAGCGGTATACGAAAAACACAATTCAAATACTTCAGTCTTGTGCTGAACGAGGAGATCGCAATGCCCACCGTTCGCGTTGAACTAAGCCCGGGTCGCCCCCATGAGCAGAAGCGAGAATACGTCGAGCGGGTTACCCGCCTGACCGCTGAGGTACTGAATTGTCCCGTTGAAAGTATTGACGTCATGTTCGTGGAAATTCCTTCTTACGATTGGGCGCGCGCAGGCAAGTTTTTCGGTCAGCCTCCGGCCGACGTGGCTGAGTAACGTAAGTCGGTTAGGTCGCAGGAAGGTTTCCGCTAGCACAGGACCTCCCGATCCTGAAAATGCTGAGGTTTGAGTCATGAGTAGTCGTCACCATGCTGCTTTATTGGGTGAGCCCCTCGAGATGCCGTCGTCGCTATGGTCTGCTACCGCGATAGCCGGGCCAACATTGAAGTCGCTGGATCGCAGCGAAACAGCCGATGTAATCATTGTGGGTGCCGGATTTACCGGCCTTTGCGCGGCGATTCGTCTGGCAGAGGCGGGCCTTACTTGCATCGTGTTCGATGCAGCCGAGCCGGGCTGGGGGGCTTCCGGTCGGAACAATGGGCAGGTCATTGCGGGGCTGAAGCAGGATCCCGACGTTATCGAGCGGATTTATCCTGGTGAGCAAGGACGCAAGCTGGTGCAGTTCGGCAGCGAAGCACCTGCTCAGGTGTGGAACCTGATAAAACAGTACAAAATTAACTGTGCTGCCAACCACCATGGATGGATTCAGCCTGCCTACACTGGGGTGGGGTTCGCTGCGGTCAGGTCGCGTTATGACGCGTGGCGGGGTCGAGGCGTGGACACTCGTCTGCTCGAAGGCTTCGGGCTTCATCAATTGCTTGGCACCACCAAATACAGTTTGGGCTGGTTCGACCCCCGCGGAGGATCCGTCCAGCCATTGAGTTACGCACGCGGCCTGGCGAAAGTCGCGGTTGATCTTGGGGTCCGAATTTTCGCACCGTCAAAGGTCGAGGCCTTGACCAAGAAGGGCAACAGCTGGGTTGCGTCGTGCGGGCAGTTCCGCGTACAGGCGCGACACGTACTGGTCGCAACTGGGGCCTACGCTGAAAAGCTGGTTCCCAGGCTCCGAACCTCTTTCGTTCCGGTACGCACCGCTCAGGTCGCCACGCGTCCACTGGCTGACTCGATGCGTAAAGTCATTCTGCCTCAAGGGCATGTCGCCTCAGACACTCGGCAATTGCTGACCTCCTTCCGGCTGTCCCCGGATGGTCGATTGGTCATGGGCGGTTCGGGGGCTACAGCCGGCCTGGATCATTCGGCCATCGTTCCTTACCTGCACAAGGCGGGGCAGGAGCTTTTCGGTCACATTGGGCGCCTGGAGTGGGATTTCCACTGGAGCGGTTTCTTCGCGGTGACGACCGATCACCTACCGCACGTTCATGAGCCCGAACCTAATCTTCATATCTCCGTCGGTTGCAACGGGCGGGGTATCGCGGTCTCCACGTCTCTGGGTATCCAGTTGGCGAACCGGATTCTTGGGATGGCTGCTACCGAATTGTCGGTGCCCGTGTCGTCCATAGGCACGGTCAATTTCCATATGTTTCGAGGTCTTGGCGTCAAGGCGGCAACGCTCTACAAGCGGTTGCAAGATCGAGTGGGTTAGCGATTGGCGGGCTCAGGCTACCGTCTCACGCATCGCGTGTCGAAAGTAGCCCTGAACCTCTCTTTGAGTCTGTTCTATGTGCTTGCGCAACAAGGCGACGGCTGCAGAGCTATCGCCTTGCTCGCAAGCATCGAGGATGTGGATATGTTCCTGATGAGAGCGCGCATGGCCGGCAACGCCGGAAACGCGAAGGCGCAACATGCGACCCATGTGGTCCTGGACGGAACGGATCATGGCAACGAGGCGTGGGCGATTGGCCGGGGCGTAGAGGCACGCGTGAAATCTCATGTTCAGGTCGCTCCAATCCTCCTGGGTCATCGCCTGATCATATGCGGCCAACAACTGACGAGCCTTGGCAAGGTCAGAGGAGGCCATGTTCGGGACCGCAAGCTCCAGTGCCCGACACTCAAGGGCCAGGCGCATGTCCAACATCTCGATGTAATCCCCGACGGTCAAGGTCGCGACAGTAGCGCCTGCGTTCGGTGTGAGTATCACCAATCCTTCGGATTCAAGTCGGCTGAGGGCCTCACGGACTGGAATTTTGGATACCCCGATCACATTGGCGATTTCGTCCTGGCGGATAGGAGCGCCTTCCGCCAGGACGCCAGCAGTGATCCTTCTCTTGATCTCGTCGTAGGCTTTTTGCGCGGCGGTAATGGCTTTTTTCGTGTCAGGCATGACTTCACACATCTCAGTCGAACGCCGGTTGGGGCGTCATTTTTTGCATATCAATAAAAGTATACCAAATCACGAATTCTAATAAAATTTTGAGTTTGTCAGATTGCACTGCGCTCAGCAGTTCATTCGATAGGAAACACCATGCCAGCCTGATGTCCATGGGCTGAGAAGAAATAAGTTTGGGGGAGAAATAATGAATGCGTTGTTCTTGGGTTACGGAAAGATGGGAAGTGCCCTGGGAGAGTCCTGGTACGCCAGTGGCCTAGTCGAGCGTCTGGTGGCGGTTGACCCCGGCCTTCCACGAGGTATGTCGGCAGAGGTTGTCGGTAGCGCCGCTGACCTTGTTGATGAGGCATTTGATGTCATCGTCCTTGCCGTAAAACCGGCCATGGCGCGCCAGGCTATTGCTTCCTTGCCCACCAGGGCATTGTCCCGTGCCGTATTGATTTCAGTCATGGCGGGCGTTAGCTGCGCGCAACTGTGTGATGCAGCGGGCAAGGATGTGCCGGTTGTGCGCGCGATGCCCAATACGCCTGTCATGGTTAATCAGGGGTGCACCGGCTTGTACAGCGTTACCTTGAGCGATGCGGCGAAGCGTAGACAAGTCAAGAGCTTGTTCGACGCCGTTGGCGTTGCTGTATGGCTAGAGCGCGAAGGGCTACTGGATGCGGTGACTGCTATCAGTGGCAGCGGCCCTGCTTACTACCATCTGTTCAGCGAAGCCCTCTGTAACGCAGGCATTGAACTGGGCCTTCCAGCTGAGTTGGCCCGGATCCTGGCCGCTCACACTGCCCGTGGTGCTGCCGAGTTGCAGTGCAAGTCCGACGTGAGCTTCGTGGCGCTCCGCGAGGCGGTCACCTCTGCCAATGGCACCACCGCTGCAGCGATCGCCCAATTTGAAGCGCAGGATCAGCTACGACGACTTGTCAACGCAGCGGCTCAGGCAGCTCACGACCGGTCGATCGAACTGTCCCGGCAGGGTTGAAGCATGAAGAACACCTAGGTCGCCAGTTACGAATGGACGGCGCTGATAACAACAAAAAACGGACAACATCAATTCCCGACTGCCCTGACTTTCCTGACGTGGTACATAGGAGCTAACAATGAGAGTGACGCATGACGCGGTTCGCTTGCCGAACCAACAAGCGGCCGCCCAGCCCGGGAGAGCGCCGTTCTACTCGAATATGGCGTTCCAGATGTTCGCGGCACTGATTGCCGGTGCGCTGCTCGGAGTCTTTGATCCCGGTTTCGCTACTGAACTGAGTCCGCTGTCGGCGGCGTTCATGAAGATGATCAAGTCCCTCGTGGGACTGGTGATCTTTCTCACCATCGTTAATGGCATTGCCAATATCGGTAAAGGATCTAATGTTGGCAGGTTGGGCCTGCGCGCATTGATCTACTTCGAAGTCCTGACGACCTTGGCAATGCTCATGGGGTTGATAGTGTCCAAGCTGTTTACTCCTGGCGCCGGGATGAATATTGACTATCACACGCTGAATACGGGCGCCATCGTATCGTTCATTTCAACAGCAGAGCATCGGACAACCGTGGGTTGGTTATTGTCGATCATTCCCGACACATTTGTTTCAGCTTTCACCAGCGGGAACTTGCTCCCGGTATTGCTCATGGCGGTGATGTTCGGGGTTGCCTTGCTCCGCATGGGTCCGCGCTCTGCTGACGTCGTAGACCTGATGGAAAAGATCTCGGAGGCTGTCTTCGGGATGGTGGGCATGGTGATGAAGTTCGCGCCGTTGGCAGTATTCGGGGCCATCGGGTACACCATCGGCAATTATGGGCTTGGCTCGATGGTACCGCTGGCCAAGTTTCTCTTGCTGTTCTACCTGTGCTGTGTGGCTTTCATCATTCTGGTACTGGGGACGGTATGCCTGTACTCCCGGATCAGTCTCTGGCCTCTCGTCAAATATCTGCGGGTTGAAATACTACTGGCATTCGGGACAGCCTCATCCGAGGCAGTGCTCCCGAACATCATGAAAAAATTGGTGGACGCGGGGGTCAAGAAGCACGTCGTTGGTTTTGTAATTCCCGCCGGCTTTTCATTCAACCTCGACGGATCATCAATGTACTTTGTCATGGCGATCATGTTCATTGCCCAAGCGTGCAACATACCGCTGACGCTGACTCAAGAGCTCTCCATGATCTTGATCTTCATGGTCACCTCCAAGGGCATCGCGGGTGTTGCGGGAGCGGGTTTTGTCACCCTGGCCGCCACGTTGCAAATGTTTCCCGAAATACCACTGGCCGGCATTGTCCTTTTGCTGGGCATTGATCGCTTCATGGATGCCATGCGCACCGTGACGAATATTGTGGGTAACGCCGTGGCAACTCTGACGCTGGCCAGGATGGACGGCGCTCTGGATTACAGCGTACTCAATAATGCGTTGGGCATCTCGAAAAAAATTGATTAAACGGTCATGAGTTTTCAACGTCGGCGATGTGGAGTCCAATCGCCTCATTCACTTGATAAATCAGAAAGGCAAGACGATGACTGCAAAAGTCGGACGTGTAGATCACCCGGTAGTCGCAGTATACGACCTCAAGGCCACTCGCGCTCAATACCAGAAACTCGGCTTCGTCGTACCCCCCAGCGGCAAGCACCAGGAGTGGGGCACAGAGAACCTTTGCATCATGTTCGCTGGTGACTACCTCGAGATCCGGGGTATAGGCGATCCCAACAAATTCCTTGCTGGCGTGGATAAGTTTCTTGAAAAGGGCCAGGGTCTCTATAGCGTTGCGTTCAATGCCAAGTCGGCTGATGAAAGTTATAAAATGGGCATTGAGTCCGGAATTGGCATCGAGCCCCCAAAGCACCTCAACCGTAAGCTCGTCCTGGAGGACAAGGTGCTCGACCTGCATTTTCGGACTGTGATGCTTGACCATAGCCTTTATCCAGGCCTGACTCACGCAAACCTGTGCGAGCACCTCACCGCAGACACCCTGCGCCAACCAGGTTGGCTGGACCATCCAAATGGTGTGATTTCATTCGGACGCCTGGTGGGTGTCGTCAGCGACTTCGATGGCGCTGAGTCGGCCTACAACAAGCTGCTGGGACCTGAAAGCGTTCGCCGTGAAGCCGGTCGCATCTGGCTCAACTTTGGCGAGGGGGCAGATATTGAGCTGATCACCCCGGCCGAGGCCTTGCAGCGTGGAGATGATCATCCGGCCCGTGGTGACGCCTACCTTGCGTCCGCCACTCTAATGGTCAAGGACATCGCTACCACTGCCCAGGTGTTCTATGCGAACAATATCCGCTTCAGGGCCGAAGTAGATGGTTCTCTGCGTGTCGATCCGCAAGAGGCTTGTGGTGCGCATCTGTACTTCAAGCAAGCTTAATCCTGCTTGACCTCGGCCACGAGCGGCCGGTCCGTCTGGGACTTTTTTATACGGCGCTTTGGCGCCGTTTCCTGCGTGACCCGTTGGTAATGCGTGGGCTAATTCTGGTGGGCATGTATTTAAAAGTAAGCTGGCATAAGGCCCCGTGAATGCACACATTTTTTCCATATTGACTTCATTTTGACAGATTAATGTCATGATTTTAATCAGTTGATTAGCCAAGATTGGCGTATGCACCTCTTTCAATGCAAGGAACAAGATCCATGCCGCTGACCAGGTATATTCTGCCTTTTTTTATATTGTTCAGTTATTTGCCCGCTTATGCAGAGAACACCCCGCAGGGATTTGGAGCGGGGACCATCGGTGGAGCAGGTGGGGCTGTGGTGCGGGTCCATAACCGTAATGAGTTGCAGCATGCGTTGTGCCAGACTTACGGTCCCGGCGGTTTCTGTTCTGACGCCACGCCCCGTATTGTCGAGGTGGACGGTACATTCGATTACACAGGGACCGAGGGACGAGACGCCAAACCGGGATGTCTTTATGGCGATGCCTGTCCAGCTTCCTCGCCATATAAATCAGAAATGCTGGCTTTACTGAATTCCGACGACAAACATTGCGACGGCAAACCCATCATTCAGGTGGCCTTCGACAATGCCCCTAACAATCCGCTGAAGGTTGGCTCCAACAAGACTGTGATTGGCATTGGTGCTTCCGCAACGCTGAAAGGCAAGGGGCTGGCCCTCAAGGGCGTCAGGAATGTCATCATCCGCAATCTGACCTTCAGCGATATCAATCAGGGGGTCATCTTCGCGGGTGATGCGTTAACGCTGGATGATGTAGATCATGTCTGGATTGACCATAACCATTTCAAGAACATCGGGCGTCAGATGATCGTCGGCGGGTTCAAGCCCACCCTGCATGTCAGCATTTCCTGGAACGATTTCGATGGCGAAAATCTGTACTCTCACAACTGCAGTGGCAAGCATTATTGGAACCTGCTGATGGCGGCGAAGGCTCAAAGCATCACGATGTCCTATAACTGGTTTCACCATTTCTCGGGGCGCGCGCCAAAAATCGGTGGCGACGATGTGGTCGTCCATATGGTGAACAACTATTTTGAAGATGGTTCTTGGCATGCTCTGGATGCGGTCGATCCAGCCCGAGTGCTGGTCGAGGGCAATGACTTTGAAAATGTCGTCCTACCCATTACCCGGACCGATCATCCCGGCCATATTTTTGGCATGCAAGGCGACTTGGATGTGTCCTCCCAGGCTAAATGTCACGCGGTTCTCGGACGGTCATGCCTGGGTAATATCGCCAATCCACCCCCCAAGGTGAACGGTTTTAACACCGACAGCAGTGTGCTTGACGCTTTCGCCAAAATCCCTGGACCCCAGATCGAATCCCCTATTCCTGCCCAGGACGTTCCTGCGATGGTCAAGGCTGGGGCAGGTACGGGGCATATATGATCAGGCATATCATAGGTGATGACACAGGAGGCTTACGCCAGTGTCAGTCACGTATGCTACTCAGATAATCGAACAGCTTGGCCGCTTCCGGGGCCAGTTGCGCCGGATCCTTGACCCCGACGAACAAGGTGCGCTGGGCCCAGTCATCGCTCAGATCGACAGCAATCAAGCGGGTGCCGAGCAATTCGGCACGTACGGATGGCAACGGTAAGATCCCGATTCCCAAACCGGCTTCGATCATGCGACAGATACCGTCGAAGCTGCTGACCTGAATACGCACCTTGAGGACCTTGCCTGCATTCACGGCGGCATCGGTGATTCGGCGCAGCAACGAGCTGCCTTGGTTGAGCGCCACATAATCGAAACCGAGCGTATCCGTGAAGGACAGGCTGCGCTCTTTGGCCAGCTCATGGCCGACCGGCACCAGCAGCACGAGTCGGTCATTACGATAGGGCAGTTTGTACAGACCCTCAGCCGGTACGTTATCGGCAAATATGCCGATATCGGCACGCCCGTTTTCCACGGCCTGGATGATCGGTTCACTGAGGGCTTCTTCCAGCCCGATGCGTACGTGCGGGTTGGCCTGCAGGAAATGCGCGAGGTCATCGGGCAGGAATTGGACCACGGCGGAGGTGTTGGCGCACAAGCGCACATGCCCGCGCACGCCGACCGCGTAATCACTGGCGTCTGACGCCATGCGGTTCACCCCTTCAAGAATCGTGCGGGCGTGCTCCGCTATCCCTTGGCCCGCGGCCGTCAGTTCGAGTCCCCTCGGCAGGCGCACGAACAATGGACACTGGGTCGTGCGCTCCAGCTCGGCCAGGCGCTTGCTGGCCGCCGAAACCGTCATGTTGGCCTTGTCGGCGGCACGGGTCAGGTTTCCCGTCTCGGCGGCGAAGATCAGCAGGCGCAATGACAGCAGGTCGAAATGCAGGGGATTGATCATCAAAAGGGTCCGAGGTTTTCCAGTTTGGAAAGGGTAGTGGCGAAATATGAAATTTTCATCTGCCCGATTTGTGTCGATTATCCCTATCACAAGTACTCGACAAGAACGGTAAACGTCATGGGATTACCTCTGCAAGGTGTCAAAGTCGTGGAGCTCGGTCAACTGATTGCCGGGCCCTTCGCGGCGAAAATGCTCGGTGAGTTTGGCGCCGATGTGATCAAGATCGAGCCGCCGGTCAGCGGCGATCCATTGCGTAAATGGCGCTTGCTACACGATGGCACCTCCGTCTGGTGGGCCGCGCAGTCGCGCAACAAACGCTCGCTGACCCTGGATTTGCGTCAGGCCGAGGCGCAACAGGTGGTGCGCCAGTTGGTGGCTGATGCCGATGTGTTGATCGAGAATTTCCGCCCGGGCACCCTGGAAAGCTGGGGCCTGGGCTGGGACACGCTGCATGCGCTGAACCCGAAACTCATCATGCTGCGGGTCTCCGGCTACGGTCAGACCGGACCCTATCGTGATCGTCCCGGATTCGGCGTGATCGGCGAAGCCATGGGTGGCCTGCGGCATCTCTCCGGTGAGCCCGGGCGCACGCCGGTCAGGGTTGGCGTTTCCATCGGCGACTCGTTGTCGGCCCTGCACGGGGTGATCGGGATTCTCCTCGCCCTGCGTCATCGCGAGCAGAACAGCGGGGAAGGGCAGCAGATCGACGTGGCGCTGTACGAGTCGGTGTTCAACATGATGGAAAGCCTGTTGCCCGAATACTCGGTGTTCAACACCGTGCGTGAGCCCGCCGGCAGCAGTTTGCCGGGGATCGCCCCGACCAATGCCTATCGTTGCCGCGACGGCGGTTTTGCCCTGATCGCCGGCAATGGCGACAGCATCTATCAACGCCTGATGGAGGTGATCGGTCGCCGTGATCTGGGGGCTGATCCCGATCTCGCGCAAAACGACGGCCGCGTGTTGCAGGTCGAGCGCATCGATGCCGCGATCTCGCAATGGACCGCGCGGCTCGGCCTCGACGAAGTCCTGTCGATCCTGACCGAGGCACGTATCCCCGCCGGCAAGATCTACAACGCCGCCGACATCGCCCAGGACCCGCATTACCGGGCGCGCGACATGCTGCTCGACAGCCAGCTGGACGACGGCACACCCGTAACCTTGCCTGGCATCGTGCCCAAGCTGGGCACCACGCCCGGGCGCGTGATGCGCTCGGCACCGACCCTGGGCCAGCACACCGCCGAGATTCTCAGCGAGCTGGGTATCGACCCCGCGCAGCAGGCCGACTGGCGCCAACGCGGCATCATCTGAACCCGAGGAAATTTTATGAAACGTCTTTTCCTGCAGGAAGTCGCCACCCGTGACGGCTTCCAGAACGAAGCACGGTTTATCGAAACCGCCGACAAGATCGCCTTGATCGATGCCCTCAGCCAGTGTGGCTTCGCCAAGATCGAGGTCACCTCGTTCACCTCGCCCAAGGCCATTACCGCGCTGCGGGATGCCGAGGCGGTGATGCACGGCATCCGCCGCAATCCGGCGGTGGAATACACCGTGCTGGTGCCCAACGTGCGCGGCGCCGAGCGGGCCCTGGCGTGCAATATCGATGAAGCCAACCTGGTGATGTCGGTCAGTGAACCGCACAACCGCTCCAACCTGCGCATGAGTCGCGAGCAGTCGTTTGCCCAGCTCAGCGAAGTGTTTCGGGTCATAGGCCAGGGGCCGGTGGCGACCAATGTGTCGTTGTCGACAGTGTTCGGCTGTCCGATGCAGGGCGATGTGCCGGTGGGGGAGGTGCTGCACTGGGTCGAGCGCTTTGCCGAACTGGGCGCCCGTGGCGTGACCCTGTGCGACACCACCGGCATGGCCTACCCGAGCCAGGTCGAGGCGCTGTCCAGGGCGGTACGCGAGCGTTTTCCGGCGCTGCAACTGACCCTGCATTTCCACAATACCCGTGGCATGGCCCTGGCCAACGCGCTGGCGGCCATTGATGCCGGTATTGATCGTTTCGATGCCTCTCTCGGCGGTCTGGGCGGTTGCCCTTACGCACCGGGGGCCAGCGGCAATGTCTGCACCGAAGACCTGTTACACATGCTGCAGTTGATGGGCTTCGACACCGGGGTCGACCTGGACCGCGTGCTGACGGCTGCCGCACGGTTGCCGGGGCTGGTCGGCCACGAGATTCCCAGCCAGATCCTCAAGGCCGGTAAACGCCTGGACCTGCATCCGATACCCGCCCATGTCGCCAGCCTGGAAAAACAGGTGCCGTCGACCCGAACCCAGGAGCTGCAACCATGATCGACCATCTTGACCATCTGGTGCTGACCACCATCGACCCGGTGGCCGCCGAGGACTTCTATGTGCGGGTCATGGGCATGCAGGTGCAGACCTTCGCTGGTGGGCGCAAGGCGTTCGCTTTCGGCCAGCAGAAAATCAACCTGCACGTGCGCGGCCACGAGTTCGAGCCCAAGGCGCACCTGCCGGTGCCGGGGGCGCTGGACCTGTGTTTTATCGCCTCGATCCCCCTGGACCAGGTGATTGCCCACCTGGCCCGTGTCGACTGGCCGATTATCGAAGGGCCGGTATTACGTACCGGGGCCACCGGGCCGATCCGCTCGGTGTATGTGCGTGATCCGGATCTGAACCTGATCGAGATTTCCGAGCTCGTGCAGCCGGAGCGTGCAGTATGAGGGTGGTGTTTCTCGACAGTGCCAGCCTGCCCGTGGGCATTGCACGTCCAGCTTGGGTGACGGACTGGCAGGACCGTTCCGACACGGCGCCCGATCAGGTGGTGGAAGCCGCCCGTGCTGCCGATGCCGTGATCACCAACAAGGTACGCATCGGTCGGGCCGAATTGGAGCAACTGCCGAACCTGAAATTCATCTGCGTCGCCGCCACCGGTTACGACTGCATCGACCTGGCGGCCTGCCGTGATTTCGCCGTGGTGGTGTGCAATGTCCCGGCCTACTCGGCGCAAAGCGTCGCCGAGTCGGTGATCGCGTCGATCTTCGCCTTGCGCCGGCAGCTGTTCGCCTACCAGGCCGCCGCCGTGCGCGATTGGCCTGATTCGCGGCACTTCTGCGTCCACCGCGCGCCGATCCGGGATGTGCAGGGCAGTGTGCTGGGTATCGTCGGCAAAGGTGGCATCGGCCAGGCCACGGCACGTCTGGCCAGTGCCCTGGGTATGCAGTTGCTCTATGCCGAACACCGTGGTGTGGTCCCGGTGCGCAAGGGATATCAGGCGTTTGAAACGGTGCTGGCGCAAAGCGACGTGATCTCGCTGCACTGCCCACTGACCGAGCACACCCGCCACCTGATCGGTGCCGCGGAGCTGGCGCGGATGAAACCCGGCGCCGTGCTGATCAATACCGCCCGCGGGCCGTTGGTGGATGAAGCGGCGGTGCTCGCCGCCCTCGACAGCGGCCGTCTTGGCGGCGCCGCCCTCGATGTGTTGGGCCAGGAACCGCCGGCGGCTGACCAGCCCTTGCTCCATAGCCACCATGCCAACCTGATCGTCACGCCTCATGTGGCCTGGGCCAGCCAGAGCAGCCTGAAACGGCTCGCCGACGGCATCCTTGGCAACCTGCAGGGCTACTACTCGGGGAAGCTGATCAACCTCGTGTCGTAACGGCTTCACTACCTAACAAGAAGGTCAACCATGAAAACAATAACAATAAAACAATCGCGCGATTCAAGGCTACGCGGTGTGTTCCGCCATCTGTATGTGCAGGTGTTGCTGGCAATCCTGCTGGGCATCGCCTTCGGTCATTTCTACCCCAGCCTAGGCGAGGAAATGAAGCCGCTGGGCGACACGTTCATCAAGCTGATCAAGATGCTGATTGCGCCGATTATCTTCTGCACCGTGGTCAGCGGCATTGCCAGTATGCAGAGTCTCAAACGCATTGGCCGGGTCGGCTTTAAGTCGTTACTGTATTTTGAGGTGCTGACCACCCTGGCATTGGTGGTCGGACTGATCGGCGTGAATTTGATGCATCCCGGTGCGGGTATGCATATCAACCCGGCGAGCCTGGATGTCCATGCGGTCGATAGCTACAGTAAGTTGGCTCATGAACAGAGCGTGGTGGGCTTTCTCACCCATATTGTGCCTAGCACTGTACTGGGGGCGTTTGCCGAGGGCGATATCCTCCAGGTACTGTTCATTTCAATCCTGTTTGCCTTTGCCTTGCAGATGCTTGGCGCTGCCGGCAAGCCGCTGCTGAACCTGATCGACCTGGTGGCCCAGGCGTTTTTCCGTATGGTCAGGATCGTGATGTATGTCTCGCCGCTGGGAGCATTTGGCGGCATGGCCTTTACCATTGGCAAGTACGGTGTGGGCTCCCTGGGCGCCTATGGCAACTTGCTGATTTGCTACTACGTGACAGCGCTGTTTTTTGTGTTCGTGATTCTCAACCTGGTCGCGCGGCTGGCGGGTTTCAGCTTGTGGCAGTTTCTCAAGTACATCCGCGATGAACTGTTTCTCGTGCTGGGCACCTCGTCTTCGGAGTCGGCCTTGCCGCGCTTGATGGGCAAACTGGAGCGCCTGGGCTGCGAGAAGTCGGTGGTGGGGCTGGTGGTGCCGTCGGGGTACTGCTTCAACCTCGATGGCAGTTGCATCAACATGACGGTGCTGGCGATTTTCATTGCCCAGGCGCTGGATATCCACCTGGACCTGTGGCACCAGGTCACCTTGTTGTTCATTCTGCTGTTGACCTCCAAAGGCGCGGCCAGTGTCACTGGCGGTGCGTTCATCACCCTGGCGGCCACCCTCGGTAGCCTGGATGTGATCCCGGCGGCCGGACTGGTGCTCGTACTAGGGGTCTATCGATTCATTTCCGAGGGCGGGGCGCTGATCAATGTGATCGGCAACGGTGTGGCCACGCTGTTCATTGCCAAGTGGGAAGGGGCGCTGGACGAGGAGAAGCTAGCGGCCGAGTTGCACAAGGGCAGTGCCCGTGAGCTAGAGGCACAGCCCTGAAAGAGTTGTCGCAAGACGGCCCCAAGACCACTCAGTCCACGAAAGCTGGGTGGTTTTGGGTTTCTAGGTGTGGTATCCCAGATTGTTGTCGCTGTTGTTCTCTTTCGTTGTTTAATCCTTATTTACATAGTAATGGGGTTTAGTTGCGAAGCGCATTCCAGCAGCATTTGGCGCAACCAACGGTGCGCGGGGTCATCATCTAAGTGTTTGGGCCACGCCAGCGTTTCTACCAAGGGCGGCATATCAAACGGTACCTCGACCAAGCGCAGGGGCAGCAGCTGCGCAAAGTATGTGGCCAGACGCCGGTGTAGGGTGGCGATGCGCTTGGTGCCGATAACGAGCGAGGGCAGGGTGGTAAAATTGTCCACGCTGGATTCGACGCGTCGCTGTACCCCATAACGGGGTAAGAACCATTCCTCGAAAGCCACGCTTCGGCTGTCGCCAATCTTGACCGAAGCGTGGCCCATCTGCAGGTATTGATCAAAGGTCAGTGAGGCGCCGACTTCCTCGTTGTGCGTCCAGACTATGCACGCGTGTGTATCGATAAATAGCGCGACTTTAGGGTGTGTCAGTCCATCGGTGTATTGGTTGGGCATGATCATCAGGTCGACGTCATCTCGTTCGAACAGCTCCACCCCGTCACGCGGAGGGTGGCGGATATCCAACGCGACGCCGGGTGCCTCTTGCGCCAATCTCACAACCAAGCCGGGCAGCAGCACAGTCGTCACGTAATCGGAGGCGTAGAGGGAAAAGCGCCGTTGCACGGTGGCGGGGTCAAAGTCCGGTTTTATCGAAATCGCTGCCTTGGCCCTCGACAACGTTTCGCGTACCGGGCCGATCAAGCTCAGACCCATAGGTGTAGGTAACAGCTGGCGACCGACCGGGGTGAGTAGCTCATCGCCAAAATACTCCCGCAACCGGGCCAGTGCCGCACTGGCAGCGGACTGCCCGATGTGCAATCGCTCGCTGGCGCGGGTCACGTTGCGCTCTTCAAGCAACACATCCAGAGCGAGCAGGAGGTTCAGGTCAAAGCCATTCAAACGCATGGTGTGGATCTCGTTGTTATATGAATGAAATCGATGGCGCGCATTGATCGAACTTGTTTTTCAGGCACTCAGGCCGACCTTATCGTACACGTGAGCCTTCTGGCCCGTGAGGATCAGGAGGAAGTCCAACAATAAAAAGTGCTTGAGCACGCTGGCCGGAGATACGTCCATGAACACTCCAGATACCGTCGGTGGTCGGGCCGTCCTGACCTTGGCACACGTTGCCGGAATGGTTGACATGGTGGCGTTGCCACTGTGGATCGGAGCCCTGATGCAGTACTACCAATTTAGCGCACCTCAGGCCGGAGGAACCGTTTCACTGTTTCTGCTGGCAGTGGTGCTGGTCAGCGGTGCGCTGGCACCGCACTTCAGTCGTTTGCCCCATCGTCTGTTGGCTGCCGCAGGCTTTGCCGTTGCCGCGTGTGCATTTTTCCTGGCCTATGACCAACAAGGTACCTCAGAGCACTGGGGCGTCCTGATCGCGCTGCATGGCTTGGCAGGAGTCGGTATTGGCTGCGCCTTGTCGGTGACCCATGGGGCGATCGGGCGCAACGGTAACCCGCATCGCCTGTTTGCCATGGTGAGCATGGCGTTGGGGCTTTCTGCGGTGTTGTTTCTTAGTTTGATGCCGATGTTCATTGCCCGTTTGGGGGCACCGGTCCTGTTTCTCGCTTTCGCACTATTGATGACTTTGGCGGCAGTGGTAGCGGCGTTGTTTTTCCCTTCGATTGAAGTTCGATTGGCGTCCACTCAGTCGGCTACGGGCAAGGTGCGTCTGCCTCGCTCGACGTGGCCGATCATCGGCGTGGTGATCTGCCTGACGATGAATCAGTCGATGGTGTTTGGTTTTCTCGAGCGCCTGGGGCATTCGCGTGGTTTCAGCAGTGGGGAGGTCAATGGCGTCCTCATCTGCCTGGGCCTCGTCAACTTGTTGCCCGGACTGCTCGCGGCGTTATTGCAGAAGCGCTGGTCGGCTACCTGGGTCGGCATGGTGGGCCCGGTCATACAAGCCATTCTCGCTCTGGTCATGGTGCAAACCCCACAGTTTGGCCCCTATGCCTTGGCAGCAAGCCTGTATGTCGCCGTCGTGATCTTCACCCATACCTTTCTCTTCGGCCTGCTGACTCGGCTGGATCCCTCGGGGGCCGCAGCCTCCGCGACACCGGCGATGACCATGATCGGTTCATGCATCGGTCCTCTTCTGGGCGGATTGGTTGTGGCCAGCATCGGTTACCAGGGATTGGGCTGGGCAGCCTGCCTGATTGCACTGGTGGCTGTGCTGTTGATGCGTCTGGTCCAGCGCCGCGAGCAGGCGTGTGTCAGCCCCCGACGTACTGTGGCTCACGAAGCTGCCTGAAACAGCGATCACCTCTAGCCGGTGATATCCGCACACCTTGCTCCCCCTTCTCGAACGATGGCGAATGCTATGAAAGATATCTGCATGATAATCGGCGGACAGTCGGTCCGCGCCCACCCTGATGAATGCTTCGAGCGGCTCGACCCGTTGAGTGGCGAGGTGGCCAGCCGTGCTCCGGCCGCGAGTGTGCAAGACGCGCGTGACGCGGTGGACGCTGGTGCTGCCGCGTTCCCGGCCTGGGCCGCCATGGGGCCAAGCGCACGTCGGACACTGTTGCTGGCGAGTGCCCGCGAACTGGCGGCACGCTGCGATGAGTTCACCGACTTGATGGCCCGGGAAACCGGTGCTTCGAGACTCTGGGCTGAGTTCAATGTTCACCTGGCCGAGAACATGTTAATTGAGGCGGCTTCGCTCACTACTCAAATTGGTGGTGAAGTGATTCCTTCTGATCAAGCGGGCAGTCTGTCACTGGCGCTGCGTGTGCCGGCTGGGGTAGTACTGGCGATTGCTCCCTGGAATGCGCCTGTCATTCTCGGCGTGCGTTCCCTGGCGATTGCCCTGGCCTGCGGAAATACCGTGGTAATGAAGGCCTCGGAGCTTTGCCCGGCTACTCACGGGTTGATCGTCGAGGCACTGAACTGTGCCGGCTTGCCCGCCGGTGTACTCAATTTCATCACCAATGCCCCCCAGGATGCCGAAGCTGTGGTCGAGGCGATGATTGCCCACCCGGCAGTGCGCCGCATTAACTTCACCGGCTCGACCCGAGTGGGCAAGCTGATTGCCGAGACCTGCGCGCGTTATCTCAAACCCTCTGTTCTGGAACTGGGGGGCAAGGCACCGTTGCTGGTGCTCGATGATGCCAATATCGATGCGGCGGTGGACGCGGCGTGTTTTGGCGCATTTATGAATTCAGGTCAAATCTGCATGTCCACCGAGCGGCTGGTGGTCGACCGGCAGGTGGCTGACGAGTTCGTTGCCAAACTGGCGTACAAGACCAGTCGACTGCCCAAAGGTGATCCGCGCATTCACACCGATGGACCCACGGTGTTGGGCGCAGTCGTCGACAGGGCGACCTTGGCGCGTTGCAATGCCCTGATCGCCGATGCCCTGGCCCAGGGCGCAACCCTGGTCTGTGGCGGGGTTGGCGACTCGTTGATTATGCAGGCCACGTTGCTGGATCACGTGACTGAGCGCATGCGCCTTTACAGCGAAGAGAGTTTCGGTCCGGTCAAGGGCATTGTCCGGGTGGCGGGCGTGGAGGCGGCCATCGCTTGCGCCAATGACAACCCCTATGGCCTTTCGGCGGCGGTGTTCGGCAACGACGTCGCCCGTGCTCTCGAAGTGGCCAAGCGTATTGACACAGGTATTTGCCACATCAATGGCCCCACCGTACATGACGAGGCGCAGATGCCTTTTGGCGGCGTGAAAGGTTCCGGCTGGGGTCGCTTTGGCGGCAAGGCGGGCATCGATTCGTTCACCGAGTTGCGCTGGATGACCATTCAAACAACACCCCGTGAGTATCCCTTCTGAAGGACCTTCCCATGAGTTCAAAAAGCGTTGCTACTGGCTTGCAGTTTCCTGATCAATTGCTGTATCGCGGCTACTCGGCACCTGCCCGGATCGAGGCCGATGTGCATGACCTCGAGGTCATTGGCACGCTGCCCGCGGAGCTCAATGGTGCCTATTTCCGTAACAGCGCCGACCCTACTTACCCCGCGCTGTTGGGCGCCGATATTTTTCTCAACGGCGACGGTATGGTCCACAGCATCCGTTTCGAAAATGGTCACGCCGATCTGAAGACCCGTTATGTGCGCACTGAAAAATTCGAGTTGGAGCGTAAGGCGCGTCGTGCGCTGTTTGGGGCCTATCGCAACCCCTTCACCGATTTACCCGAGGTATCGGGCAAGGACAACAACACAGCCAATACGTCGGTGATGTGGCATCACGGCAAGTTGTACGCACTCAAAGAGTCTGGTCGCCCTTATGAGCTGGATCCGCTTACTCTGGAAACCTTGGGTGAGCGTGATTTCAACGGAGCACTGAAAAGCAAGACCTTCACCGCCCATCCAAAATACGATCCACTGACCGGTGAATGCATAGCCTTTGGTTACAACACCGAAGGCGTGGCCAGCGATGAGATCGAGATCTACACCATCACCGCTGAGGGTGAGTTGACTCGCACCGAGCGCTTCAAAGCGCCTTACTGTTCGATGGTGCACGACGTGCTGGTGTCACGGAATTTCATTGCGTTCGTTATCTGCCCGATGGTTTGCGACTGGGAGCGTGTCAAGCGTAGGGAACCTTACTGGCACTGGGATTCAAAGAAACTGACCCATGTGGCGGTGATTCCGCGTGAGCAAGGTGTCAGCGGTATTCGCTGGTTCACCTGCCCTCATGTGGCGATGCAGACGCACAGCTTCAATGCCTGGGAGGAGTCGACGGAGCAAGGTCTACGGTTGCACCTTGACCACTTCGTCACGGCATCGGGTTGGTTGAGCCAGTTTCCGGATATCCATGATGCTCAAGCCGTCGAAAAGCCGCCGTTTGGTGAGCGTTGGTCTTTCGACCTCGACCAGTCGGGCGATCGTTTTGAAGTGCGGCGCCTGATCGACCATATCGGCGAAATGCCGGCTGTCGATCGCCGCTTCGCCATGTCCAGAACCCGGCACTTTTGGTTCGGCACCAATAACCCCTCTCTGGGGCCGATGTTGGAGTGGGGTCCAAAGGGGCCTCCGTTTACCTGCATCGGCCATTACGACGAACACACCGATGCCCTGAGTTTTTGGTACGCTGGCCCGGATTCCGCACCCGAAGAACCGTATTTCGTGCCCCGTAGTCAGGACGCTGAAGAGGGCGATGGCTGGTTGCTGACCATGGTTGGTCGCCGTGCACAAAATCGTACTGATCTGGTCATTCTCGATGCTCGCTGTATCGAGCAGGGGCCAGTGGCGGTGGTCAAGATCCCGTGCCGGTTACATGAAGGCTTTCATGGTACGTGGGTGAGTGCGCAGGCTTTGGGCTGGTAAACCAGGGTTGCGAACAGCGAGGAACATTGCCAATTCTGATACCTAGACAAAAAACTCCCGCCATGAGCGGGAGTTTGTTTTTCCAGCACCGATCACCGACGCAGTGCAGTGCGCCATTGCGAAAGTAAATCGTGCAGTTCGCTGTCAGTTTCAGCGGTACCAAACACATAGTGGTCGGGGCGTACTAGCACCGCGTGGCACTGGTAGTGTTCCATCCATTGGGTCAATACACCTTCGGCATCGGTACATTGATCAGCGTCGGGTTTCACCAGGGTCAGGCCGGCGAGTTCGACAGGGTTCTGGAGCCGCGCGTCCATGACCAATCGCCAGCCATAACCATAAAGCTCATCCATCAGTGAGGTGTCCTGCAGGTTTTGGCCATGCAAGCGTGGCTGCACGAACAGGCAACCCCTTGCCTCGCTGGTGTGGGTCGACAGCAGGCCGCTGCGCAGCGGCGGCAGGATGTCCTGACGCGGAGTGTCCTTGACCACGCCGTCGCATTCGGCCAACAGTTGCAGGTCTCGGGCCATTGCTTTGGCTGTGTCACGCTCGCAGATGGTTGCGCCGATCTGCTTCAAGCGGCCGGTCAACTCGCTGACGTGTGCTTTACGCTCAATGCCATAGCTATCGAGCAGCATTTCTGCGGCCTCACCCTGGACGTCACCGTTGTGTACGGCGATCAACTTCCAGGCCAGATTGCTGGCGTCCCGGATACCCTGGCACATGCCTTGGCCGAGAAACGGAGGTTGCATATGCGCGGCATCCCCCGCAAGAAATACACAGCCCTGACGCCAGTCTTCTGCCACCAAGGCGTGGAAGCGATAACTCGCTTGCCGCCACAGGGTGCCGTCTTCCGGCGACAACCAACGTGACAGCAGCGCCCAGGTACCAGCCTCGGTGGCGACTTGGGCGGGGTCCTCGCCGGGCTTGAGCGAAATCTCCCAGCGCCGGTGATTGCCAGGGCCTATGACGAGTGTGCAAGGTCGCTCGGGTTCGCAATACTGGACACTGACATCGGGCAACTTGGCCAGGCCGCGCTCGTTGACATTTACGTCCACCACCAGCCAGGGTTCGTCAAAGTCCAAGTCCTGAAGATCAATACCCAAGAGTCCCCGGACGGTGCTGCCTCCACCATCGCAGGCAATTACCCACCTTGCCTCGATGACCTGTTCTTCGCCTTGGTCCGAAAGTGTCGCGAGGGATGCGCCCTGCGCATCGGCGGTTAAATCCTGTACGTCATAACCGAAGGCCGTAGTGACGGTTTTCAACTGAGCCAGGCGTTCGCGCAGCACTTGCTCGACCGGTGGCTGAGTGAAGACCATCGAGGGTGTGTAGCCCATCGGATAGGGTGGCGCAATCATGGTCATGCGGCGAATAAGCTCGCCATTTACCCCATAGAACTCTGAAGGGGTGAAAGGCTCGCAGTAGGGAAGAATTGCCTGGGCTGTTCCCAGTTGTTGAAAGATCCGCATGATTTCGTGGTCCAGGGCTATAGCCCTTGGAATTTCGTACACCTCATGCCGTCGTTCGATCACATGCACGCGTAATCCGGCCATGCCCAATAGGATGGCGGCGACTACCCCAGTGGGGCCGAGTCCGACAATAGCAACGTCACAACTGATTTCTTTCATTGTCACGCGCCCTCAGCAACGATTGGGTTGCGCAACGTGCCAATGCCCTCGATTTCCACTTCGACTACATCGCCGGCTTTCATCCAGAGTTGTGGCGAACGTGCCTGGCCGACTCCAGCAGGTGTCCCCATGACAATCGTGTCGCCGGGTTCCAGGGTCATGCAGGCGGACAGCAGCACCAGTGTTTCACTGACGCTGAAAATCATGTCGCGGGTGTTGGCATCCTGCATCACTTTGCCGTTAAGGCGGGTACGTAGGTGTAAGTTTTCAGCGCCCGCTGGCAGTTCGTCGGCCGTTACCAGCACGGGGCCGAACGCCCCCGTGGCGTCGAAGTTCTTGCCAATCGTCCATTGCGGCGTGCGTTTCTGGAAATCACGCACGGACATGTCGTTGAACACGCTATAGCCCGCGACATAGGCCAGTGCCTGCTGCGCGGTGACATGGCGTGGCACGGTACGGCCTATGATCACAGCCAACTCGCCTTCAAAATCGAATTTTTCCGACACCTTGGGTGCCAGGCCCGCTGCTTCGTGGGCGATCAACGAGCTTTTACCGCGGAAGAAAAACCAGGGGTAATCGGGTTTGTCGCGGCCACTTTCCGCGGCGTGATCGTAGTAGTTCAAGCCCAGGCAGATGGTTTTGCCAGGCTCCGGGATCAGCGGTGCCAGGGTCTGCTCAGACAGAGGTAGGCGCTTGGCATCACTGGCCAGTGCAGCGTGGCTTGCGCTGATCAGATCGACACCCGCCGTCAGCGCAGCGCGAAGGTCGGCCGGAATATGAGGTTGGGCTGCGTTCAGGTCGATCACGTTGTCGCCGTCGATGAGCCCGAGACGAGGTACGCCTTGTTGGAAGAATGTAGTGAATTTCATGGCGGGTTTTCCTGTTCAGGAGGGTATGAAAAATACGTTGCGTTGAGCCGCTTTCAGTGCCTCGCCGGGTGGCGCGGACAGGCCCCACTGATCCATACGGCCGGGGGGCCAGGTCCAATCTGCCGGGCCTCCGACCACGTAGTGGCTGTCGATCTGTTCGACTTCGGCGGTGTACTCAATGACTTCGCCAAAGGGACCTACGAAGTAGTTGAAGGCGTTGTTGCCCGGGCCGTGACGGCCTGGCCCCCAGGCGATCTCGAAGCCGGCGTCGCGCAGGCGTCCGCCGCCGCGCATCACGGCGTCGACGTCTTCCATCAAGAAGGCGATATGGTTCAGTGCGTCGTTGTCAGTGTCGCCCAGTGCCAGGGAATGGTGGTCGCGATTGCAGTTCATGAACGCCATCATTCGCGTGCGATCAGTGAGGCTGAAACCGAGGGCCCTTTCAAGAAACTGTTGGGCAGAGGGAACGTCATGGCAATTGAGCACTGCGTGGGCCAATCGAATCGGGCGGTCCGGATGAGGTGTGACTTCATCGTGCAGGCTGTCGCCATGCACGACTTCGAACAATCGCCCGTGGGGGTCGCGAACGACCAGGCTGGCACCGCCCGCCGGACTGTCGCTCGATCCGATGGGTTGCAACACCTGGCCACCTGCTGTGGGAACAGCGTCGGCGATGGCTTGCAACGCCTCTGGGTGGCGAGCACGCAGGGTCACTGCACGAATAGCAAGCCGATCACTGCGGTGCAGGGCCAACAGATGATGGTCGCTGCCGCTGCCGCGCAAGTAGACTGTGTCGCCGTCGCGTGAGGCGACACTCAGGTGCCACACGTCGGTATAGAAGTGCTCGGCGCGCGCCAGGTCGGGCACGTTGAGTGCGACACTGCGTAAGCTTTCGATCCAGGGAGATGTCATGTCCATTTCCTCGATATCAGGGGGAGGGGGTCAGGCCGAGAAAACGCTCGGCGTTGCGGTGCAGCAGCGCAGCACAGGTCGTGCCGTCGAAACCGGCGGCAAACAGTTGAACCACGGGCTCGGGTTCACGGAAGTTGAACGGGTAGTCAGTACCCAGCAGCACCTGCCCAGCGCCCACAGTGGCGACCAGGTGACGCAAGGTGGCTGGGTCGAACACCAAACTGTCGAAGAACAACCGCTGCGCCTGTTCGCGGGGCGAGATCGGTATGTGTTCGTGCAATGCAGGGAATACCGACCAACCTTTTTCCAGGCGCGGCAGCAGGCTCGCCAGCGTGCCGCCACCGTGACTAAAGGCCAGGCGTAGATTTGGGCAGCGCAGCAGCAGGCCACTGGTCAGCACCGAGGCAGCTGCCAAACCGACGTCGCTGGGGTAGGCCAGGACTTGCTGCAACGGCGGCGGGCCACTCAAGCGATCCAGGGCAGCGGGCTTGTAGGCATGCACAAAAACCGCGGCACCCAGTGCTTCGCAGGCCTGGAAGAAGGGTAGGAGTTGCAGGTCTCCCAGTGGCCGGCCACAGACGTTGCTGCCGATTTCAACGCCGGCGAAACCCAAGGTGTGGACGTTGTAGTGCAGCTCGTCGATGGCGGCCTCGATATCCTGCAGCGGCACGGCACCCAGACCGATCAAGGCACCATTGGATTGGGCGATGCAATCAGCCATTTGTTCGTTGACATGGCGCAACAGGCGGCGCGCCGGCTTCAGCTCCATGGGGTAGGAGAGCAACTCCGGCATTGGCGAAATCGCCTGTCGTGCCAGCCCCATGGCCGATAGATCGGCAACCCGTAGTAGGGGGTTCCAGCACTTTTCAGACACGGTTCGGTAGTGCTTTCCATCCACCAGGACATGACATTGGCACACGCCGCCGGAACTCAGGACATGCTCGGCAGAAGGCCACCCAGAGGGAGGGATGTGGGTGGAGCAGGTCGGGAAAGAGGAGGGAACGTAGTGCGCGTGGATGTCGATACCCAGGGCATTTGATGCGTTCGCACCCGCTCTCATGTGTATTGCAGCCGAGCGATCTGTACGGCTGCGATGCAGATCGCTTCATCGGCGTCGCCGGTATCGCCTGATGCGCCGATGGCGCCGAGTGCCGCACCGGCGGCGTCGATAATCAGCACGGCTCCGGTCTGTGGAATGAAGCGCCCATTCGAGGTGCTGCTCAATGCATTGAAAAATGCCGGGTGATGTTGGGCTCGTTCGAGCAATGTACGGCTTGATGCGCCCATTGCAACGCTGGCCCAGGCTTTGCCTATAGCAATGTCCTGGCGAAACATGCTGGCGCCGTCCTCACGTTGGAAGGCGATAAGGTGGCCTGCGGTATCCAGTACGGCCACAGCCATCGGGCGCAGATTCTGCCCCCGGGCTTGGGCGAGGGCGGTGTCGATCAGATGATTGGCGTGAGCGAGAGTCAAGAATGTCATGGCAGGCTGTCCTGGTTTGAAGAGACAGGTCCAGCCTAGGGAGCAGCAAGGTGGGTCGCCATAGCGTCGGGTGGATTCACACTATCCATGGCGTGGATAGTGTGAGGTGCGCGGTCAGCGGGTAGGGCGGGTCAGCACGCAGAACTGAGCGTGAATCAGACCGCGCAACCAGACGTTGGCGGCGTCCTTGTGTACGCGTTCGTGCCAGTATTGCCGAATGGTCACGCCGGGGGGGCTCACTGGCAGCTCCAGCAGAAGCACGTCGGCGTAGCGGGCGAACAGTTGGGCAATGTCGGTCGGCACCGTGGCCAGAAGGTTGGTGCTTTCCAGTACGGGCAACAGGCTCATGAAGTGCGATAGCTCAAGCCGCACATGGCGCCGCAGACCCTGCTCCCGCATGAATCGTTCGAAGAAATGCTCACGTCCGTCCGGTCGAACCACAGCGTGATCGGCGTCAAGGTAGGCCGGCAGTGACAGGCGCGTGCCATTGGCCAGCGGATGTCGGGCTCGCATCACGCAGACATGGGCGTTGTCGAACAGCTTTTGTTGAAAGTAATGCGCTCGGTCCAAGTCTGGGAAGTAGCCGACGGCCAGCTCTGCCTCACCTGATTCCAACAGCTCTGCGGTGGCGGCTCGAGCGCGCGACATGACTCTTAAAGTGGTGCCGGGTGCCTCGAGCGTCAGGGCACGTAGCAGCGGCGGGACAAAGCGCACTTCACCGATATCGGGGGTCAGGATGCTGAACGCCCGCGTGCTTAGGGCCGGCTCGAACTGGGCAGGCTGAAGCAGCTCCAGGCGCACGGTCTGCAGCACGCTTTCGATGGCCGGGGCCAACGCGATTGCGCGGGGAGTGGGTTTCATTTCGGTGCCGCTACGCACAAACAGCGGATCGTTGAATTGCACACGCAATCTGGCCAGTGCAGCGCTCATGGCCGGCTGGCTGAGGCCGACGCGGTCGGCGGCGCGGCTGACGCTACGGTACTCAAGCATGGCGCCAAAAACCGTAAGCAGGTTCATGTCCAACGACCGTGTATCCATGGATAGCCTCTTGAACAGTTGAGCGGTCTTGTCGTTACAACGGACATGAGCATAACAGTGACCGTGCCCGACACGCGTGTCGAGCAGGCATCGATGGTGTCAATGCCTCGTACCACTAAAATTCATTTTTGCCCACCTGATTCAGTTGCCTATCGTGGCCCGCGATGAACGCTGCACTCAACAATAATAAAATCGATCAGGTGCTCATGATGAAAAACGGCCGCGTGCTTCTGGCTGCTCCGCTGGTGATTTCGATGTTCTCGCCCTTTGTTTATGCCGAGCCTTTAGACGGGCGTGGCGAAGGTGATTTGTCCCGATTTCTGTTTGGCAATGCGTTGCAGCAATACGGTATCGACGCCTCTGTATTGCTGGATGTGGGCTACGGACGTAACAATCGCTCGACCCATGAAGAGCGTAAATACGGTAACAGCAATGCGCCGATTCCCGGACAGGATGATGAAGGATTCGAGTTTCAGTCAGTGAACCTGTTCGTCGACAAACAACTGAATTCCAACATTCTTCCACGTGTGACACCCCTACCCGGGCCGGTTCCCCAGGACGTCTCGTTCGGCTTCAGTGTCGGGGTGATCTATGGGCGTAATGCGCAGTTTCCGCGAACCTTCGGCTGGGACGCGCACTGGAAGATCAACGAACCAGGTGCGTCAGATATCGAGTCGTCGATACGCCACCGGCAAAACTACCTAGCGGTGCAGAACCTATTTGCCACAGCCTACTTACCGTATGGATCGGGCATCACCTTGTGGGCGGGCATTTTCGGGCCGGCGATGGGTTATGAAATCGGGCCGAACCTGCGCGATGGGCGCAACAACTTCTCCACCAGGACCTATGCCTTTATTTCCGAGCCCAATACCTTGTCGGGCGTCATGGCTGGTACCCGGCTGTACTCCGGGGAGGCCGGTTTGCTAGGGGCCGAACTGGGGCTGGTGAGTGGCTGGAACAACTTGCGTGACAACAACGATACGCCGTCGGTCACCGGTGCTCTGCGCTGGCGGACGTCGGACATGCAGACCTGGGTCGACTACGAATTCATTGTCGGCAATGAACAGAACAAGTCCTTCGCCGATGTTCAGGCTCCCACCGCGCTGGTGGTTTCTCCTCGTGGGCAGCTCAAGCAACAGCATTCGATCAACGGCTGGCACGCATTCAACGCGCAGTGGTCGATGGGCGCCGAAGCGGTGTATGGCCGTCAGGACGGTGATGGTCGTCCGGACACGGTGGACATCATCACCGGCCCGGGGTTTTCGGGGGCTGAGTGGTGGGGCGTCAATGCCAACCTGACCTACCAATATCGCAAAAACCTGAGTTTTTCCGGGCGTATTGAGCACTTCGACGACAAGCAGGGCTTCATTCTTTATCCACTATCCGCCGCGCGAGGGGCTATCAACTCAGTGACCACCGGCGTGCGCTATGACGTTACCCGCAACCTGTCTCTGCGCCCGGAGATTCGCTACGACTGGCAATCGGACTCGAACGACAAGGCGTTCGGTAACGGCCGCAATCAATCGCAACTGACCGGTGTGGTTGAAGCACTGGTGTATTTCTAAATCGCCGGGTTGCAGGCCAGGGGATAGGCTCTGTCAATCGCTCAGTGGTCTTGATCCCGTCACTGCATCCCCGCTATCGAAACGGTTAATGGCCAGGTGGCCTGACTGTAAAAAAGGCTCTCGTTTTATCACCCCATTTAGCGAAACCAATCAGGAGACTATGTATGGCCATCACACTCTATGGCGATCTCAACTCGCGCGCGCATCGTGTTGCATGGATGTTGAAGGAGTTGCAGTTACCCTTCAAACATGTGCCCACTGGCTTCCAGGACGGCAGCACTCATCAACCGGAATTTCTGCGAATCAACCCCAATGCGCGAGTGCCGGCGCTCATAGATGGTGATCTCGTTCTCTTCGAGTCACTTGCCATCAATTTGTACCTGGCTCGATGCTACGGAGGTGGAACGCTTGGGCCTGACGGTATGGCGGAGGAGGCGCAGGCTACACAATGGAGTCTGTGGGTGGCGAATGAGGTCGAGAAGACGCTGCTATTCGCTGCCGCCAATTGCTTTCTGTTTGCACCCGATCAGCGTAATCCTGATGAGGCGCAGATGGCGCTGAGGAAACTGGAGCGCCCCTTTGCTGTTCTCGAATCGCGACTGCGCGGCCAGCGCTGGCTGCTAGGGTCCCGCTTCACGGTTGCCGATCTGAACGTCTGTGCTGTGATGACTTTGCTTCCACTGGCGGGCATTGACGTGTCCAACTGGCCCGCCATGCAGGATTGGTTGCATCACTGTTTGGAACGCCCGGCTGCCGCTGATTGGAAGCCGATTCGGTTCACGATTCCAAGACCCGCGACGCAGCTAGGGCTCTTGCAGATGTTTGTATAGTGGCAGCAACATAGATATGGACGCCAAAGACCGCAGTACAGTCAAACCCGTCCAATATCTTGGGGGCAGATCAAAGAGCGTTGACGTCACCCGATTAGAGGCCTGGTGATTTCGCGCTGAAATAAAGGATCAAACCCAATTCCCCGGTTTCGACCGGCACTGACTTCTAGAGACTTTTGACTCGAGCGAGTGTTACAAACCGTCACTCTGACGCTATGTTAATATTTGGCACTCAAGGACCAAAAGCTTAAGGCGCCCACTCATGTTCGCAAACCAGGATCCGGATCGACCAACCCGAGGTGGGGGCCGTCAGCCGCTTTATGCAGCTGTATCCGAGCTGCTGATCAGGGACATCGCCTCCGGAAAATACAAACCTTCCAGCACATTGCCCACTGAGCAGGAAATGACGGAGCTGTACGGCGTCAGCCGGCAGACAGTCCGTCAGGCGCTGCGAGTTCTGCGCGAACGTGGTCTGATTTCCTCGCACCCGGGTATTGGAACCATCGTGCGTTCCTCGGTGAGCGAGAGCGAGACGTTTCGCGCCGTCAATTCCACAAGTGATCTGCTGCATTTTGTGGACACGACTCAGATGCACTCGATCTCTCTGCGTGAGTTGAAGACATCGGTCGAGCTCGCGAAAACCTTGGGCTGCCGCTCCGGGCAGTTGATGTCGGAGGCCGGTTTTCTTCGCTACAGCCCGGGCGCTGAATTGCCCATGAGCTACGTGCTGATCTATGTCCACCCGATGTACGCCCAGGCCCAGGTCACTCCGCCGGTTTCAAACACACCCATCTTCCAGCGCATAGAGCAGCTGTTCAACATCAAGGTTCATGAGATCCAGCAGGATGTTACCGCAACGATACTCGACGACGACATCGCCGAGCTGCTGAAGACGACGCCGGGTGAGGCGGCGCTGAAGATCACGCGTTCCTTCTACGACATCAACCAGGCACTAGTTCAGGTTTCCGTCAGCTATTACCCCAGCAGCCGCTATAGCCAATCCGCACGTTTTCGCGCCACCGATAGCGCGTTTTGATCTGATTTCCCTGACTTTCTGAGCGGTCGGCCCTTTCCTGGGCCGACCGACGAGCTTCTGTTGCCCGGTTTTTACCTGCCGAACGGGGGATTGCTAACGGCTGTGTTCATTGTTAATGTTCTATTATTGTAATGTACGTACAAAGTCGGAGAAGGCAATGAACAATAACAACACTCCACCGCTCGGCTCGCGCGCCCTTGAAGGCGTCAAGGTGCTGGACATCTCGAACTTTCTGGCCGCGCCCATGAGTTCAATGTTTCTCGCCGATCACGGTGCCGAAGTCATCAAGGTCGAGCGCCCGGATATCGGAGATGAAATTCGCCGTTGGGGCGAAAGCAAGAATGGGGTCGGCCTGTATTACAAGGTCATCAACCGTGGCAAAAAGTCCATCACCCTCGACCTGAAGACGCCCCTGGGTGTCGAGGTGGTCAAGCGGCTGGTCAAGGATGTCGACGTCATCATCGAGAACTATCGCACTGGCACCCTCGAGAAGTGGGGCCTGGGCTATGACGTGTTGAAGGCAATCAACCCCGGCTTAATCATGGTTCGCATCACCGGTTACGGCCAGACCGGACCTTATCGGCATCGGCCGGGCTTCGGTACGCTGGCAGAGGCTTATGCGGGTTACGCCTACATCAGCGGTAACCCGGACCAGCCTCCCCTGTTGCCAGGTTTTGCCCTCGGTGACGCCAGCACCGGCGTCATGGCTGCCTTCCTGACCTTGGTCGCGTTGCAGGAAAAAAACCGTACTGGCCTCGGCCAAGTCGTCGATCTTGCGATCTACGAAACCCTGCTGACATTGATAGGGCCGCACGTTGTGAACTACGACCAACTCGGTCAGGTCCAGGAGCGCAACGGCAGTCGCTTGCCCTTTACCGCACCGCGCAATACCTATTGCACAGCCGATGAACGCTGGATTGCCATCGCCGGCAGTTCCCAGGTTGCGTTCGAACGGATCGCCACTCTGGTCGAGCGGCCTGATCTGCTCACCGACTCGCGCTTCATCAATAACCGGGCCCGGCTCGATAACGACAAAGCGTTGGATATCGAGTTGCAGATCGAGATCGGCAAGTACTCGCTGGAGGACCTGCTGCGTCGTTCCGAAGAGGTTGGCGCCACCATCGCACCGGTCAACGACGTCTCGATGATCTTCGAAGACGAACAGATCCAGGCGCGCAAGAACATCGTGCAAGTCGAGGATGGGGAACTGGGACAAATCGGTATGCAGAACGTGGTTGGCAAGCTGTCGCGCACGCCGGGGCGGATCGAACGTGCTGGCCCATCATTAGGCGAGCACAACCGAGAGATTCTGGTCGAGCAGTTAGGGTTTACCGAAACCCAGTTGAGCGAATTCGGTATCACGGCGTAATCGAGGAAATAGACATGGACCCGCAAGCCTATATCCAGATTGAACTGCATGAGGGTGTTGCAACCCTTTCACTGTGCAACCCGCCCATGAATGTCGTTTGCGGCCCGCTCACGCATCAGTTGTATGCCGCGCTACGCGCACTGGAAGCTGACCCGAAGGTACGTGTATTGGTGTTGACCGGCGCCGGCGAGCGCGCCTTCTGCGCCGGCTCTGACATCAACGAGATACAGGACATGCTCCAGCCCGGTGAAGTGTTGGAGAAGAAGCTGATATTCCAGAACAAGGTGTTCGAGTTCCTGCGCACCTTTGCCAAACCGACCATTGCGCTACTCAACGGTTACACCTTTGGCGGGGGGCTGGAAATCGCAGCTTGTTGCGACTTCATCGTCGCGGCCAGCACCACCCGATTGGGACTGCCCGAAGTCAAGCTAGGAGTGTTTCCCAGCAGCGGCGGAACCTTCCGCATCGCCCGACGAATCGGCGTGGCCCGCACCAAGCAACTGGTGTTTCTGGGAGATTCGGTCGGTGCCGAAACAGCACTGGCGTGGGGGTTGGTCGACTACCTGGCGGAGCCTGTGGTCTTGAGGCAAACCGGCCATGACCTGGCGGCTCGGCTGGCGGCTATGCCGCGCGCCAGTGTGAGGAGCTCCAAGGCACTGATCAACGACTGCTACGACAAGTCCGACGCTGAGCTGATCAGTCAATCGCTGCTGGCCAGCGATCAGGTGTTTTGCAGCGCCGACGCCCTGGAAGGGATGAGTGCGTTCATCAGGAAAGAACCGCCTCGTTTTGCCTGAGCCCGTGAATTTGCTTTGAGGTTACCAACATGACTTACCCGCTTTTAAACCATGTGAGTGTTGTCGAAAGCTCGGCATTCATTGCCGCACCCTTGGCCGGCATGACCCTGGCGGAGTTCGGAGCCGATGTTATCCGGATTGACATGATCGGCGGCGGTATTGACTACGCGCGCATGCCACGCATTTCGCCCAAGGGTCGGAGCCTCTACTGGACAGCGCTGAACAAGGGCAAACGTTCGGTTGCGGTAGACATCCGCCATCCCCAGGGCAGGGAACTGATCGCCGACATGGCAGTGGCAGCCGGCAACCTGCTGACCAACATCGCGACCCCCTGGCTGAACTACGAGGTGCTCGCTACCCGGCGTGCCGACCTGATTGCATGTGTGATTCAGGGCAACGCCGATGGCAGTACCGCGGTGGACTACACCGTCAACAGTTCTACGGGTTACCCCAACATGACGGGCGACGCCAGCGCAGACCGCCCCGTCAACCATGTGCTGCCAGCGTGGGACATCGCATGTGCCCACCAGGCCGCATTCGCCATGGTCGCGGCCTTGAGCCGTCGGCAACTGAGTGGAGAGGGCTCGGACATCAAGCTCGCGCTCTCGGACGTGGCATTTTCTACGCTCTCCCATTTGGGCGTGATGGCCGAGGCTGAACTGCTTGAACAGGAGCGTCCGGCTCTGGGCAATTACCTGTATGGCGCTTTCGGCCTGGACTTCGCGACGGCCGATGGCCGGCGGGTGATGATCGTGGCCATTTCTTCCGGGCAATGGAAGGCGCTGGTCGAGTGCTGCGATATCGGACTGGCCATCGCAGGAGCACAACACAGTTTGAAGCTGGATTTTGCGGATGAAGCCCAACGCTTCGAAGGTCGGGAGATTATCGCCGCCCTCTTGCGACCTTGGTTCGCCAGTCGAACGTTCAAACAGGTCGAGTCTGAGTTGACTCGCGCCAAAGTGTGCTGGGGCCGGTACAACAGCGTCCGGGAACTGTTGGCCACAGATCCACGTGTGGGGCTCGGCAATCCGCTCTACGAGCGCATTGATACGCCGGGGATTGGTGAGCATCTGACTGCTCGCTCGGCGGCGCGTTTCGAGGGGTTGGCGCATTTGCCAACCCAGGCGGCACCCTTGTTGGGTACTCACACTGATGAAGTTTTGCATCAGTTGTTGGGACTCAGTGGTGCCGAGATTGGCCGCTTGCATGACGCCGGTGTCATTGCCGGTCCGGAGAAAGATCCCACCCTTTGACCGATTCATACGGCGTCTTACCTATCACAATTACAACAATAGGCTAGTGCTCAAATGACTACTTCAAACCCGTACCACGCAGGTGTCGGTGCCAAGCGCTGGCAGATGATCATGCCGGCGGTGCTGATCATGTACACCATCTCTTTTTTTGACCGGGCCAATATTGCGATGGCCTTGCCCTACATGACCAAGGAACTGGCGCTCACCCCGGTGCAGGCTGGGTGGATCGGCGGCGCGTTCGCCTGGGGTTATGTAATCACCCAGTTGCTGGCTGCCGTCCTGGCGCTGCGTTTCGGCTCACGCAAGCTGATTGGTTTGTGCCTATTGCTGTTCGGCGGTGCTGCCCTGGTTACCGGCTTTGCCCGGACTTTTGAAGAAGTGATGGCAATGCGTTTCATTCTCGGCCTGGCAGAGGGGCCTATCTATGCGGCGGTGTCCATGTTGCTGGCGCAGTGGTTCGTCAAGTCCGAGCGAGGTCGCGCCTTTGGTATCTGGAACTTTGCCGTACCCTTGGGCGGTTTCCTCGCCGGGCCTATTTCCGGGGCGATCCTGGCCCATTATGATTGGCGCTGGATGTTGATCATTGAGGGATTACCTGCCTGGTTGTTCTGTCTATTCTGGTTTGTGATGGTGCCCAAGAGCCTGCAAGCGGCCAAGTGGCTGTCTGACGCTGACCGCGAAACGATTGCCCACGAACTGGCGGTCGAACAAAAGAGCCATGGCGAAACGCAATCGGATCCATGGTGGAAAATCTTCAACGAACCCGCGGTATGGTTGATGACTCTGGGTTTCGGTCTGAGCAGCATCTTGTTGTATGGCACCACGCTGTGGCTGCCAACCATTCTCAAGTCTTACAACTCTCTGAGCGAGGTGACCGTCGGTTTGCTGTCGGGTGCACCATTTCTCCTGACCATGCTTGGCGTCTGGTACATCACCCGTCGTTCCGATCGGCATAACCAGGAGCGTCGATTGCATGCGGCGATCCCTACCATCATCACCGGCTTGATAATGATCGCCGCGGCTTATGTGCCTGCCAATCTGTATGGGTTACAGATTGTGCTGTTCATAGCCATGGGCTTCCCGCTGAAGATGTTGACGCCGCTGGTGTTCGCTCGCCTGACCGAGATCTTGCCATTGCGCAAAGCCATTCCAGCTGTGGCCGTGGTCAGCGGACTGGGGACCTTCGTCGGGCAATCCCTCGGCCCTCTGCTGGTGGGCTACATCCGTGCCATCTCCACGGACTTCCGGACTTCGTTATTGGCGCTGGGGGCATGTGCCATCGCTGGTGGGGTGGTGATTCTGATGTCCAAGACGACCGCCGAAAAGCAGAAAAAAACTCAGGCTGACCCTTTGCACGTTTCGCAAAAAGCCAGCTAATAGTGGTCCGTTTCGCGTCCTGCGAGTGGTTGACCACGACTGACACTCCGGGGCGCTTTTTATCTGCAAAGGAGTCAGTATGGCCGTTATCGACTTTTCAGTTTCTTTGCCCCACAGCTACTTGTTCGTTCCAAGATCCAGACCCGAGCGTTTCGCCAAGGCTCTGGGCAGCGAGGCCGATGCAGTGATCATCGACCCGGGAACCAGCCTTATGCCATTGGGTAAACCGGGTACTTGCGGCCGTAGGCGCCAGTGAGGGGAGAGGTCATCATGATCGACGATGAAATGATCGATGTCCCCGTCATCCTTCGTGCGCGAGGCATTTTGCGCGGTCAGGAAAGACCTCGCGAGGCGGTGCTTTGATGAGGGACGTAGACCTGTCGAAATGGTTGGGCCGCCCAAGCATCATCGAGGCCACTTGGCCGAGCAGCAACTGATATTGCCAAGCGCCCGACACGGCCTTTGTGTGATCGTGGATAATTGCGCTCATGAAGCCGGGGTCAAGCTCAAGACCAGTGTTGAAGCTGACTCGTTTGGCGCAATGATCGATCTGGTTCGCCATGGTTCCGGTTTGACGGCCTTGTCCATGGGCGGCTACAGATATTCCTCTGACCTGTACCTGTAAATGACCGCGGTCGTAAGGTTTACGAGGCTTTTCGCAGCCGCTCCAGGAAATGCTCCCAGACCGGGGCATTGAGCAAATGAGGGGGCCGTTCGCCATGAAGCAGGGCCTGGATCTGCCGGGCGGATGAGCGCGCGACATTGCGGCGTCCCCCGACGCTGACACCAGCGGTGTGGTAGGTGGCGATGACGTTCTCCAGCGCCAGCAATGGTGAGCTGAGCGGTGGCGGTTCTACTGACCAGACATCGAGTCCGGCCCCCGACAATCGCCCGTTTTTCAAAGCTTCGTAAAGTGCCGCCTCATCGTGGATTCCGCCGCGTGCGGTGGTGAGAAAGACCGCTCCTTTTTTCATCGCCGCGAACTGCTGTGGGCCCATTAGATGGTGAGTGGAGGCGTTGAGCGGGCAGTGCACGGAGACGTAATCCGATTCGCCCAGCAGTCTCTCAAGCGCCGCCGGTTGCGCACCGCGCTCGCGAAGGGTGTCTTCGTCCAGGTACGGGTCATAAGCCAGTACGTGCATCCCGAAACCACGGGCCAGGTTTGCCGTGCGCTCGCCGATGACGCCGAGACCGATGATGCCCAGGGTCGTGCCATAAACCTCGTCACCCATCAGCTCTTCGCGCGCGAAACTCCGCTCCTGGCGCAATCGCCTGTTGGACGGAATAATCCGCTTGGCCAGGGCCAGGAGCAGCCCGAAGGTGTGCTCTGCTACCGAGTTTGCATTGGCCCCGGCCTGATTCACAACGGCAATGCCGGCGCGCGTGCAAGCCGCCACGTCGACGGTGTCGTACCCCGCGCCTCCGGAGGACACACACAGCAGGTTCGGGCAACGTTCTATCAGGGCTTCATTGGCGAACCATTGGAGCGGCAGCTCATCCTTGGCCGCCGTGACGTGATACGCGGCCGAGCGGCTCAAGCCATCCCACACGCCATCTTCGTCTGCGCGAAACAGGCGTTGAAGCTGTAACGTCGGTGTCGCTTCGATCAGTTCATCGAAGACCGGGTTGATCCACAGGTCCAGGCGACTGACGATTTTGCTTGGTGAACCAGACATACGCTGTCCTCTATCCAAAGAAACCGTTATTCAAGGGCGCGGCAGGGCCGGTTGACGGGTAGTCACTACGTTGGCGGTATCCACGAAGGCCGAGGGCTTCGGTCGAGGTTCGACCATGGTCAGCAGGATGACGAAGGTCAGGAGGGAGCAGGCGCCCAGGAAGCCGAACACCATGTTCCAGTTGTAGGCATCGAGCAGCACGCCGACCATAAACGGGGCAAAGGCGCCGCCCAGCGAGCCGCCGGTATTGACGATCGAGGCGGCGAACGGAACCTTGTCCTTGACGGCCAACCCCATGGGATAGACCAGGAAAGTCGAATAGCCGATGTTCAGGAGAATCCCGGTCAACAGAAACAGGGCGGCCAGTAGTGTCGGATCGTCCGGCGAGTTCAGCAGTACGATCATCATCACAACAGTGGCGAGGGCGGTGATCAGCATCGCCGGCTTGCGGCGCCGATCGAAGACCTTGTCCGAAAGCCAGCCGCCGAGAAGATTGCCGATAATCGCACCGACCCATGGGAACGCAGCCACCGCGCCCATCTTCATGACAGAATAGTGTTTGACCGAGACCAGATAGGTGGGGACCCAGGTCATGATGGTGTAGGTAATACCGACCATTAGGAAGTAACCCAGTGCACAGGCCCAGACGTTCCAGGATCTGAGGATGCTGGCGTTATCCTGCAGCAAATCCATTTCCCGCGTACGGATAAAACGGTCAAGCCAGAGGTGTCGAGGCGACAACGTGGCCGTGGACTGGGGTTGAAGCATATCCGTCTCCTGGATATAGCGCTTTTCTTCCTCGGAGCAGTGCGCGCTCTGGGACGGATCATCCTTTACATAGAGCCACCAGAGCGCCGCGATAATCAGGCCCGGGAAGGCAAAGAGGTAGAACACTTCTCGCCAGCCATAAAGGCTCACAATCAGCGCACACAGCGGTGGGACAAACGCGGGGGCAAATTTTATCGACGACATGAAGATGCCGGTTGCCAAGCCCTTTTCCCGTGACGGGAACCAACGATTGATGATCGAGACAATACCAATATTGATCGGGCCTTCAGCGGCACCCAGCAGGGCTCTGGCGAACTTCAGTTGCAGGACGCTGCTGGTCACTCCAATAAACAAAGTGGATAGCGAGGTCAGTACCAGGGAGGTTGTCAGGAGATTGCGAATGCCGAAGCGACTGAACAGGTAGCCCGCCGGGATCTGCACCATGGCATAGGTGAGGTAGAACAGACTGGCCAGGGCACCGATATCGGTATTGCTGAGCCCATATTCCTGCTTGATGAAAGGTACCACGACGCCGATATTGGCCCGGTCTGCACCCGCGATCATGTAGGCGAGGAAAAACAACGCAGCGACGATCCAGCGGAAGCGGCCTTTTTTTGAAGGTTTACTCATGGCCGGGCCCGGTATTTTTTATAGTTGGAACCGGGATACTAGGGTGCCTTGAATGATTTTTTTAGCGATATTTAAGACTCGAATAACATCACTTTTTTTCCAGAAGTTGAGCTGTAAAGCGCTGTGCTCCACGCGACTACCGAGCAATCGATAGCATGGAAAAATCGCGGCGCTCAAACCACAGCACTCAACGTGCCAGCAAGTTCTCGATACTCAGGTCCTCGGGCCTGGCGACACCGAGTAGACCAAGATCGCGCTTGAGTTCATCGCCGATGAGCCTGAGTGCGTGCCGGACGCCCTCTTCGCCGGCCACGGTCGCGGCGTAGTTGAACGGCCGCCCGATAAAAACTGCCTTGGCCCCTAGCGCCATGGCTTTCATGGCATCGGTGCCCCGGCGCACACCGCTGTCGAGCATGACCGTCATATCCGGTACCGCCTCCACGATGCGCGGCAGGATCTTGAGGGGGGCCACGCTACCGTCCAGTTGCCGTCCGCCGTGATTCGATACAATCACCGCGTCGGCGCCGATGTGTTTGGCCTTCACCGCATCCCGCGGGTTCAAGATGCCCTTGATGATCAACTTTCCTTTCCAGCGGCGGCGAATGTCGATGACATGCTCCCAGGTGAGATGGCCTCGGTCCGAAAAATCCCGAAGTACATTTTTTGAGAGGATAGGCGCGCCGCGACTCGCGTAATTGTTCTCGAAATGCGGCATCCCGTGAACGATCAAGGTCCGCAAAAATGTTCCGAGCAACCACCTGGGGTGCAGAAGCCCTTGAGCAGCCAGTCTCAGGCTCGGACGCAGCGGCGTCGAAAAACCGGCTCTGATGTTGTTTTCCCGGTTGGCGGCTACCGGCGTATCGACTGTCAGCACCAAGGTTTCAACAGGGGCTGCGGCGACCCGATCAATCAGCGCATTGATCTGTTTTCCCTCTCCAGGGAGATAGGCCTGAAACCAGGTCCCAGGCGCTTCGCCCATCACCTCTTCCAAGCGGATCAAAGAAGAACCACTCATGATGCACGGTACCTTCGCCTGAGCCGCTGCGCGGGCGAGCACGATATCGCCACGGTAGCTGGTCAGCGCGGCAATGCCCATGGGCGCAATGCCGATCGGGGAGGAGTAGGTTTCGCCCAGCAGTCTCACTGACGTATCGACGTGGGCTACATCCACCAGCACGTTTGGCAGGAAGCTGTAGTCCAGGAATGACGCCCGATTTGCCATGGCCGATAGTTCGTCTTCAACAGCGCCTGATACATAGGCGAAGAGGGGGGCGGGCAATAAGCGTCGCGCCAGAGGCTCGAAGTCCTGGAGGGAAAGGCAGCGGCGCAAGGGGGTGGGCATAGGGCACACTCCTGATGGTGGTATCGGCGGTGTGCGGGCCAGGATAGGGTTTATGTGAATAGACTTAAAGCGAATAAAATTGCATCTTTTTGTTCTCTTTTATCGACGTATTGTCCCAGCGCTTCTCTCCATGCCTGTCTCATAATCCTGGAAGCGCGGGTTGTGACACGGCTTGATCATCGTATTAATATGATTACTAAAAGAGATGATAATCCATATAAAAATATCGCTAAAAGTATTTTTTTAGGCTCCCTACTATCCGGTTGTCGTGAAAGCACACTTCTAACACCGGGGAAATCTCATGTTACTTCCAGGCATTCGTATCGAACCATCGCCCGCAGCCGCTTCTGATTACTTGATCAAAGCATTCGCTTCTGTGGTGACCCCTCATATCAGCGACAACATGGGACGCCATATCGGTGCCCGCGGCCTGACGCGCTACAACCGTACAGGCAAGCTCGTCGGTACCGCACTGACGGTCAAGACCCGTCCAGGCGACAACCTCTACATCTACAAAGCGCTGATGATGTTGAAGCCCGGCCACGTGCTGGTGGTTGATGGGCAGGGTGATACCAACAACGCCGTGATCGGTGAGTTGATCAAGTTGTATGCCCTGCAACGGGGTTGCGTCGGCTTTGTCATCGACGGCGCCATTCGTGATGTGGCGTGTTTTGAGCATACTCCCTGCTACGCGAAGGCCGTCGTGCATTGTGGCCCTTACAAGACGGGGCCGGGCGAGATCAACGTACCGGTGTCCATTGGCGGGATGATCATCAACCCCGGGGACATCATTGTCGGTGACGAAGATGGCTTGGTGGCTTTTTCCCAAGAGGCCGCCGAGGAGGTGCTGGCCAAAGCCCGTGAACACGAAGCACACGAAGAGCGTGTGAAGGCAGAGATCGCAACCCAAGCGATCGAACAATCGTGGATCACCAACGCCCTCGTCAAAGCCGGCCTGATGTGAGAAAACAATGAGTACAGCACTGCTTTCCCAGCGGGTCTTGAGCATTGCCCCTTCGCCCAGCATAGCGGCCAATGCCTTGGTCGCAACGCTACGAGCGCAAGGTCGAGACATCGTGAACTTCACCGTTGGTGAGCCTGATCTCGATACGCCAGCGCATATCATGGAGGCTGCCAAAGCGGCGATATCGGCGGGTGAAACCCACTACACCAATACGCTCGGCACGCCTGCGCTACGCAACGCGATCGTGACCAAGCTGCAGCGTGACAACGGCCTTGAATACACCCTCGATCAGGTGGTGGCGGCGGCCGGAGGCAAACAGATCATCTTCGAGGCGCTGGCGGCCACCCTCAACCCCGAAGACGAAGTGATTGTTCATACCCCTTACTGGGTCTCGTATCCGGACATCGCCAAGCTGAACGGCGGGACTCCCGTTGTTATCGTCGGCAATGAAGCCAACGGATTCAAGTTGACACCGGCGGAGCTGGACGCGGCCATTACCCCGCGCACGAAGTGGCTGATTCTCAACTCCCCGAATAACCCAAGCGGGGCTGTCTACACCCTGGAAGAGTTGCAAGCCCTGGCCCAGGTGCTTCGTGATCACCCCCATGTGCTGGTCATGGCCGATGAGATCTACGAACACTTCGTCTACACCGAAGGCGGACATGTCTCCTTTCCAAAGGTGGCTCCCGATCTAAAAGAGCGGACGCTGATCGTGAACGGGGCTTCGAAGGGTTATGCCATGACCGGTTGGCGATTGGGCTTTGGCGCCGGTCCGGCCTGGCTGATCGCAGCAATCGGCAAACTGCTCTCGCAGACCACGACGTGCCCCAGTTCGATCAGCCAGGCTGCTGCCGTGGCAGCCTTTGTCGGCGACCAGACGCCTGTTCACGCCATGGCGAGCCTTTACAGGAAGCGCCGCGATCTGATGCTGGACCTGTTGTCTGGTACACCCGGCCTGACATGCGTGACCCCGGACGGCGCGTTCTACGTATTTGCCAATGTGCAAGGGTTGCTCGGTCGCCAAGTCCCGCAAGGCTATGTGTTGCATACGGATGCTGATGTGGTTCGTTACTGGCTCGAAGAGGCCGGTGTTGCGACGGTGGTCGGCGATGCGTACGGCCTCAGCCCCTATGTCCGCCTCTCTTTCGCCAGCGGCGAGGCATTGATCCGGGAAGGTTGCGCACGTATCCGCAACGCCTGCGAAGCGTTGCGCTGATCGGCCGATTAGAGCCGACAACAGTCGGGGGAGGGAACTACCTCCCCTTTGAAAACAAGATCCTGCCACTGACATCACCTGTGAGACGGACATGCATAAACCTCGTATTCCTCTGGTCGTTCAGATTCTGATCGGCTTGGTCGTCGGCATTGCTGTCGGCGTAGTCCTCAACCATGCGCCCGAGATGCGTCCCTGGCTCACGGAAAATGTGCTGCAACCCGCCGGAGACCTGTTCATCAAACTAATGAAGATGATCGTCATTCCCATCGTGTTCTGTTGCATGGTGGTGGGGATCGCCGGTCATGGTGATCGCAAGGCGCTCGGTCGGATGGGGGTCAAAACCCTCCTGTACTTCTTCGCCGTGACCACCACCGCGATCATTATCGGACTGGTGATCGGGAATCTGCTACAGCCGGGAGCGGGCACTGATCTGCACAGCCTCAAGGCGGCCAATATCGCATTGCCTGCCGGCAACGGACATCAGAGCGTCGTAGCCCTGCTGCTGGGCATCGTCCCGGATAACATTGTCGACGCGATGGCCAAGGGCAATCTGCTGCCGGTACTGTTCTTTGCTGTCATGTTTGGCCTGGGGCTCTCCGGTCTGTCTGATGAGCGTAAAGCACCAGTGCTGGCCGTTTTCAAAGGGCTGAGCGATGCCATGTTCCGGGTGACGTCGATGGTGATGGCTTACTCCCCCATTGGGGTGTTCGGCATGATTGCGGTGACCGTCGCCAACTTCGGTTTCTCCTCCCTGCTGCCGTTGGCGAAGCTGATAGTGGTCGCCTACATCGCGATTGTCCTGTTTGCCGTGCTGGTGCTGGGAAGCATTGCGCGGATGGCGGGCATCTCGATTTTCGGCTTGATCCGGCACATCAAGGATGAACTGGTCCTGGCATTTTCCAGTGCCAGCTCCGCGGCGGTGATGCCACAGCTCATGGTCAAACTGGAGACGTTTGGCGTTCCCCGTGAGGTGGTTTCCTTTGTCGTACCGGTCGGGTACTCGTTCAATCTCGATGGGGCCTCTCTATTCCTCGGCATAGGGACGCTGTTTGTCGCCCAGCTCTATGGGATAGATCTGAGCCTGTCTCAGCAAGCCGTATTGGTGATCACCATGGTCCTGACCTCCAAGGGCGCGGCGGGCGTGCCCGGCTTCATGTTCGTGATTCTCTCCGCGACCCTGGCCAGCGCGGGGCTGCCACTGGAGGGTATTGCGTTCATCGCCGGTGTCTACCGAATCATGGACATGGGCACTACCACCCTGAACGTACTCGGGAACGCGCTGGCCCCCGTGGTGATCGCTCGCTGGGAGAGAGGTCTTGAAAACAGGAGTGAGTCGGTCGATGCTTCCACGCAGGCGCTTACCCCAACGGAACACTGTGTCTACAGCAGTGAAGGTCACTGATCGGCTGCCACCTTGAACTGATGGGCACTTGCCAGCCTCAATCCCGCTGCCCATAACCTCGTTTATCAGCGAGGTTGTTGCACGACAAAGGTGTTCGTTCGGAATCAGTGGATTGCAGTGGGGCCCGGTAGCCCGTTTCGCGAGCAATTAGCGTGCTCGGAGCCCGCCAGTTGATGGCGCTAATGGGCTGAAAGGCCTTTTTCGTCTGTTGCTCGCACAAAAACAAACGCCCCGAGCAAGTCGGAGCGTTTGTTGGGCTGGCCTTCAGTGCGTTTTCACACAGTCCTCGGTCGGGGATACACTGCGTGTGGTTCGGGCCAGCAGTCGAACGCCGAGCCGTGCCTCAAGTGCGCGTATTGTGTGGCTCAGGGCGGATTGCGAGACGCTCAGTTGTGCGGCGGCGCGGGTGAAGCTGCCCTCGCGGGTAATGACCACGAAGGCTTGCAGGTCGTTGAGATTGGCTCGGGACATTGATGAGATGCTCTTATGAGGATCGAGGTGACAAAGCCAGAATAGGCTGGCGTTGTTGAGTCACAAGGTCCTAGCGTAGAACGCTTTCAGTTTGCTTACGGCCGCTTCGACATACCGGGGAACCCAGCAGGTTTCGATATACGCGGCATCTGCGGTAATGGTGATATAGCCTTGTTCGGCCAGTCGCTGCGCATACAGACCGGCGACCTGTTCTTTCACTCCACCGTTCGGGTGTACAACCACCACAGGCCTTGGTTCAGCGCAGCGTTGAGCTTGGGTATGTCACTCGTAGCCATCAAAGCTGCGATCAGTGGAATGGCTCCACTTTCAGGAAAGATTCAGAGTCCAGTCATCTTCAGCGCAGACTCGGGCAGGCGATCACCTTGCACCTGGATCTGGGCAATCTGCTCATCGATCACGCGCAAATCCTCGCCGCTCAGCGCCAGCTCGAGCGCCCCAAGGTTCTCGTCCAGGCGGTGCTGCTTCGTCGTGCCAGGTATCGGGACAATCCAAGGCTTCTGCGCCAGCAGCCAGGCCAACGCCACTTGCGCGGGCGTGGCTTGTTTGCGCTGTGCGACGGCCTTCACCACCTCGACCAGCGCCAAGTTGGCCTTGCGCGCCTCTGGAGAGAAACGGGGGACGAAGTTGCGGAAGTCGGACACGTCGAACTGTGTGTTCTCGTCGATCTTACCGGTAAGGAAACCGGCGCCGAGAGGGCTGAACGGCACGAAGCCGATGCCCAGTTCCTGCAGCACCGCCAGGAGTTCGTGCTCCGGGCCACGCCAGAACAGCGAGTATTCGCTCTGTACCGCCGTCACCGGCTGGACCGCATGGGCGCGGCGAATGGTTTGCACGCCGGCCTCGGACAGGCCAAAGTGCTTCACCTTGCCCTCAGCGATCAAGTCCTTGACGGTGCCGGCGACATCCTCGATCGGCACCTCGGGGTCCACACGATGCTGGTAGAACAGGTCGATGCGGTCCGTTCGCAGACGCTTCAATGAGGCCTCTGCGACCGCCCGGATATGCTCCGGCCGGCTATTGGTGCCACTGCCCCGTTCGCCGGTGATCAGGTCGATATTGAAGCCGAACTTGGTGGCCACTACCACCTGATCGCGAATCGGCTGCAGGGCCTCACCCAGCAGAGCTTCGTTGCTGAAGGGGCCATATGCCTCTGCGGTGTCGAAGAAGGTGATGCCGCGATCATGAGCCGCGTGGATCAGCGAGACGGCCTCTTTGGTATTCGTCACCGGACCGTAGCCGTGGCTGAGGCCCATGCAGCCCAAGCCTAGGGCAGATACTTCAAGAGAGCTGTTTCCGAGTTTCCGCTTTTGCATTTCAATCATCCTGCTTTTAGCGATCAGCATTGAGTTTGTGGAGGGAAATAGGATTAGGCCGCAGTGCACGTCGGTTGAGTGCAATTGCGCCTTGGAGACTGTAAGTGGGCTTTGGGGGGAGGACTAGACGGGTAAATCGGCAAGGGTTCATGAGGTTTATTCATCAATCTGGCCGTGGCGCGTGAATTTGGCGCTTTCGAGAATGCCCATGACGAAGCTGATCAGTGCTTGCGCCAGGCGCTGCTCACTCACCTCGACCTCATGCCATTGTGCGTGTCCGTACAGCATGCCGATAACGGCATGGGTCATCAGGCCGACCTGGCTTTCCTGCCGGACCTTTTGCGCGCACTCCGTCGCAATGATGCTGCTCAGGATCGAGGCATAGCTGTCTTTCAGCGCATTGATCTGCTGCTGCTGTTCTTCGGATAGATTGACAAACTCCCTGATCACCAGCTGCAAGCGATGCTTTTCCGTCAGGCTGAAGCTGACGAAGGCCTGGACGAAGCGGCGTACACGGTCATCGGCGGTTCTTGCACCTTTCATGCGACGCCTGGTATCGAGCAGCAGATCGGCGAGGGCGGACTCGATCAGTTCGAACAGCAGGCATTGTTTGTTCTCGATATGGTGATACAGCGAACCGGCGTGCAGGCCAAGGTGACCGGCCAGGTCCCGCAGGCCAATCGCCTGGTAGCCACGGGTTGCGAACAACAGGGTCGCGGCGTCGAGCAGGCGATCGCGGATGCTGGAGGAGGGGCTGGAAACGAGAGTGGCCGCAGACATGGTCGTGTCCTGTGTGCATCTGGCCAGGCGGTGGCCTGGCGGTTGACACGCAAATTGAGTTTGACCAAATGTAAGACAACAGGCATCTTACGTAAAGACTAAATCGTGGAGGTGTTTATGGATGGCCAGACGGTCGTGATCGTAGGTGGAGCTTCGGGTCTGGGCTTGGAAACAGCCAAGTTGATGCGCAAGCGTGGGGCGCGGAAAATCGGCCTGATTGACCGTAATGAGCAACTGATGGCAGAGGCGGCAAGCCTTCTGCGGGCTGAAGGTTGCGAGGTCGCCACGGCCGTCGCCGACATCTCCCGCCAGGAAAGCGCCCATGGTGCCTTCCAGCAGATCGTCGATGCGCTCGGCCGTGTGGATTGCCTGGTCAACAGCGCCGCCATCTATCCGCGCAAGGATATTTTCGAGATCACCGATGATGAGTGGGATCTGGAAAATGCGGTCAATATCAAGGGGACCTATCACATGATGGTCGCGGCGGTCCGGCATATGCAGGCCTTTGTCGCGGCACCGGCGGTGACCGGTCGTATCGTCAATGTGACCTCCGTGGATGCATTCAAGGCTCACCCGCAAAATGCCCACTATGCGGCGACCAAGGCGGCGGTGGTCAGCCTGACCAAGTCTTTTGCCCAGGCCTGCGCCAAGGATCAGATCCTGGTCAATTCGGTGGCGCCCGCCGGTTTTGCAACCGAGCGTGCCCGGCAACTAGGCTTCCTGGGTGAACTGGCGGCGGCGAACCCGCTGGGACGTGCTGCGGAGCCTGCGGAAATTGCCGAGTGGATCGTCATGATGGGCAGCAGTCGCAACAGCTACGCCACTGGCGAAAACGTGATTGTCAGCGGAGGTTACATCTATGCCTGATTCAATGGCGCTGCCGGCGGCCTATCGTTGTGCGCTGGTCACCGGTGCTACCAGTGGTATCGGCAAGGCGATTGTCCTGGCGTTGCGCGACGCGGGCATGCAGGTCATCGCCGTCGGTCGCAGTCGTGAAGCGCTCGATGAGTTGCAGGCCGAGGAGGGGGTTGTCACGTTGCAGGCGGACGTGCGCCAGGTCGATGCCTTTGCGGGCATCCTGAAACAGTATCCGGTGGATGTGTTGGTCAACAATGCCGGCATCCTGTCCACGCGCGCGGCCTTCCAGGAGATGGATGCCGATGAAATCGACAATATGCTCGATATCAATCTCAAGGCGCCGCTGCACCTGACGCGGCAGGTGTTGCCGGGAATGATCGAGCGTGGCCATGGACACTTGTTTTTCCTCGGTTCCAGTGCCGGTCGGGCGCCTCATCCGGGCGCCGCTGTGTACGGCGCCTCGAAGGCCGGTGTCAGCCTGTTCTGTGATGCCTTGCGTTGCGATTTGCTCGGTAGCGGCGTGCGAGTGACGGAAATTGCCCCGGGGCGAGTCCAAACCCAGCTGTATCGCGCGGCGATGGGGATGCAGGCTGCGGGCCGTGAGTTGTACGACGGTTATGAATCGATCATGCCGGAGCATATCGCCCAGTTGCTGTTGGCGGCTTTGCGCCTGCCCGAGCAGGTGGATGTGTCGCGTCTTGAAGTATTTCCCACGGCGCAGGCGGTGGGTGGTTCGCGGATGGTCAAGACTCTCGATTGACTCCTCTGGGGTGGAAACGGCCTAAGCCTTTCCGACCCCGCTGGAAGCTACAATCCAGTGGATCGATCCTTGACTACATGTAAGACAACATATAACTTACATTTAAGTGGCCAGATGGCCCCTTGTGATGAGCTCGAGAACTTCAGGGGATACGACGATGACTGCGACTTCATGCCGGGTCGGCGTGGACATAGGTGGGACCTTTACCGATATCGCGCTGGATGTGGACGGTGTGCTGCATTCGACCAAGATTCTGACCGACTACGAGCTGCCGGAGCGGGCGATCCTCAGTGGGGTGCAGACCGTCGTCGCGGCGGCGGGCCTCAAACTCGCGGATATTGATCAGCTGATCCACGGGACGACGCTGGCGACCAACGCGCTGATCGAGCGGCGCGGGGCCAAGACCGCCTTCATCACCACCGAAGGCTTTCGCGATACCCTGGAGATGCGCACTGAAAACCGTTTTGAACAATACGACATCAATATCGCCTTGCCGCCGCCGTTGATCGAGCGCGAGCACCGCTACACCCTGCGTGAGCGTCTGGATGTGCAGGGCCATGTGCTGATCGCGCCGACCGCGGTTGACATCGACAGCCTGATCGAGCGAATTGCCGAAGGCGACTACCAGAGCGTGGCGATCGGCCTGATCCACAGCTACGTCAACGGCGCTCATGAGCGTCTGCTGCGGGATGCCTTGCAGGCCCGCCTGCCGAACCTGCTGATCTCGATCTCCAGTGAAGTGTCGCCGCAGATGCGCGAGTTCGAGCGCTTCAATACCGTGTGCGCCAACGCCTATGTCAAGCCGCTGATCAAGTCCTACCTCGATCGCCTGGTGGTCACGTTGAAGCAGGCGGGTGCCGATTGTCCGGTGTTCATGATTCACTCCGGTGGCGGCATCATCTCGGTCCAGAGCGCGGCAGAGTTCCCGGTTCGGTTGGTGGAGTCGGGGCCGGCGGGCGGCGCGATCTTTGCCGCCGACATTGCCCGCAAGTATGGTCTGGATTCAGTGGTGTCCTTCGACATGGGCGGCACCACCGCGAAGATCTGCCTGATCGAAAACCAGGTGCCGAAAACCGCCAAGACCTTCGAAGTGGCGCGCACCTACCGGTTCAAGAAAGGCAGCGGCATGCCTATTTCGATCCCGGTGGTGGAGATGGTGGAAATCGGCGCCGGCGGCGGCTCGATTGCCAGCATCGACAGCATGCGCCAGATCCGCGTGGGCCCCCACAGTGCCGGCTCCGAACCTGGTCCGGCGTGCTACGACCGTGGCGGCCAGCAGCCGACCATTACCGACGCCAACCTGCTGCTGGGACGGCTGGACGCGGATAACTTCGCCGGCGGCGCGTTGCGCCTGTCCAATGCCAATGCCGAGTCGGCGGTGGAGCAGGTGATTGGCGCGCCACTGAACATGGACGCCTTCACCGCCGCCTACGGCATCTGTGAAGTGGTCGATGAAAACATGGCCAACGCCGGGCGTGTGCATGCGGTGGAGAGCGGCAAGGACATCGCCGACTACACCATGATCACCTTCGGTGGCGGCGGCCCGCTGCACGCGGCGCGTCTGTGCGAAAAGATGGGTGTTTCGCGTTTCCTGGTGCCGGCGGGGGCGGGCGTGGGCTCGGCTATCGGCTTCTTGCGCGCGCCGTTCGGCTATGAGGCGGTGCGCAGTGCTTTCGTGCGCTTGTCGGCGTTCGACGCGGCCCAGGTCAATCTGCTGGTCGACGACATGCAGGCCGAGGCCATCGGTTTCCTGCGTCAAGGCATGCCCGAGGGCGAGCCGGAACTGGAATGCACCGCCTTCATGCGCTATGTCGGCCAGGGCTGGGAAATTCCGGTGAGCCTGCCGTTCAAGCCCTTCAGCAATGACGACGCGGCGCAATTCAAAGTGCTGTTCGAGGCGGCCTATACCCAGTTCTTCGGGCGCCCGATCGAGGGCCCGGATGTGGAAATCGTCAGTTGGTCGGTCAAGGCCAGTTCGCCGCTGCTGGCGGTCCTGCCGGTGACGCAGATCAAGGCGTCCTACCGGGCCGAGGAAGTGTCCCGACGCAAGGTGTTCGATGTGGTCGGCGGCGGCTTCGTCGATGCCGGTATCTACCAGCGTGAAGCGCTGCAGCTCGGTGCACTGGTCGACGGTCCGGCGATCATCGCCGAGCGCGAAACCTCGACCTTCGTGTCGTCCTCGTTCACCGCCACGGTCCAGCCTGATGGCTGCCTGCTGGTCGTCCGGCGCTAAGCGTCACTTGCATAAGAAGGCGATGTCCCATGAGTGAAACATTGATCGATATTCAGATGCAGGTGATGTGGAATCGCCTGATCTCGGTGGTTGAAGAGCAGGCTCTGACCCTGATCCGCACCGCGTTCTCCACCAGTGTGCGCGAGGCCGGCGACTTGTCCGCCGGGGTATTCGACCGCGCCGGCAACATGCTGGCCCAGGCGGTGACCGGGACCCCCGGGCACGTCAACACCATGGCCGAGGCCGTGGTGCACTTCATCAAGGACATCGGCCCGGAGAATATCTTCGAGGGTGATGTGTATGTAACCAACGACCCCTGGAAGGGCACCGGGCACTTGCATGACATCACTATTGTCTCGCCGTCGTTCTACCAGGGCCGTCTGATCGGCTACTTCGCCAGTACCGCCCATGTGGTGGATATCGGTGGTCGCGGTTTTGGTCCGGATGCTCGGGAGGTCTACGAAGAAGGCCTGTTCATTCCGGTGCTGAAGCTGTTCGAACGCGGCCAGCTCAACCGTGACTTCATCAATATCCTGCGCAACAACGTGCGTGAGAACGACCGGGTGGTGGGGGACTTCTACGCCTTGTCGGCCTGCAACGAGACCGGCCACAAGCGCCTGATGAGCATGCTTGAAGAGTTCAAGCTAGACGACCTGGAGCACATCGGGGGCTTTATTCTCGAGCACAGCCGGCGCGCCACCCTTGAATGCTTCAAGTCGCTGCCCCATGGCACTTACCAGAACAGCATGACACTCGATGGCTACGATGTGCCGGTGACCCTGGCGGTCACCCTGACCGTGGGGCCGGACGGCATCCTAACCGATTTCAGCGGTACCTCCGGCATGAGCCAGTTCGGCATCAACGTGCCGCTGGGTTATGCCAAGGCCTACGCCTGTTATGGCCTCAAATGCATCGTGGCGCCGGAAATTCCAAACAACTCCGCGTCCCTGGCGCCGTTCGAGGTAACGGCTCCTGAGGGCTGCATTCTCAACGCCAAGCATCCCGCTCCGGTGTCGGTGCGCCATGTGCTGGGGCACTTCGTGCCTGACCTGGTGCTGGGCGCGCTGCACAAGTGCCTGCCGGGGCAGGTGCCCGCCGAAGGCGCCAGTGCATTGTGGAACCTGCACTTGAGCGTGCGCCCGCTGGAGAGCAATCCAACCGGGCGTAATGCCGAAATGCTGATGTTCAACAGTGGCGGCATGGGCGCTCGCGCCGGCAAGGACGGCCTCAGTGCCACCGCGTTCCCCAGCGGCGTGCACACCATGCCGGTGGAAGCGACCGAACAGGCGGGGCCGGTGATTGTCTGGCGCAAGGAGTTGCGCAATGGCTCTGGCGGTGCGGGTTTGCTGCGCGGCGGGTTGGGCCAGGAAATCGAAATCTCGGCGGCCGAGGGTTACAGCTTCCGCTTCAGTGCGATGTTCGACCGTATCCAGTATCCGGCTCGCGGCCTGGAAGGGGGCGGCGAGGGGGCCCGGGGTTATGTCGGGCTCGACGATGGCAGCCTGCTGCGCGGCAAGGGCCAGCAGTTTGTGCCGGCCGAACGGCGCCTGGTACTGAGCTTGCCCGGTGGCGGTGGCTACGGTGATCCGCGCCAGCGTTCCCGCGAGCAAGTGGCCCGCGATCTGCGGTTTGGCTATATCAGCGCCGAGCAGGCGCGCGACGATTACGGCTATGTGCCGGAGCAGGGGAGCTGAGGTATGGAATTTCAGAGTTCGCGTGTCAGGACGGTAAAGAGTTCGCCCAGCATGGCGGTGTCGGTCCTGGCCAAGAAAATGCTCGCTGCGGGTGAGCCTGTGATCAACCTCAGCCTCGGCGAGCCTGATTTCAATACGCCGGCCCATGTGATCGAGGCGGCGCACCAGGCCATGCTCGACGGGCACAACCATTACACCGCGCCCAATGGCTATGACGAATTGCGCCGGGCCATCGTCGGCAAGTTCGCCCGGGAAAACGACCTGACCTACGGCCTGGACGAAATCTGCGTGGCCAATGGCGCCAAGCAGCTCTTGTTTAACGCCTTTCTGGCCACCCTGGAGCCCGGTGATGAAGTCATCACTCCGGCGCCGTACTGGGTGTCCTACACCGATATGGTATTGCTCAATGGTGGGGTGCCGAAAGTCATTCCCTGCGGCTCCGAGTACGGTTTCAAGCTGGACGCCGCGCGTCTGGAAGCGGCGATCACACCGAAGACCCGCTGGCTCATGCTCAATTCGCCGAACAATCCCTGTGGTGCGATCTACACCCGGGAGGAGTTCGCCGCCCTCGGTGCGGTGCTGGAAAAACACCCTCGGGTGCTGGTGATTTCCGACGAGATCTACGAGCACATCATTCTCGGCGACAAGCCCTTCGTACCCTTTGTCATTGCCTGCCCCAACCTGCGTGAACGCACGCTGCTGATCAACGGGGTGTCCAAGGCCTATGCCATGACCGGCTACCGCCTGGGTTACGCGGCGGGTCCGCGAGAATTGATCGTGGCGATGAACAAGACTCAGTCGCAGACCACCACCTGTCCGTCGGCGATTTCCCAACTGGCGGCCGCTGCTGCCCTCGACGGGCCGCAGGATTTTGTCCGAGAGGCCAATCGCGAGTATCAGGCCCGTGGTGCGCTGGTGGTCAAGGGCTTGTCGGCGATTGCCGGCCTTGAGCTGCAGATGCCGGAAGGGGCGTTCTATGCGTTTCCCAAGTGCGCGGCGTTTATCGGTAAACGTACGCCGGGCGGGCAGGTGATCGAGACCGATACCGACCTGTCCGCCTACCTGCTGCGGGTTGGCAAGGTGGCCACGGTGCCGGGCTCGGCGTTTGGCCTGGAACCCTATATCCGCCTGTCGTTCGCCACCTCACGGGAACAACTTGAGCAGGCCATCGTGCAGTTGCGCGAGGCCCTGGCGGCGCTGAAGTGAGCGCCGGTCTCTTCATTCATTCGAGAGTTTCATCATGAGCAAGCCGTTCAAACGACTGTTGATCACCGGCGCCGCGGGCCGCCTCGGACGGGTGCTGCGTGCCCACCTGCACGAGTTTGCCGAGGTCCTGCGCCTGACCGATATCGCCGACATGGGGCCGGCCGCGGCTCACGAGGAGTTGGTGCGTTGCGACCTGGCCAGCATGGCCGATGTCCTGCCGCTGGCCGAAGGCGTGGATGTGATCATCCATGCCGGAGGCGTGCCGCTGGAGAACACCTTCGCGTCGATTCTCAATGGCAACATCATCGGCACCTACAACATCTACGAAGCGGCGCGCCAGCACGGGGTGAAGCGGGTGATCTACACCAGCTCCAACCATGCCATCGGTTTCTATGACCGCACCGAAACCCTGGATGCCAGCGTTCCCCATCGCCCTGACAGCCTGTACGGCGTCAGCAAATGCTTTGCCGAGGATCTGGGGCGCTACTACTGGGACAAGTTCGGCATCGAGTCGGTGAACCTGCGCATCGGTTCCTCCTTCGAGGAACCGTTGGACCGGCGCATGCTGGCGACCTGGCTGTCCTTCGCCGACTTCGCCCAACTGGTGGAGCGTTCGCTGAATGCGCCACGGGTGGGCCACATGATCGTCTACGGCATGTCCGCCAACCGCGAGTGCCTGTGGGACAACCGCATGGCCTCGTCCCTCGGCTACGTGGCCCGGGACAGCGCCGATGATTTCCGCGAGAAGGTCCTGGCCAATCATCCGCCCCTGGATCCCAACGAGCCGGCGGCCCGTTATCACGGTGGCAACTTCGCCGGTGCCGGTCATTTCGAAGATCCGAAGTAACCCTTACCCAGTATTTTTTCAGAGGTCCGAGCGATGGCTTCGACAGCAACTGAGCAACACTACGATGTGGTGATCGTGGGCGGCGCCGTGAATGGCAGCGCCACCGCGTATTTTCTCGCGAGCAATCCGGACTTCACCGGTTCGGTGCTGGTGATCGAGCGGGACTGGACCTACGCGCAGTCGGCCACGGCGCTTTCCAGCAGCTCGATCCGGCAGCAGTTCTCCAATCCGATCAATATCCAGATCTCCAAGTTCGGCGCCGAGTTCGTGCGGGCTTTTCCGGAAACCATGGCGGTCAACGGCGATAAACCCGACCTGGCGTTTCGCGAGAACGGCTACCTGTTCCTTGCCGATCAGCGCGGTTACGAGGTGCTGGAACGCTTGCACGCCACGCAAATCGAGCACGGTGCCGATGTACTGTTGCTCGACCCCGAGCAATTGGTCGCGCGCTTTCCCTGGGTTAATCCGGACAGCCTGGCCGGCGCCAGCTTTGGCCAGACCGGCGAGGGATGGTTCGACAGCTACGGCATGCTCAATGGCTTTCGCAAGAAGGCCCGCTCCCTGGGCGTCGAGTACATCGAAAACGAAGTAATCGAGGTGCTGCGCAGCGGCGACCTGATCACCGGCGTGCGGCTGGCCAGTGGCGAGCGCATCGGCTGCGACACCCTGGTCAACACCGCGGGCACCCGTGGGCCCAAGGTGGCGCGCATGGCCGGTTTGCAGATTCCGGTGGAAGCACGCCGCCGCTCGTTGTTCGTCTTCGACTGTCATACGCCGCTGGCCGGCGTAGTCCCTCTGACCATCGATCCGACCGGGGTATTTTTCCGTCCCGAGGGTCACCTGTACCTGGGCGGCACTTACCCGAAAGTCGACCCGGAAGTCGACGTCAACGACTTCGATGTCCTGCACGATGAGTTCGATGAGGAAGTGTGGCCGATCCTGGCCGAGCGCGTGCCGGCATTCGAGGCGATCAAGGTCGTCAACTCCTGGGCTGGGCACTATGACTTCTGCGTGCTCGATCACAACGCCATCGTCGGCCCCCACAGCGAGGTGCGCAATTTCCTGTTTTGCAACGGCTTCAGCGGCCATGGCCTGCAACAGGCGCCCGCCATCGGCCGCGGGCTCAGCGAGCTGATTACCTATGGCGCATACCGCAGCCTTGACCTGAGCGCCTTGTCCTACGAGCGCGTCGTGGAAAACCGGCCCTTTTTGGAAGACTCGGTCATCTGATCGAACAGCCTGATGGAGAACAAAAATATGAAAGATGCATCCACGACGCTGCGCAGTGGCGGGCAGATCCTGGTCGAGGCCTTGCGGATCAATGGTGTCGAGCGCGCTTTTTGCGTCCCGGGGGAAAGTTATCTGGCGGTGCTCGATGCGCTGCATGACGTCAAGGACGATATCGAACTGATCGTCTGTCGCCAGGAGGGTGGGGCGGCCTATATGGCGGAGGCCTACGGCAAGCTGACGGGCAAGCCGGGCATCTGCTTCGTGACCCGCGGCCCCGGGGCGACCAATGCCTCGGTAGGTGTGCACACGGCATTCCAGGACTCGACGCCGATGATCCTGTTTATCGGCCAGGTGGCACGGGATCAGGTCGAGCGTGAGGCGTTCCAGGAAATCGACTACCGGCGCATGTTCGGGCAAATGGCCAAATGGGTGGTGGAGGTGGATGACGCGGCGCGCCTGCCGGAGCTGCTCAGCCAGGCTTTCCATCGCGCCACCAACGGCCGTCCGGGACCGGTGGTGATGGCGTTGCCCGAAGACATGCTCACCGACCGGGTGGCCGTGGCTGATGCCGGCCCGGCCCAGGCCATCGAGCCGGCGGCATCCCCTGCGGCGCTGGGCAGCCTGCAACAACTGATCGGTGAGGCACAACGGCCATTGGTGGTGCTCGGCGGCGGTGGCTGGAATGCCCAGGCGGTGGCGGATATTCGGCGTTTTATCGAGGCCCAGAATTTGCCGGTGGCGGCGTCCTTCCGCTGCCAGGACCTGTTCAACAATACGCTGCCGCATTATGCCGGCGACCTCGGCCTGGCGGCCGGGCCGGAGTTGGTCGAGGCGGTGAAGAGCGCCGATCTGTTGCTGGTGGTGGGCGCGCGCCTGGGGGAGATGAGCACTGGCGGCTATGCCCTGGTGGATATTCCCGTGCCGAAACAGAAGCTGGTGCATGTGCATCCGGGGATCGAGGAGCTGGGGCGGGTTTATCAGCCGGTGTTGGCGATCAATGCCGGGATGCGGATCTTCGCCGCTCAGCTCGCCGAGCTGCCGGCGGTCAAGCCTGAGGCATTCGGCGATTGGACCGCGCAGCTCAATCGCGGCTATCGCGCCAACTTCGATTGCCCGCCGTCACCCGGGCCGGTGCAGATGAGCGAGATCATCGCCTGGCTGAACCAGCGACTGCCCGATGATGCGGTACTCACCTGCGGTGCCGGCAATTACACCGGCTGGCTGCATCGCGGTTATCAGCATCGGACATTCCGTACCCTGTTGGGGCCGACCAACGGCTCGATGGGCTACGGGGTGCCGGCGGCGGTGGCGGCGAAAATCACCGCGCCAGAACGGATGGTCGTGGCCTTTGCCGGCGACGGTTGCTTCCTGATGAATGGGCAGGAGCTGGCCACCGCGGCCAACTACGATGCCCGGTTGATTGTGGTTGTGGTCAACAATGGCATGTACGGCACCATCCGCATGCATCAGGAGCGTCACTATCCGGGGCGGGTCAGCGGCACCGAACTGCATAACCCGGATTTTGCCGCGCTGGCTCGTTCCTATGGGTTGCACGGCGAGACCGTGGTGGCGACCAGTGAATTCGCCGCGGCCTTCGAGCGTTGCGTGGCTTCCGGCAAGCCTGCGTTGATCGAGGTGCAGGTGGACCCCGAAGCGCTGACGCCGCGCATGACCTTGAGCCAGATTCGTGAAAAAGCCCTCGCGGCCCTCTGACGTTCCTTCGACGGGGTGGGGTGAAGTCCTCGGGACTGGGGCGCGAAGGTTTGCGCTACGGCATCGAGGACTATCAGGGGATCAGATACGTCTGTCTGGGCCTGGGCTGATGGGCAAGGCGGTGCAGAATTACTCTCCGCTGTCGACCAGCCGCTGATAGCGCGACAGGCTCTCTTCGAGGTGCTTGCGCAGGGCCGAGCGCGCAGCGCTGACATCGCCCATGGTGATTGCCGAGAGAATCGCGCCGTGTTCGCGGCCGATTTTCTTGATGTGGGCCAGGCGGCTTTTGCCGGTGGATTGGCCGTGCTTGAGGTGCAAATCGAAAATGATGTCCGGCCCCAGGGCTTCGAGCAGCTGCGAGAAGTGTGGGTTATTGGTGGCCCGGGCAATCGCCAGGTGAAACTCGAAGTCGGCCTTGGCTTCTTCTTCCAGGTCACTGCCGTCCAGGGCGTTGAAGCGGTCAAAGGCTTCGGTGATCTGCGCCATGCTGGTGGGGCTGCGGCGTTCGGCGGCGCGCGCGACCGATTCGGTTTCGACGCCCAGGCGCAGTTCCAGCACGTGGGCGGCTGCCCGGACATCATCGACGGCACTGCTCAACGCATAGCCGATGCGTTTTACATCCTGCTCGACCACAAATACGCCGACGCCCTGGCGGGCGATCAGGCGTCCGCCCAGACGCAACGAAGCCACGGCTTCGCGGATGACCGGGCGGCTGACGTTGAACTCCTTGCACAGCTCTTGCTCGGACGGCAGTTTCTGGCCCGGACCATAGGTGCCGACATCGATGCGGTTGGACAGCTCCTTGATCACCGTCTCCGCCAGATTGGCCCTTCGTGTACCAAGGGTCGGGTTCATATGTGTTGCTCCTGAAAACGGGGCTCGTCCAAACGTGAATGGTCGAACGGGTTATTGGGTCCAGTCAAACACGGCGAAGGCCGCTTTGAATACGTCTGGATCAAGGCAAAGACTGATTCCTCATAGGTTATCAAATAACTGACCTGTGATGGTGCGGGTGGCTGTCGGATCGCGCCGAGTCGGCATCGCAGAGGTGCACGATTTGTCATTGCCCATACCGTCACCGGCATTTTCATCTTGCCCTAGCATATACCAATTGACAGTTGCCTGCTGACTGTTATCTTACAAGTGCGCTGACAAACAGCCTGCGCACTTGCAGTGAGATGTCCCGAATAAGGTCTGGTCGCCGTGAAAGGGCCCGGATGTGGAAAAGAAGACTTGCACGCCAACGTGCTTAATTCGTTTGTCCGATGATTTCTGGGAGGGAACATGCGTAAACATAACCAGGGCTTTACAGCGCTCACCGCGGCCATGGTCGCCATCCTGAGTGTTGGGGTTGCCACTGCCGCCGACAGCGAACAGGTCAAGATCGGCTTTGCCGGTCCGCTGACAGGGCCGTCCGGTCATCAGGGGCTCGATGTCGAACATGGCATCAGTATCGCCATTGAGGAGGCCAACCAGCAGAAGCTGAAGATTGGTGGCAAGGTTGTAGAGTTCAAACTGGTCTCGGAAGACGACGTGGCCGACCCACGTACCGGTACGGCGGTCGCCCAGCGTCTGGTGGATGCGAAAGTGGCGGTGGTGATCGGTCACTACAACTCCGGCACCAGTATCCCGGCTTCAAAAATCTATGGCGATGCTGGCATCCCGCAAATCTCGCCATCGGCGACCAATCCGGCCTTGACCCTCCAGGGTATCAAGTCGGTGTTTCGCGTGGTCAACGACGATGCCACCCTGGGTCGCTACGCTGGCAACTACCTGGTCCATCAAATGAATGCCAAGCGCATTGCGATCTTCGATGACCGCACCGCCTATGGCCAGGGCCTGGCCGATGAAGTGACCAAGGCGGTGAAGGCCGCCGGCGGCAACGTGGTGGTGCGTGAGTACACCAACGACAAGGCCACGGATTTCAACGCCATCCTGACCACCGCCAAAGCTCAACAGGCCGACGCAGTGTTCTTCGCGGCGCTGGATTATCAGGCGGCGCCGATGGCCAAGCAGATGAAGAATCTCGGGCTCAAGGCCAAGTTCATGAACATCGGCAACCTGCCTAACGACGAGTTCAAGAACATGGCCGGTAGCGCCGCTGAAGGCACCTACGCCTGGAACTACGGCATGCCGTTGCAGGAAATGCCCAAGGGGGCGGCGTTCGAGCAGAAGCTCAAGGGCAAGTTCGGCGTGGGGGTCGTGCAGTCGTCACCGGCGGCCTACGACGCGACCTGGACCGCCATCAGCGCGATGGTCAAGGCCCAGTCGGCCGATCCCGCGGTATACCTGCCGGTGCTCAAGAGCTCCAGCTATGACGGCGTGACCGGCACGATTGCCTTTGACGACTACGGCAACCTGAAGAACGCCGCCGCGACGATCTTCCAGTTCACTGGCGGACAGTGGAAAACCCTTTCCGTCGAACGCGACTGAGCCCCGACGCTACCTAAAATAATAAGCGGGCCCTCAGGGTCCGCGACTATAAAAAGAAACTCTTTCCGATCTGCCCTGAATGTCACCGCGTTGCTGTTCCTGGCTTGCGCTGGTGGATACGACGCAGTTTTGAGGATTCAGCAAGTGCAAGCCAATCTCGATATTTTGTTGCAGCAGATCCTCAACGGTCTGGTGTTGGGCAGCATCTATGCGTTGGTCGCCCTGGGCTACACCATGGTCTACGGCATTATCGGCCTGATCAACTTCGCCCATGGCGAGATTGTCATGGTAGGTGCCATGGTGACGATCTCGGTCTTGACCATGCTCGCCGGTTTTGGCTTCGCACCGGGCGTCCTGACGCTGTTGTTCGCCATTATGATCGCGGCGGTGGTGTGCATGTTGATGGCCCAGGGCATGGAGAAATTTGCCTATCGCCCGTTGCGCAAGGCGCCACGTCTGACGCCGCTGATCCTGGCCATTGGCATTTCGATTTTCCTGCAGAACCTGGCCATGATGATCTGGGGGCGAGGCTACAAGACCTTTCCCGAAGTGGTTGAAACCCGCCCGATCGAGGTGTTCGGCGCCACCATCACCAATGTCCAGATGAGCATCATGATCATCTCGGTGGTGATCATGCTCGCGCTCTGGTTGCTGGTCGACAAGACCAAGCTGGGCAAGGCGATGCGTGCCACCGCCCAGAATCAGGAAGTGGCCGGGTTGATGGGGATCAATATCAATCGGGTGATTTCCGCCACTTTCGTGATCGGCGCCTCCCTGGGGGCCATCGCCGGCGTGATGCGTGCGGTCAACTACGGCCAGGCGGATGCCTACATGGGCTTGTTGCTCGGGCTCAAAGCCTTTTCCGCCGCCGTACTGGGTGGGATCGGCAACCTGTTCGGGGCCATGGCCGGCGGCATTCTGCTGGGGCTGATCGAGTCCCTGGCGGCAGGGTATACCGGGCAAATCACCGGCGGTTTTCTCGGTGCGAACTATCAGGATATCTTCGCTTTCATGGTGCTTATCCTGGTGCTGTTGTTTCGTCCCAATGGCTTGATGGGCGAGCGTCAGGCTGATCGCGCTTAGGAGGCGGCCAACATGAAAAACCACTACGCACAATACGCCTTGTTGATTCTGGCCTTTGTCGCATTGCCCTTCCTGGTGGACGCCGTACCGTTCCTCGGGCCTACCTGGGTGCGCATTCTCGGCTTCGCCATGCTCTATGTGCTGTTGGCGTTGGGGCTGAATATCGTCATTGGCTATGCCGGCCTGCTGGATATGGGGTACATCGGTTTCTATGCCATAGGCGCCTATCTGTACGCGCTACTGTCCTCGCCACACCTGAACATGGTTGGCCTGACCGCGGGCGTGCTCAACTGGCCGATCTGGATCATCATTCCGCTGGCGGCGGTGCTTGCCGCCATTTGCGGGGTGTTGGTCGGTGCGCCGGTGCTCAAGCTGCGTGGCGATTATCTGGCGATCGTCACCCTGGGGTTCGGTGAGATCATCCGTATCTTCATGAACAACCTGGACCAACCGGTAAATATCACCAACGGTCCCCAGGGCATCAGCGGAATTGCCCCCCTGCATATCGACGGCGCGGCCTGGTCCCATGCGGTGGGTGAGACGCCCCAGACCCTGCTGTCGTTGCAAGTGAAATGGAGCCTCTTCGGCTTGCAGGTCTCGCCGGTGATCAGCTATTACCTGTTCTTCCTGGCGGTGGTGATCCTGTCGATCATCCTGTCCAAGCGCCTGGAAGTCTCACGGATCGGTCGTGCCTGGATGGCGCTGCGCGAAGATGAGGTGGCCGCCGAGGCCATGGGCTTGAACAGGCGCAACCTCAAACTGCTGGCCTTTGCCATGGGCGCCACCTTCGGCGGGGTGTCCGGCGCGCTGTTTTCCGCCTACCAGGGCTTTGTCAGCCCCGAGTCCTTCACTCTGATGGAGTCGATCATGGTGTTGGCCATGGTGGTGCTGGGGGGCATGGGCTCGATTCGCGGGGTCGTGCTGGGGGCCTTGATCCTGTCGATCATGCCCGAGGTGTTCCGCGACCTGGTCAATTGGGCGCAGCCCTTCGTCATGGACCATGTCACCTTTATCGGTCGTGATGTCTTGCGCAACATCCTCGATGCCTCGACCTTGCGCATGCTGGTGTTCGGCCTGGCACTCATCCTGGTGATGCGTTTCCGTCCCGAGGGGTTGTGGCCGTCACAGCGGCGGCGGGCCGAGTTGCATGATGTTGACCCGGAGCCAGTGGTGCCTGAGGTCGTGCTCGACAGCACGGCGACGCATCTGGAAGCAACCCCGCAAGATCTCATGTTCAAAGAGGCGGACAAGGTATGAGCGATGTACTGCTGGAGCTGCGTTCGGTCAGCAAATTCTTCGGTGGCCTGCAGGCGCTGCACAACATTGACTTGAGTATCAAGCGCGGTGAAATCCGCGGTTTGCTCGGTCCTAATGGCGCCGGCAAGACCACCCTGTTCAACGTGCTCACTGGTTTGTATCGCGCCGAAGAGGGCAAGGTGACGTTTGACGGCAAGCCATTGCGAATCAGCAAGCCGCACAAGGTGGTGGAGGCGGGGATCTCGCGCACCTTCCAGAACATTCGCCTGTTCCACAATATGACGGCCCTGGAAAACGTCATGATCGGCCGTCACGTACGGACCCGCAGTGGTGTGTTCGGCGCGATCCTGCGGACCCGGCGCTGTGTCCAGGAGGAGCGGGAGATACACGAGGCTGCCCACTATTGGTTGAACTATGTCGGCATCGGCCGCTTCGCTGGCGAGTTGGCGAAAAATCTTTCCTATGGCCACCAGCGTCGCCTGGAAATCGCTCGTGCGCTGGCCACCGAGCCTTTGCTGGTGGCACTCGATGAACCCGCTGCCGGCATGAATGCGTCGGAGACCGAAGGCCTGCGCCAACTGATGTGCAAAATGAAGGCGGACGGCAAGACCGTGCTGTTGATCGAACACGATGTGAAGCTGGTCATGGGCTTGTGCGACCACGTTACCGTCCTGGAGTTCGGCAAGAAGATTGCCGATGGCTTGCCGGCGCAGGTGCAGAGAGACCCTCGGGTGATCGAGGCCTATTTGGGTACGGAGACGGTGGCTTGAACATGAAACGCATTCTTGAAGTGAGCGAACTGCAGGTTTCCTATGGCGCCATCCAGGCGATCAGAGGTCTGAACTTTCATGTCGGCGAAGGCGAAATGGTGGCCTTGATCGGGGCCAATGGCGCCGGCAAGACCACCACCCTCAAGACCCTGGCGGGGCTGCTGACCCCGGTGGGCGGGCAGATCACCTTCGACGGCAAGGCGCACGCGAAGATCAAGGGCTACGACCTTATCCGCGAAGGGCTGGCGCTGGTACCGGAAGGGCGGGGTATTTTCCCCAAGCTGACGGTCTACGAGAATCTGGAAATGGGCGCCTTCTCGCGCACCGATGGCAAGACCGCGATCCAGGCCGATATCGAGCGCATGTTCGGTATTTTTCCGCGCCTCAAAGAGCGCGCGTTCCAACTGGCCGGGACCATGTCCGGTGGCGAGCAGCAGATGCTGGCAATCTCCCGTGCCCTGATGGGCAAGCCCAAGTTGTTGTTGCTCGATGAGCCGTCAATGGGGTTGGCGCCGATTATCGTGCAGAAGATCTTCGAGACTATTCGTGAGGTGGTCAAGGGCGGGGTGACCTTGTTGCTGGTCGAGCAGAATGCCAAGCTGGCCCTGCAAACCTGCCAGCGTGCCTATGTGATCGATGGCGGGCGCATTGCGCTGGAAGGTGAGTCCCAAGAGCTGCTGCACAACGAACAAGTCCAGAAAGCCTACCTGGGAGAATGACCCTCGATGATTGCCGCGCTATCGGCAGACCAAGCTCACCGCCCGTGAGCCGCTGACGCTGAGCGCTTGCTCATCTAGCACCATATCGCTCTTCTGGAATTCCTGGGCCCTCTGGACTCCATAAATGTTTTGGCTAATCCGCAATAACCCGGTCCTCGTCGGAACCCATCCGGCCGCCGCCATGCTGAATGAGCAGGTTTAAGCCTTTGCCCTGTGCCGATGCGCAATGCAGAGACGAAGTCATGCGTAGTAGTGATGAAGGCCCGACGGTCTGTGTGCCGTGCTCATCGAATCTTTTTTGTGGGTAAAGCCAAAAAATATCCGTGATGGCTAAAAGACATACTATGCTCACGAGCGATGTGTAACTCACCATGGAGTGGCGAAGATGGAAGCGAAATACGACGTTCGATCCGCGTTATCGGCAATCAAGGCTTCGCAACTGTCTTTCAAAACAGACCCTGAACCACCAACCCTGCCATCTTCTTGGGCGTGCACTGCGCTTTTGCACCCCTATAGCCCGCCGCCCACTGATGAGATACAAAACACGCCTTTTTTTCAGCTTTGCGTCGCTTCGATCACCTATATAGAAGGGCAAATACTGTCTGTCCAAGTGGTTGGCATGGATGGCCAAACGTGGTGGTACAAGGTTACGCAGACCGCCACCCAGGTCTCTCAGGACGAGGGCGAAACCTGGACGGACGTTGACATGGGGTGGTCTTTGCCTAGTACGCAGTGGCTTTCCAGTGCCCAAAGCCCAACTTACTTTGCGACCAGCTATCTGAATTGGATGCAGGCGCAGGAGGTGGATTGGTGGAAGCAATCGGTACCGAATTCCAATGCTACTACCTGGATATGGTTCGATCAGTCCAGCGGGCTGCCGTTTCGAATGATGTTTGGTGCGCCGCCAGGAAATCCTGAAGTTGGTGACCCCAATCAGTTGGCATTTTTCCAGAATTTTTCATTTACCTACTTCCCAGCCTTTGCGGCGACCGATAATCCCAATGTGGATACTTGGGCCCCGCCAGTGATTCCCGGATTTCAGGTTGGCAATCCTGGTAACCAGGCGCTGCCGCTTTGGAATGACCATTTCAATATGACCACGCTCATGACACCTGTGAATTCTGCAAGCTTTCCGTTGCCGACCAGCGTGTTTTACCAGTGGAGTCTTGACGAGTCTTACCGTGTGGCATCTGACCGGGCTCAGTTGACCGCGATGTCGTACCAGTACAACCCCACAGCCGGCTATGAGACTTCTATTGCGCTACTGTTCGGCGCATCGCCCAACGGTATCGCGCCGCCGCCGAATGCCGGGTCTGGTTACATCTTCAACCAGTCGGAGATTTTAGTTCAGGGTGTTCTCACCCCTTTGGTGTTCTCTTGCCAGAATATGGGGTTGGCGCAGGAACCGCCGTACTGGGCAAGCATACCGGGAGAGGAGGGTACGATTCACGCCTCAGTGGCGGATAACCCTGCGTTGTCGCCTGGCAATCAAGTCAACATTGTCTCGGTACTGTTTCCACCCTCGGGTCAATACCCACAGGGTCGTTACCTCTGGACGTGGTATAGCCCGTTCCCTGGTTCGGATGGAAGCAACAGCCGGCCTGTGACATTCATGGAATCGGCGTCATCCATCGCAGAGGGCGGCACCAGCCTCGCGCTTGCGGATTACTTCGACTATACGATTTCACCTGATGTCTACCCGGCATATATCTTTGATCTCCCTGGGGAGTGCCTGGTGCCCAATACGGAAAAATCTTAACCGTAGACATTCGCCGCTGGGCGTTGCAGGCAACGATCTGCGTCGGTTTGTCACCCGCTGGTGTATCCATGGCATTCGAGCAGCCTCGCGGGACAAGCTCGGATGCCACCACACCAGCGCATGAACAGGTCGCTCAATTCCCCATGCCGGACCGAGTCCATCTTCAGCTGTGCCAGCTCAATACGCACTAATGGACTATGAGTTACCCGAGCTGCCCTGCAGCCTGCTGGATAAAGTCACGCATCCATATCACCGCGGGATCAAAATGATTACGCGGATGCCAAGCCAATTGCAGGCTAAAGCTGGGGGCCATGAAAGGCAGATCGTAGAGCTCTAAATCACCACCGAATTGAATGAAATGGATGGCTGGTAATGTACAGACATAGTCACTGCTGCGCAGCAGATTGGGGATCAGTGATAGTTGCGGTAGCTTCATGACCACTCTGCGCTGGCGCCCCTGATTGGCCAGGTATTCATCCATATAGCCTTGAGCGTTGCCTGACGCGCTGGAAACCAATAGGTGTTCGAGATCGCAATAGGTATCCAGATCCAAGGCCGCGGTACCACGTGGATGGCCCGGACGTTGGGCCATGACAAAACCTCCTTCATACAGGGTTCGGGCCTTCATGCTACTGGGGATCATCCGATCCAGGTCTATAAGCAGATCCACTTCGCCGCGTTCAAGCTCGGTTGCTATATGGTCAGGCTGTGGTCTATGCATGTTCAGTCGTAATTTGTGCGGACCGAGCGCTTGCAGGCGCGCTACAAGCTTTATGCCTACGGCCAATATCGCATCGTCACTCATGGCGATGCTGAATTCACGGCTGTCCTTGCCGGGGTCGAAGGTCGGTTGAAAATTGATGACTTTCTCCAGCCCCTTGAGTGCCGCGCTCAAGGGCAGCGCCAAGGTTAATGCCAAGGCGGTGGGGGTCATGCCTCGACCACTTTCAGCGGGTAACAGCAAGGGATCGTCGAACAACGTCCGCAGTCGCCCCAATTGCGCGGACATGGCGGGTTGGCTGACATCCAGTCGTTGGGCTGCGCGGGTCACGTTGCGTTCCTGCAGCAACATTTCCAGAGAGACAAGCAGATTCAAATCAACCTGGGACAAATCCATACACACTCCTACGCAGCATCAAAGAAGCAACTGTCACCGGGGTTTTACGGCGGTGGTGTCTCGACCTATTTGATAGAATTATACCTCAAATAATTGTCATTTATTTGATCTATTACTGTCTGTGGATTACTTTGATCGCGTCAGTCAGGTATCAGTGCGCGTTATTCAGAACGAAATGCTCTGCTATCAACGTTTAAGCCGATAACGGCATAGATAGAAACCTAATAAATTGTCGTTACAAGTCTTCGAATATATCTTGCGAATATCGTGGGGCGTGCTTGTGCGTCTAACCGTTTTAGTGACTTCCCATCCTCAGGAAAGCTGATAAATGCACCATAAGGTTATTGTTGGTAGTTGCTTTTTGATGGGTTGGTTCAGTTGTGCGGTTTATGCCGATGAAGAAATGTTTTCTTCATCTTCCCGATGGATGACCGGCGACTGGGGGGGGCTTCGCACAGCGCTACTCGATAAGGGTTACGACTTCCAACTCAGTTATCAGTCGGAAAGCGCCGCCAACCTCAGTGGCGGCTACGATCACGATCATAGCGCACGCTACACCGATCAGTTCAATGTCGGCGGCGCCCTTGATTTACAGAAGATCCTGGGCGTGCCCGCCGCGAATCTGCAACTGCAGATCACTGAACGCAGTGGTCGGGACCTGACCAATGATCGGCTGGCGGACTCACGTACCGGCACGATTGGCTCCTCCGTGCAAGAAAACTACGGGCGCGGTCAGACGTGGCGGATCACAGTTTTGGCCTATCAACAGAAATTCTTCGATGACGTGCTCGACATCAAGGCCGGTCGGTTGCCGATAGGCAGTGATTTTGATTCGACCGGCTGTGTGTTCCAAAACAACTCGATGTGTGGCGGGCTGGTCGGTCACGCGTCTACCGTGTGGTTCAACTCGCCGGTCGGGCAGTGGGGGGGACGGATCAAGGTCAATGTAACGCCTCAGGTCTATGCCCAAGTTGGCGCGTACGAGTACAACCCGACGCTGCTGGATAGCAACAACGGCTTTAAGTTGAATACCTCGGGTCGGCAAGGTACGACCTATGTCGGGGAGCTGGGCTGGACACCTTCGTTGGGCGCAGAAGGGATGGCCGGCAAGTATCTGTTTGGCGGGTATTGGAACTCAGCCGACGCGAACGATGTGCTCAAGGATGACAACGGTGTCGACAAACAACTCTCTGGTCATCCTGCCGATGTACATGATGGCCGTTACGGTTGGTACGCCTACGCACGTCAGCAAGTCACTACGGTCGACGGTGATGCCAAACGTGGTTTGAGTCTGTTCGCGCACTATTCGGGGTACGACAAGGACAGTAGCACGCTCGACTGGCAGGCTCAGGTGGGGGCTATTTATGCCGGACCATTTGATGCGCGCCCTCAGGATTCTCTCGCTTTTGGCCTCAGCGAGCTGCATGTCAATCCGGCACTGACAAAGAACCAACGTTTGCATGATCAGGCCAACCATCTCATCGACTATGCTGACCCTGCCTATCAGCCCATCCAGCACGCGGAATACGCGGCGGAAATTCACTACGACTTCAAACTGACGAACTGGCTAATGGTGCGGCCGAACCTGCAATACCTGGCCAACCCAGGCGGCGTGTACGAGGTGGACAACGCTTTCGTTGCCGGTTTGACCGTCAACACCGTTTTCTAAAAGGTCGCATACCCAACCGAATTGGGGTGCTGACGCCCCGTCAATGACCAGTTATCGCAGGATAAAGACATGAGTAGCCTGAACACGACTAAGCGCTCCAATGCGATGAAGCCCTCCCGGCGGACACTGCTCAAGAGCCTGGTGACTGCCTACACCGCTTCGTTGATTCCGTGGGCGTTGGCCGAACCTGTAGACAGCGCCGACCAAGGTGCGTTTGTCGCCATGTCGGCGATCATTGCCGGGCGCCAGACCCTCGACGGTGAGCTGGCGAAAAACCTGTACCGGGCACTGCTTGCCGACGATCCAAACTTCGCCAGGGCTGTCAAAGACCTGCTGGCGCTGGTCAACGAACGCAAGAGCGACCCGCTGACATTGCAAAAAATGCTCGATGACGAAAAGTCGCCATTGGCAGCTGTTCCGCGAAAAATCGCCACTGCCTGGTTCATGGGCGTCGTGGGCAGTGGTGAGCATGCGCGCTGTCTTGCCTACGAAAATGCCCTGAACGCCATGATTGTCGCCGATGTGCTCAAGCCGCCGACCTATGCCTATGGTCCTTATGGCAGCTGGGCAAAAAAACCCAATGAAGAGGTGCCAAATGTCTGACCAGCTATCGGCTGATATTGTTGTTATCGGCTCGGGGATCTGTGGATCGCTGGCGGCGTTGAAACTGGTGAAGCAGGGCGTATCTGTTCTGATTCTCGAAGCAGGTGGGCCGATTGAGCGCGGACGGATTGTCGCGGCGTTCCGCAATTCCACGCGCAAAAGCGATTGGATGTCACCTTATACCTGCTCGGAATGGGCACCACATCCAGTCTACAAACCAGTCGATAACGGCTATCTGGTGCAGGCCGGGCCCTATCCGTATCCGGCGGAATACATTCGTGGCGTCGGTGGCACGACCTGGCACTGGGCTGCTCAGGCCTGGCGTTTGGTACCGGGCGATATGCGCATCCACAGCTTGTATGGCGTGGGTGTCGACTGGCCGCTGACGTATGAGGAGCTCGATCCTTTCTATCAGGAAGCGGAAGAAATCTGGGGCGTTTCGGGCGCGGAAAATACCGGCTCGCCGCGCAGCAAGCCATTTCCAATGGACCCCGTCACCGAGCCCTACGCCATGCGCCGCATTCGTGAGCGGCTTGCCCCGACTTACGCGGTGGTGGGCAATACAACCGCACGTAACAGTCGCAGCTACGCCGGGCGACCGGCCTGTTGTGGCAATAACAGTTGCCAGCCGATTTGCCCGATTGATGCGCAGTACCACGGCGGCATCGCGATTCAATCGGCGGTGGATGCGGGTGTCAAATTGCAGATCAATGCGGTGGTCTACCGCATCGAGCACGACGATAAGGGCCGCATTGTAGCGGCTCACTATTTCGACCCGGATAAAAAGTCCCATCGGGTCACTGGAAAGACCTTCATCCTCGCCGCCAATGGCATCGAGAGTCCCAAGCTTTTGCTGCTGTCTGCCAGCGACAAATACCCCAATGGCCTGGCCAATAGTTCCGGCATGGTCGGTCGCAACCTGATGGACCACCCCAGTACCTCGGTCACCTTTGATGCCGATGAGGCGTTGTGGCTGGGCCGTGGGCCACAAAGCCCCAGCTCGATCAATACGATGCGCGACGGTGACTTTCGCAAAGAGCACGCGCCTTACCGTCTGGATTTCACCAATATTTCGCGAGTCAATAGCGCAACCGACTCGTTGCTCGCCAGCGGTGTCTACGGTCCGGAGTTCGAGAAGCAACTGCGTCACCGTGCCGCGTTCGAAATGAGCCTCAAGGATGTTCTGGAAGTGTTGCCCAACCCGGAAAATCGCATCACTCTCAGCTCGCAGAAAGATGCTTTGGGCATTCCAAAACCGCAGGCGCATTACGCCATCGACGATTATACCCGGCGTGGCGCGCAGGCTTCGCACAAGGATTTTGCGCGCATCGTCGAACTCATGGGCGGTACCAATGTGCGCTATAGCGCAGAGGGCAATTTCGCCAATAACCAGCACATCACCGGCACCCTGCGCATGGGGGCCGACCCGAAAACGTCCGTATGCGATAGCTTCGGTCGGACTCACGATCATGAAAACCTGTTCATTTGCAGCACCGGCGTAATGCCGACGGCGGCGACCATGAACTCGACATTGACGGGTGTCGCCCTGGCACTGCGCACCGCGCAGCACATACTGCCCGATCGCATCATTGCTCGCGTATCGCCCTTGGGCTCATTGATCGAACAAGTGCGAGGCTGACCTTCAATGAATTGGAATAAATACCTCATTGGCCACCTGGTTATCTTGGCCACGAGCCTCGTCACCCTGCAAGCCAGCGCTTCGACGCCTGACAGCGAGCTGATACAGCGTGGCAAGTACCTTTCCACTGCCGGCGATTGTGTCGCCTGCCACAGCGCCCCTGGAGGCAGGCCATTTGCCGGTGGGTTGGGGTTGCCAACACCCATCGGCGAGATTATCGCCACCAACATCACCCCCTCAAAAACCGCCGGGATCGGCAACTACACGCTGGAGCAATTCAGTGATGCGCTGCGCAAGGGCATTCGCGCCGATGGCAAGCGTCTGTATCCGGCCATGCCTTATACCTCCTACGCCAAGATCAGCGATGAGGATGTCAAGGCGATGTACGCCTATTTCATGAACGACATCGTTGCCGTTGACACGGCAGTCAAGCCGACCCAGTTGCCATTTCCGTTCAACATTCGCTTGTCGATGGCGGGCTGGAATCTGCTGTTCCTCGATAGCCAGCCCTACGAGGCCGACCCTGCGCAAAGCGTTGAGTGGAATCGGGGCGCCTACCTGACTCAAGGCCTGACCCACTGCAGCGCCTGCCATTCGCCGCGCAACCTGATGATGGCCGAGGTTGCTTCGAAGGAGCTGGCCGGCGGTGAAGTCGGGACATGGCACGCCCCCAACATTACATCTGACCCCAACAGTGGCGTGGGTGGTTGGGATACCGATGAATTGGTCAAATACCTGAAGACCGGCGAGAGCTTGGGTAAGGGGCAAGCGGCCGGGCCGATGGCCGAAGCGGTCGACAATAGCCTGCAATACCTCACCCACTCCGATCTGAAAGCTATCGCCCTCTACATCAAGAGTGTTCCTGCGCAGCGTGAGGCTGCGGACAATAAGCCGGTCTATGCCCTGGGTCAGAAAACCGATGAGCTGAGCAGCCTGCGTGGCATTGCCTTGCCGGCTGATCCGAACAAGATGACGGGGGCGCAAATTTACGATGGCTACTGTGCTTCTTGCCACCAGGCTCAAGCCCAGGGCAGTTTCGACGGTGGCTTGCCTTCCTTGTCGCATAACACGACGGTCGGTCGCAGCAATACCCAAAACCTGGTGATGGTCATCCTCGAAGGGGTTCATCGCAAAGGCGATGGTTCGGATGTCAGGATGCCTGGTTTCGCCAGGGTGTTGACTGACCCGCAGATCGCGACGCTGGCCAATTACCTGAGCAAACATTACGGTAATCCTGATGCCAGTGTGAGCGTAGGGCAGGTCGAGCAACAACGTGTTGGCGGTGCGAAGTCCCATCTGGCGGCCTTGGCTCAGGGGGGCATTGCGCTGGGTATTGTTGTCTTTCTCGCACTGGTTTTCTGGCTGGTCCGCCGTCGCCGCCGTATTTCATAAGAGGGGGGATAACCTCGAAGATGAAGAGGTGGTGTACAGGGCCTCCTGCGGATACCGGCCTATAGTCATATCTTTCAGTACAGAAACTCCGGTTCCCGGACCTGAAAGAGGGATAGGCCATTCTCCTTGACGGTCACCAATCGAATACTGGGAGTTCGAGAAAGCGAATCATGCGCTAGGCATGGCCGGCAATGGATGCTCTCGTGAATGGGGACAACTGATCGGCGTGTTTGGTCTAATCTGTAGTCCTCGGAACACCTTTCCTTGACCGGTGGCGGATATGTTCGATGTTCCCAAACCACAGCAGAACCATCTCCTGGCCGCTCTATCCGAGCAAGCGCTGGCGCGCCTGCTGCCCTATCTCGAACTCATCACCCTGCCGTTGGGCAAGGTGCTCTACGAATCCGGCGATGCCCTGCGCCATGCCTATTTCCCCACCGACGCTATCGTTTCCCTGCTGTATGTGATGGAAGACGGTGCTTCGGCGGAGATTTCAGTGGTTGGCAATGAAGGTTTGATCGGTATCGCCGTTTTCATGGGCGGCGAAAGCACCCCCAGCCGAGCCATTGTCCAGAGTGCCGGACATGCCTTCCGGTTGCCTGGCCAGCGCCTCAAGGACGAGTTCAATCGCCATGGGGAGCTGCTCCAACTGATGCTGCGCTACACCCAGGCACTGATTACACAGATGGCCCAGACCGCAGTCTGCAACCGGCACCACTCCATTGATCAGCAACTGTGCCGCTGGTTACTGCTGTCTCTCGATCGCCTGCAGGACAATCAACTGACCATGACCCAGGAGTTGATTGCCAATATGCTCGGTGTACGCCGAGAGGGCGTAACCGATGCCGCCGGTAAGCTGCAACGCCTGGGCGTAATTGAATACAGCCGCGGTCATATCAAGGTGCTGGACAGGGCCAAACTCGAGCAACTGAGCTGCGAGTGCTACGCGGTGGTCAAAAAAGAAACCGACCGCTTGATGCCCCAGGTGCCATGCAGTCCGCCCACGGATAGCCACTAAACGTTCATAGGTTGTGTCCAGATGCCCGTTCAGCTCTCCAGCGATGGGCTTTTCTACGCGCGAGGTCAATGGACTCACCTGGAAAGTGATTTTGATTTGGCTGGTTTGAACGGACTATTGAAAAAGGGGTGGGTTTACAAATCGATGACAAGGTCCGACGTCGGGCGACTGCAGCAGAGCAAGCGCAGTCCCTTGTCGATTTCACGCTGGCGGATGCCGCCGTTGTGGTTCATCTCCACCGTACCTTGCAGCACGGTTGTTTTACAGGTGCCGCAAACCCCTTGGCTGCAGGAGGAGGGGACGATGGCACCAGCCTTTTTCGCCGCCGTCAGTACCGTCTGGTTACCTGGCATGCTGAAGGTTTTACCTGAGCGGGACAGCGTGACCGTAAACAAGCCTTCCTGCTGATTGAGGACGGGTACCGGCTCAATAACAGGTGACTCGTCCAGCGCCGCGATATTGAAGCTTTCCTGGTGATAATGCTGAAAATCAAAGCTCCCCTGTTTGAGTAGCGTCCTGATCGCATCCATATAGCCTTGTGGCCCACAGGTGAAGATTTCTCGCTCCCTGAAATCGGGCACCTGTTCGCTGAGCAAGGTCAAATCCAGCCGGCCGATCGGTCCGGCCCAATCCGTGTCGACGCCACGCCCTTCGCCGCTGTTCCACTGTGCGCCGCAGGCGCTCCAGGTGTCAGGATGGGTGAAGACTCGCTGGGCGGATTCGGCGCCGGCGCTAACCGGCGGTTTTTCATGGCGGCTCATGCTCATTCCTCACACAGTCTGTGCGGCAAGCCGCGCGGCGTACCAGCGAGAGAACTGATCAACGTAGGACTCGGTGAACGCCGAGAAGGGCCCAGGCGAGTAGCCGGGATCCTGGGTGCCGCGGTGAACGATGGCGACAAGGTTGGCGTCCTGCTGATTGGTTGCTTTCCATACTTCGGTCAGCTTGTCGAGGTTGTAGTCCACGCCCTCAATGGCATCCGCATTCACCAGCCACTTGGTCCGCACCAGGGTTTTGTCCGGTGCGAGCGGGATGATGTATGAGATCACGGCGTGATCGCTCATCACGTGGCTCCAGGAGTTATGCGTCCACAGGTGAACGTCGCCGAGGTCGCGGCGGCTGAGCTCACCGAACAGGCGCGTACACGCCACCCGGGTGTCGAGCGTTTGCGATTCGCCATGGCCGGCGATGACCAGTCGCTGCGTGCGAAATTGGGTGACTGCGTCAACGTCCAGATGCTCTACCGCATCGCAGATAAACCCATCGTTTTCCCAGTTGCGTTTTGCCGCGGCATTGCGTTGCGCATAGGCATCCAGCGCCCGCAGCGATTCTCCGCCCAGTCCATCCGCGCAATAACCGAAGTCCTCCGGCAGGAACGAGGCGGTCAATTCCGGATGGGTCGCTGAACAGTGATAACACTCGCGATTATTTTCGATGACCAACTTCCAGTTGCCGTCTTCGATGACGTCCGCCTCATAGGCAATCTTCGAGTGGGTGAGTTGGTAGCGGGCTAACCGGGGTGCCATCGTTTCTTCCAGATAGGCAATGTCTTCCGGAGGCTGATCGCCCAGGCAAACGAACACATGCGTGCCGACAATTTTGGTATGGACAGCCATCAGACTTTTACACGTTGGATCGAACGCCTTGCCCATGTGCGCGGCGTGCTTCAGGCTACCATCAAGAGCATAAGTCCACTGATGGTAAGGGCAAACCAGCAGGCCGACCGTCGATTTGCCGGCTGGCTTCAGGCGTGCTCCGCGATGGCGGCAGACGTTGCGAAAGGCACGTATCTGCTGATCTTCGTCGCGTAGGAGGATGATTGAGGCGGGGCCTATATCGATGGTCGAAACATCCCCGGGTTCGGCAATGTCGGCGGTGACACCTAGCAGAATCCAATGTTGGCTGAAAAAAATATCGAGGTCGGTTTCGAAGATATCCTGGCGGCCAAACAATGCCCCCGGCATGCCATGACCCGCTGCGCGGGTGCTCACAAGTTCTTGTTGGGATTTTTCGCCAGTTGTCATTATGGCCTCGCGGGATCGATCTAAAGTATCGGTAGATGAGGTGGCGGCCAGTATTGAAAGAGGGTGGGTTTGCGTCAATACGCTTTATTTTCACCTGGGCATATCTAAAAGTTATGCGAAATAAACAGCCCTTGTTTTTATCCTCTAGGTCAGTGTGCTAATACCGATTCATCTTGCAGCCAATCGACCAGGGCTCGGACTAAGGGGGTTGTTTCCCGACCATTCGGGATAATCAGGTAATAAGCATCCTTGGGTTTCACCACATAGGGCGTGATACGAACCAGTTCACCACTGAGAAGCATCGGCCCCAGCAACCGGCTCCAACCCAAGGCGATGCCATAGCCCCGTAGCGCCGCCTGCACGGTGTCGTTGTAGCTGCTGCAACGCAGGCTGTAATTCATCTTTGGGCGACTCTCCCCGAGTTCCTTGAACCAGCTGTTCCAGGTCATCCAGCCTTCCAGCGTCGTTTCTGAATCGATGAGATCCAAATGCAGGAAGTCGTCAACCGACAGGGGAGCGGGATGGGCGCTCAGCCAAGCTGGCGAACAGACCGGAAAAACCTCTTCGTCAAACAGGAGAATCGACGTGCCGTCTTCTCATTTTCCATTGCCGAAGCGAATGGCGATATCGACATCCTGCCGGCTCACCTCAGGATTGAGCGGCTGTGTAATCAGGTGCAGTTGCAGCTTGGGTTGCGACAGGCGCAACGCGGCCAACCTGGGCAGGATGCGCAGTTGCGAAAACGCCGCCGTGCAGGCAAGCACCAATTCCTGTTCGGGCATGCCCTCGGAAATCTTGTCGAAGACGCTCGCCATGCGCTGCATGGATTCGGAGACCACCAAATACAGCACGTAGCCCTCGCTGGTTAATTTGATGGCACGGTGTAGGCGATGGAATAACCGGGTACCTAAGGTTTCTTCCAGATACTTGACCTGTTTGCTGACGGCGGCCTGGGTCACGCCCAGTTCTTGTGCTGCCAGTGTGAAGCTGCTCAACCGCGCGACGGCCTCGAACTCCATCAACGCCGTCATGGACGGAATCAGCCGGCGGTAGCCCTTGATCTTCTTGCTCGTTTCTTCACTAGCCATCATGGCGAATCCTGAAAGGAGAACTGATGCCGCAAGCGCGCGACAGAGGAGCATTCGATGTGTGTCAAGCGGCGGCGCCGGGAGTCGCTCGCGTCGGCTTGGCTGATTTCGAAGGCATCGAGTTGGAGCAGGACGATACCTCTGGGCACTACAAAGATCGACCCATCCTGTTCCGGCCGATACGGCAGTAAGGTGAGTGCGGTCCTTGCGCGTTCAAAGGCATGTCGCAAACGCTGCCTGGCGTGTCGTATGGGGCCAACCGCGGCTCCACGAAAGTGCGCTTGGCAATAAGCTCTATTATCGAATGGTCTAGGAAAAAACGTTCCAAAAACGACTCGATTCTTTCCTGTAACCGACGCTGTCGTTTATTGATCGTGATTATAACTTAATGAATCTAAAGGATAATTTTCTAGAAAAGCACGAATTTATTATGTGTTTTCTGTGTATACAATAAAAATACAATCTATTGACCGTCTCTAAAACCCATGCGAGTCTCGACTCATCGGTCAGCCGCGCCTGACCCCAAAACTACCTCAGGAGGTCGTTTGTGAAAAACGGCAAAACTTGTCTCTACGAAGACCTGAAACGGCAAATTCTGACAATGGAACTGGATCCCGACGAAGCGCTGGATGAAGTCATTCTCAGCGAACGTTATGGCTTGTCCCGAACGCCCGTACGCGAAGTCTTCCGCCGCTTGGCCGGTGAAGGTTATGTCGATATTCGGGAAAACCGCGGTGCTCGGGTGATTCCAATGAATCACTCGACCCTGCGTAATTTCTTCCTGGTTGCACCGATGATGTATGCGGCCATCGGCCGCCTGGCGGTGCAAAATTTCAAGCCGCGTCAACTGATTGATCTGAAGGACACCCAGCACCGGTTCCGCCTGGCCACCACGTCAAGGGAGGCATTGGCGATGGTCGTCGAGAACAATCGTTTTCACGCGATCATGGGCGAAATGGCCGGCAACCAATATCTCCAACCCAGTTTGGAACGATTGCTCATTGATCACTCGCGAATCGGCAATACATTTTTCCGACCTCAAAACGAGGACATGGAAGAACGTCTTGAGCTGTCCGCGGGGCACCATGATTTATTTATCGAGGCCCTTGAGCGTCGTGATGAAGGCGCCGTCGTTGATCTGGTGTTTGAACATTGGGAGCTGTCCCGAGAAAACATGGAAATTTTTATCGCCCCGCAAGGCATCAAGGCGGACGCGCTCGTTGATCTTCCACGCAATTCATTTCCGGAGAAATCGTCTTGAAATTTGAAGGTATTTATACGCCAGCGATCACGCCTTACAAGCCGGATGGGGAAATAGACTGGAGTGTCTACTCGCAAGTCTTGGAGTCGCTGATCGAGGCGAAGGTCCACGGCATTATTATCGGCGGGTCGACTGGCGAATATTATGCGCAGACTTCAGAAGAGCGCACCGAACTGGCCGCTTACGCAAAAGACCTCATCGGCACGCGGGTGCAACTGATCATTAGTACCGGGGCCATTCGCACTGAAGAGGCGGTTCAGTACGCGAAGGATGCCAAAGCCATCCAAGCAGACGCCATTCTCGTCACTTCTCCGCCGTACGCGCTGCCGACTTCTCAGGAAAACGCGATACACGCACTGACTATCGATCGCGCCGCCGATTTGCCGATCATGCTTTACAACTACCCTGGTCGCATGTGCGTGTCGATGGACGAAGATTACCTCACCTGTGTGAGCCAATCGAAAAACGTGGTGGCGATCAAGGAAAGCTCCGGCGACATGGGCCGTGTTCATCTGCTGGCGCGCAAATTCCCGCAGATTGCCATGTCCTGTGGGTGGGACGATCAAGCACTGGAGTTTTTTGCATGGGGCGCCAGAAGCTGGGTGTGTGCCGGGTCTAACTTCCTGCCCAAGGAACATGTGGCACTTTATCAAGCCTGTGTGATCGAGAAAGACTTCGACAAAGGCCGCCAGATCATGTCGGCGATGATGCCGCTGATGAATGCATTGGATGCCGGCAAGTTCGTGCAGTCGATCAAGTATGGTTGCGAGCTTGACGGGCTGAACGTCGGTGACGTGCGTTTGCCGCTTCAGCCTCTCGATACAGAAGAAAAGCAAAAGCTTAAATCGGTCATCGCCGAGTTGAAACGCAACGTAGCAAGCATCGCTTCAGGAGCCAGCCATGGGTGATCTTCTGAGCAAGGCTGAATATGCCGCCATCGCCAAGGCTATTTCGTTCCCTGCCAACGCCTTCATCAATGGCGCGTTCAAACCCGCGATTTCTGGCAAGACGTTCGCCACGACCAATCCGGCGACCGGTGAGTACCTGACCGATGTCGCCGCCTGCGCGTCGGCAGATGTCGATTATGCGGTGAGTAACGCCAAAGAGGCATTTGCGGACGGGCGCTGGAGATTGATTTCTCCCCGGGAGCGAAAAGCCGTTCTCCTGAAATTCGCCAATCTGCTTGAACACCATCAACACGAACTCGCCGTGCTTGAGAGCCTCGACAGTGGCAAGCCCGTCAGTGAATGTCAGTTGGTCGATGTGCCGGATACGATTCACACCCTGCGCTGGCACGCGGAGTTGATCGACAAGATTTATGACAACACCGCTCCAGTGGGCAATGACGCACTGACCCTGGTTGTTCGCGAGCCGATTGGCGTGGTCGGCTGCGTGCTGCCCTGGAACTTTCCGCTGTTGATGCTGGCCTGGAAAATCGGCCCGGCGCTGGCCGCGGGTTGCTCGGTTATCGTCAAACCCGCGGAGCAGACCACGCTGACGACATTGCGGGTCGCGCAGCTCGCCTTTGAGGCCGGCGTCCCCGCCGGTGTGCTCAACATTGTCACGGGTACCGGCAAGGATGTCGGCGAGCCAATCGGCTTGCATCACGACGTCGACATGGTCAGCTTCACTGGCTCGACCGCCACCGGTCGGCGGTTCCTGCATTACGCGGCCGATTCGAATCTGAAACGTATCGTCCTCGAGTGCGGCGGGAAAAATCCGGCTGTGGTGATGGACGATGCGCAAGACCTGGATCTGGTTGCCCAGCATGTCGTCAACGGCGCGTTCTGGAACATGGGCGAGAACTGTTCCGCGACCTCGCGTCTGCTTGTCCACGCGTCGGTGAAGGATGAGCTGCTGCAGCGTATGGGTGCCTACATCCGCGAATGGAAAATGGGCGATCCCCTTGATCCGCAGAACCGTGTCGGAGCACTGGTCAGTCCCGAGCATTTCGCCAAAGTGAAGTCGTACCTCGAACATGCCACCGCTGGAAAACTAGAGGTTGTGTACGGCGGCGGCACTGAAGAGGGGGCCTTTGTCGAGCCGACAGTGATTGACGGTGTCGATCGCCAGAGCCGCTTGTTCCAGGAAGAGATCTTTGGCCCGATTCTTTCGGTCACCACGTTCAACACGATCGCCGAAGCGATTGCCCTGGCCAATGACACGGTCTATGGCCTGGCCGCATCGGTTTACACCGGCAGCCTGCGACGCGCAATCAAACTGTCGCGAGAGATTCGCGCCGGAATCGTCACCGTGAACTGCTTTGGCGAGGGCGATGCGTCCACGCCTTTTGGTGGCTACAAGGCGTCGGGGTTCGGCGGTCGGGACAAATCGATTTTTGCTCACGATCAATACACCGAAATCAAAACCATCTGGATCGATGTGTCTGATCGGTCGGATGAAGAGACCGAAAAATGAGCACCCACACCATCAAGCGCCTTCCGGTCGATACCGGGGTTTCAGGGTGGGAGGCGATCTCCACACGCACTGTGCCTGTCCGCATGCTTGATGGAACCGTGACGGCGGATTGGCTGATTATTGGTGCCGGTTTTGCCGGCCTCTCCGCCGCTCGCCGACTTTCACAACTGCATCCCGGCGATAGCATCGCGGTCGTGGATGCCCATGAAGTCGCGAAGGGCCCGGCAGGCAGAAACTCGGGGTTCATGATCGATGTGCCTCACAGTCTTTCATCCGGGGAGTATTCGGTGGCGGGTGAGTCTGCCAGCGCATTGGAAATCGCCCAGAACCGCTTTGCCATCGCTTTTGCAGCTGACGCGGCACGTGAATACGGAATGTCCGCGCAGACTTTTGATCCGTCTGGAAAGATCAATGCGGCGGCCACGGAGCGGGGCGTGAAGCTCAATGATAACTATGCCCAGTCGCTTAAAAGCATTGGCGAGCAATACCAACTACTTGATGCCGAACAGATGCAGGCGATCACCGGCTCACGTTATTACCACAGTGGGCTTTACACGCCTGGCGCGGTAATGATTCAGCCCGCTCAATATATTAGGGATCTGGCCTTTGGCCTGGATAAGCACATCAGTCTTTATGAGCGTTCACCGATTATTGAGCTGTCCAGGTCGGGAAATAGTTGGCGGGCGAAATCTCACCGTGGGGTGATCAGCGCGCCCAAGGTCATTCTCGCCGTCAATGGCCATATCGAGGACTTTGGCCATTTTCAAGGTCGCCTGTTGCATGTGTTTACCTATGCATCGATGACCGCGGCTTATAGTCATGAAGAGTTTGAACGACCCGTCAGCGGTAGGGATCAATGGGCGTTGTTGCCCGCCGACCCCATGGGCGCGACCGTTCGGAAAATAACCTCACAGGGTCTTTCGCGCATTGTGATCCGGACAAAGTTCACCTATGACCCGAGCATTCAGGTGACATCCAGGCGTGTGGCGGCCGTCGCTGAAGAACAGCGGCACTCCCTGGATGCGCGGTTTCCCGAGTTGAAATCGACACCGCTGGAATTTAGTTGGGCTGGACGTCTCTGTTTGAGCCGCAATAGCGCTCCTGCCTTTGGCGAAATAGAAGAAAACCTGTATTCGGCCTGTTGCGAGAACGGCTTGGGAACGGTGAAGAGCACCCTGGCGGGTGTGCTGGCCGCCGACTTGGCCACGGGTACGAATTCCAGAATGTTAGAAAGTTTTAGTCAAGCGCCGGGGCCAAGTAGGCTGCCACCCAAGTTACTCACAAAGCTGGGTGTTAATTCAGTCATTCATTGGCAGGCGCTGAGAGCAGGGCGAGAGGGCTAAAGGGTTCCAAACAACCGGCTTTTATTTCATAAAAGCCTAATCTCTAGTTTTAACCGTAGATCGGAGTACGCCATGAAAAAGATTTGGAAGGCATTCTGCGCTGTCGCTGTGGCTGGCGTTATGTGTTTGCCCGTTCACGCCGAAGAAAAAAACATCACCATGGGGACGATGACTTGGGAGGATTTGACGCCGATCACGGGAATTACCAAGAAGGTGCTGGAAGATTCTGGCTATACCGTGAAAGTTGTGGAGTTTGCCGAGTGGGGCATTGCCTATGCTGCGTTAAGTAAGGGTGACGTTCAGGTCCTGGCGTCGCAGACGGACTATGCAGCGAACGATTACTGGAACAAAAACAAGAACAAGATCGAAAAATTATCGCCCGTTTCCTTCGGCCTTTACCAAGGCCTGGCGGTACCCAGCTATGTGGACATTGACTCCATTGACCAGCTGAATGCCAATTCGGAAAAACTCGGCGGCAAGATTATCGGCATCGAGCCAGGCTCGGGGCTGATGAGCGATGCCAACAATGTGGTTAAGGCCTATGACCTCAAGCTCAAGTTGGTCGAGGGCAGTACCACCGCCATGACCGCGGCGTTGAAATCGGCCGTCGATCGTAAAGAGTGGGTAGCCGTAACGGTTTGGGATCCGTCCTGGATGACCAAGAAATTCAATCTTAAATTCCTGAAAGATCCCAAAGGCATTTTCCCGCCGTTGCAGGGCTACTACTGGATTGGCCACAAGGGCTTTGCCGAAGGCAATCCGCGTGTCCGCGAACTGATGGCCAGCGTGTATGTACCCATTGCGGATATCACCGCGATGAATGCTGAAGTCAAGGATGGCAAGACCATGGAGCAGGCGGTCAAGGATTGGACCGATAGCCACACCGAGTTGCTCAAACGTTGGGAAAACATCAAGAACTGATTGCAACCTTTGTTTTATTGCCACTGCCGCTCTTTGATTCATTAGAGAAGCCAGAAAACTGGTTCACGGGTTACGAAAATGACAACGGCCAAAATAGACACCAACGAAGTGCTGATAGATTGCCAGTCAGTCTGGAAAATCTTCGGTAAAGCCGCACCTGCTGCGATGAATGCTGTCGTTCAGCAGGGGCTCACCAAGACCCAGATCCTGCAAAACTACGGCTGCGTGGTCGGCGTCTCCGACGTCAGTCTTCAGGTTCGCCGCGGCGAAATCTTTTGCATCATGGGCTTGTCCGGCAGTGGCAAATCCACCCTGATCAGGCTACTCAACAAGCTGATCACACCGAGCTCAGGGAAGGTCCTGGTTAAAGGCAAGGATCTGTCAGCCCTTAGCGCGGCACAGCTTCGTGAGGTGAGGGCACGTCATATCGGCATGGTCTTTCAGAGCGTCGCGTTGTTGCCCAATCGAACCGTGTTGGAGAACACCGCTTTCGGCTTGGAAGTGCAGGGCGTGGGCAAGGCAGAACGTTACAAAGTGGCCGAGCAGGCGTTGGCCAAGGTCGGTTTGAGCGATTGGTCCGCGCGTTATCCCAGCGAGCTGTCTGGCGGTATGCAGCAGCGCGTGGGGTTGGCACGAGCCATCACCGCCGATCCCGAAGTGATCTTGATGGATGAGCCGTTCAGTGCGCTTGACCCGTTGATTCGCAGGCAGTTGCAGGATGAGTTTCGCCAATTGACCAAGGAGCTGGGCAAGTCCGCCGTGTTTATCACCCACGACCTGGACGAGGCGATCCGCATCGGTGATCGCATCGCGATCATGAAGGACGGCGTGATCATCCAGGTAGGTACTGCCGAGGAGATCGTTCTCAATCCGGCTGACGACTACGTTGCGGAGTTCGTGGCGGGCATTTCCAGGCTGCATCTGGTCAGGGCTCATTCGGTTATGACACCTGTAGAGGCGTACACGGTGGCGAACCCTGGTTGCGACATCTCCAGGCTCAGCAAAACCTCTCTCGGCGCCGATATCAACGAGCTCATCGGATTGACGATGAGGTCCGAGCGCGATGCGCTTGCGGTCGTTGATAACGGTGCAGTGGTCGGGATCATTACGCCGCGCGATCTGCTGCGTGGCGTTCAAGGCATTCCGAATGAGTTCGCGGCTTTGTCCACAGCGACTGTTCTGGAGGCATCGACATGAGCATCCCGGACTTTTCCAATCAGTTCGACGCGGTCGTCGACTCGAGCCTGGAATGGCTATCGGATCACGGCGAGTTTTTGTTCGACACCGTCAACGCACTGCTGGCGGGCATTTACAAAAGCGTGCTCTGGTGTATTGCCTATCCGCCGTATTACCTCATCGCGATTGCCATTGCGTTGATAGGCTGGCGGGTGGTCGGCGTTCGGTTCGCGCTGCTCGCGGGTTTGGCGTTGTTGTTTTGCAACGTGATCGGTTTGTGGCCGGAGACGGTCAGCACCCTTGCCCTGGTGCTGACGGCCACAGTGCTCGCGCTGTTGGTCGCGATTCCATTGGGCGTGCTGGCGGGCCTTGCACCGTCAGTCGATCGTGTTGTCGACCCGGTGCTGGATCTGATCCAGACCATGCCGCCCTACATCTATCTATTGCCGGCCATCGCCTTGCTCGGTTACGGCCCGGCCACGGCGCTGTTGGCCACCTTTATCGTGGCCGTTCCGCCGGCCATACGCCTGACCTCCCTGGGGATTCGCATGACACCACGGGAGTTTATCGAGTTGGGGGAGGCCAGTGGCGTCACCGCTTGGCAGATGTTCTTCAAGATCCGCTTGCCATTCGCCAAGCCAAGCATCATGGCCGGGGTGAATCAGAGCTTGATGATGGCATTCGGCATGGTGGTGATTGCCGGCATCGTCGGCTCCGGCGGCCTGGGTGAGTCGATTTACGCAGCGGTTCGCACCCTGGATATTGCCAAATCGATCAATGCGGCCATCGCCATTGTCATTCTGACCATGATTCTGGATCGGTTGGCGCAGCACGCTGCACGCTCGCGACTGGGAGAAAGCCAATGACTACCCCTGACATCCAATTTTCCCCGGGCGAGTTCCTGGCACCTGCAGTCGACTGGTTGAACACCCATCTGCACGGTTTGTTCAAAGGGATCAGCCAGGTCATCGAGGCGGTGCTGGGGGCGGTAGAGGCCACGTTACTGGCTCCCCACCCGTATCTGTTCATCGGTATCGTCGTTGTCGGCGCGTTCTTTTTGGCCAGCAAACGCGTTGCCGTATTCGCGGCGTTGATGTTGGCTTTTTGCTTGTTCTCCGGCCTCTGGGTCGCCTCCATGCAGACCATTGCCCTGGTCTCGGTTGCGGTTCTGATATCGGTGGCCATTGCCTTTCCACTCGGCGTACTGGCCGCCCGGGTGAAGCGGGTGGATGAAGCGTTCCTGCCGATCCTCAACACTATGCAGACGGTACCGCCATGGGTTTACCTGATTCCCGCGGTGATGCTGTTCAGCTTGGGGCGGGTACCGGCCATTATCGCGACCATTGTTTATGGCATTCCGCCGATGCTCAGGCTGACAACCCTGGCGTTCAAGCAGTTGCCAAAAGATTTGCTTGAGCTGGGGCAGGCGTCCGGGGCTTCGCCCAGGGACATCCTGTTCAAGATTGAGCTGCCGACGGCCGCGCCAACGCTGTTGGTCGGTCTCAACCAATGCATCCTCATGTCCTTGGCAATGGTGGTGCTGGCAGGCCTGGTAGGGGCCGGCGGTCTCGGCGCGGAAGTGACGCGAGGTCTCTCTAGGATGGAGATGGGCCTGGGGCTGCGTGCCGGCCTGGCGATTGTCGCCGTTGCGCTGCTGCTGGATCGCCTGTCACGCGGCGCCTTGCAGCGTCACTCCCCAGGCAAGCTTCTTTGAAAGGGTTCCAGTATGAGACGCAGTTTTTTTTGCATTGACTCACATGCCTGCGGCAATCCGGTTCGAGTGGTGGCCGGCGGTGGCCCGCTGTTGCCGTCGGTCTCGATGGCCGAGCGCCGGGAGATTTTTGTTCGCGAGCATGACTGGGTGCGAACCGCGCTGATGTTTGAGCCCAGGGGGCACGACATCATGTCGGGCGTCAGGGCGCAGATTACCGGGCACAACACTATTTTTGTCGACGATAAAGACCCTCTACGTCATGGCTTTCAGCTTGCTTGAGCGGTAAAGCCCTGGTGCCGGGAACAAGGGCTTTTTCGTGTCTGGTCGACGGTATTATTTTCTCGGCCAGGGTCAGATGGCCTGGGGTTTGAAGTCGCCGGCGGCAACCGGCATCACGCCCTTGAGCAGGGCCACGGATTTTTCCAGGCCCTCAAGGCTGTTGAGCAGCACGTCCTCGTGTTCAACCGACAGCCAGCCATCGTAGCCGGCCATTTTCAGGCGGTAGCAGAACTGTCGCCACCATTGCTCGCCGTGGCCGAAACCGAGGGTGATGTAGGACCAGCTGCGCGCCGGAATATCCATCAGCGAGCCGTTTTCCAGCAGTGAATCAACGGCCTGCAGTGGGGCGTTGAGCAAGGTGTCCTTGGCGTGCACGTGATAGATCGCCTCGCCCAGTGCCTCGGCAGCCACCAACGGGTCGGCGCCCATCCAGAACAGGTGTGAAGGGTCGAGGTTGGCGCCGATCACCGGGCCGATGGCCTCGCGCAATTTCAGCAGCGCCCGCACGTTGTACACACACTGGTTGCCATGCAACTCCAGGGCGATGCGCTCCACGCCATGTGCCTGGGCCAGGTCGGCGATTTCGCTCCAGAATGGCAGCAGCCGCTCTTCCCATTGGTAGCGCAGAATGGTCTGGGTCTCCGGCGGCCAGGACGCCACCACCCAGTTGGGCATGCGGTCGCCGGCCTGGCCTTCGGGCAAACCGGACATCGCGCAGATGGTCTTGATCCCCAGTTCACCTGCCACGCGAATGGTGTCCTTCAGGCACTGGCCCTGTTCCGGTTGGGTGGGATGCAGTGGGTTGCCGTTGGCGTTGAGGGAAATGATTTCCAGGTTGTGTTCTTCAAAAGCGCGCTTGAATTCGCGCCGATTCGCGGCACTGTCGAGCATCTGCGCCAGGTTGAAATGTGGTGCGGTGGACCAGCCGCCGGTGTTCACTTCAAGGCCAGAGACCCCCAGTCGTTCTGCGTGCCTGAGCACGTCCCGAAAGGGCAGCGCGCCCAGGCTGTCGGTGACAAATCCCAGTTTCATGACAAGGCTCCTTCGCGTGACAAGTACAGGGCGGGGGTGTCTAGGGCGCGCAAGCTGACGCGGCGGCCTTCACTCAAGGCCTGAATCCCTGCCTGGGCGACCAGGGCGGCGCAGTAGCCATCCCAGGTATTGGCGGCGTGGGCCGGGAACACACCGGTATTGACGAACGCCAGGAACGCCTTGTCTTGCAGGCGGTAGGCCTCGGCGAAGCGCGGGCGCCAGTCAGCGGCATAGCGCTCTGCGGCCTGCCTCTGGGTGTTGACCCGGGTGTGAACGGGGCCGGCCAGTTGCACCGAACCTTGCTCGCCCACCAACTCGCCGCGTACGTCGTAGCCGTAATGGGCGTTGTTGTTGATTTCGATGTTCACCAAGTGGCCGTCGCGAGTTTCCAGCACCATGAACACCGGGGCGCCCACGCCGAGAGTCGACCGCCGCGCGGGTTGGAACACCGAAATGGCGCTGTACTCGGTGTCGAGCACATGGCGCACCACGTCGAATTCATGGGGTGCGGAATTGCTGATTGCCATCTGCCCGCTGAAGTTGGCTGGCGCTTCGACGTTGCGATGGAAGTTGTGCATCATCACCGCGCGGCCGATAACACCGTCCTGCAAGGCGCTTTTCATTTCCCGGTAAGCCGGGTCAAAGCGGCGCATAAAGCCCAGTTGCACGAACTGGCGGCCCAGGGATGTCTCCTTGTCGATCACGGCCAGGCATTCTTCCGGACTTTGCGACAGTGGCTTTTCACACAGGGCGGGCTTGCCGGCATTGATCGCGGCCATCGACAGTACGGCATGGGTCTCGTCGGGGCTGGCAATGATGATCGCATCCACATCGGCCCGCGCCAGGGTCTGCATCGGGTCGCTGGAAACGTCTGCGGCGCCGTAACGCTCGGCGATTTCCCGGGCGCGCTCCGGGGACGCGTCACAGATCACCTGCAAGGTGGCGCCCGGCAGGTCCTGGGCGATGATACGGGCGTGATCCGCCCCCATGATGCCGGCGCCGATGACGGCAATTCGTATGCTCATGATGTGGGGCGATCCTTGCAAAGTTTGTTTTGGTTGTTGTGGGGCGATTATCTGCAGCGCGAAATCATCCTTCAACGACTACCATCGCCTGTTTCTGATGTGATTCCAATCAAATGAGCCTGATGCTGGATCTGGATATAAACGGCGTATCTTGGTTATCTTTGATTGGAATTCCATCATTGTCAGGAGTGACTGGTATGGCTCGTGAAGCACTGGGACATGTATGGAAGGGGCCTACCGTCAACGAGATAGCCAGTATCGCAAGGGTGGGGCCAGCCACGGTCGACCGGGTGCTGAACAACCGTCCCGGGGTGCGCGACGGCACCCGCCTGAAAGTGCTGGCGGCGCTGGACAAGCTCAAGCGGGACCTGGCCGATGGCAAGGGGACGTTGCACATCAGCCTGTTCTGCGACTCGGGGGAAACCTTCAATGCCACCCTGGCCAGCGCCGAGGCGCAGGTGAACAGCTCTACGCCAGGGGTCGTGGTGCACGGTCATTATGTGCCGACCAATCAGGTCGACCCCGGCGCGTTTGCCGATCAGGTCCAGGCGCAGGGCGCGTCGGCCGATGGCGTGATTGTGGTGTCACGCGAACACCCGGCGATCAATCGGGCCATTCGCAAGCTTTGCAGTCTGGGCATTCCGGTGGTCTGCCTGACTACCGACCTTCCCAATTCGGGGCGCAGCGCCTACGTGGGAAACGACCAATACGCGGCAGGCAGTGTCGCCGGCCTGTTGATCGGCAATGCCCTGCCCAAGGAACCTGCCAAGATACTGCTGGTGACCAGTGTGCCGTTTCGCTGCCAGCAAGAGCGGGAGATGGGCTTCAGGCGGGTGCTTCGCGGCGAGTTTGCCTACCTCAAGATCGATGAGCGGGTGATGTCTGATGATCGCCCGCAAACCACCCGCGATCAGCTCACGCGCTATTTCAACAAGTATGGTTATCCGGCGGCCATCTACAACGTTGCGGGCGCCAACCGAGGGGTTGCCCAGGCCATCGATAGTCTTGCGGCGGAACAGCGGCCCATGTTCGTCGGCCACGAACTGACCGTTCACACGCGGGCGATGCTGGAGGCAGGTGTCATGAATTACGTGATTTCCCACGATTTCGTGGGCGAGACCGCAGCGGCGGTGCGCTGGATAAAAGGGGCGACCGAAGGCGTGGCGGCAGTGCCGGCCCCGACACCCATTCTGGTCCACACCAAGTTCAATTGCGCTGGTTGAGGCTACCCGTCACGGCGGCGGAACGATATGGGGTCGGCTTGGCCGGAACGGGTATTGACTCATCGCGCGTCGCTTAGAGAGCTAGCTTCGCTTCGGGCGTGGGCGGCCCGTACTGGTAAGCGCCCCACACCGACTGGTCGAAGTTGACCACCGATCCGGTCATCATCCCCGACTCTTCGCAGCCCAGGAACGCCACTGCTTTGGCCACTTCCTCAGGGGCGAGCAGACGCCCGAACGGTTGCTGCGCCGCGACTTCGGCCAGCCAATTATCATCGGCACCGTGGAATTCACGCTGGATACGATCTTCGCCATCGGACGCCATCCAGCCGATGTTCAGCTGGTTCACGCGAATCCGGTTGCGCATGGCGGCGAACGCCGTATTGCGGGTCAGGGTGGCTAGCGCCGCCTTGGAACCGCAGTACGAGGCATTGAAGGGTTGGCCCGCGTGGGCAACGATCGAACCGATGTTAATGATTGAGCCTTCGATGTCGTCGCGGATCATGCGCTTGATCACTTCCTGCATCAGGAAGAACGGTGCTCGGGTGTTCACCGCGAACATGCGGTCGAACAAGTCTTCATCGGTGCTCAGGATGTCCCCGCGCTCGGTCAGGCCTGCTGCGTTGACCAGCACATCGATGCGCTGAAAGATCTCGTCTGCGGTTTTGATGACGTTGCGGCAATCGGCCACCTTTGCGAGGTCGGCCTGGACGAAATGCACCGCGCAACCTGTTTGCTCGCGAATGCTGCGGGCGACGGCCTCACCTTTAGTGGTGCTACGGCCGCAGGTCACGATACCGGCTGCGCCTTCGTTAGCCAGATGCTTGGCGACGGCAGCCCCCAGCCCCTGAGTCCCGCCGGTCACGACAACGATCTTGCCTTCAAATCGTTTCATCTGAAATTCTCCTCTGCAATGAAAATTGCGTTTTTTGTTGGTGTGGAATTTATATTGACATCGATGTGAGGATGCAAGATATTTCGCTTCACTCAAGAACAAAAAACAGATGCAGAGATGCATCACGTCAGGAGAAACCTATGCTACGCATTGCCGTTTTGGGTTGTGGTCGTATCGGCCAGATGCACGCTGATAACGTTGCCAAACACCCCCGAGCTCAATTGGTCGCTGTCTATGACGTTCATCGCCCTTCGGCCGAAAAGGTCGCGCTGGCGCTTGGCGTTCCTGCTGCACAAACGGCCGAGGAAATCTTCTCCTCCTCGGAAGTGGACGCGGTACTGATTGCCACCGCCACCCCTACCCACGCGGATTACATCGAGAAAGCCATCGCCGCGGGCAAGGCTGTGCTGTGCGAAAAACCTATCGATTTGAGCCTTGAGCGGGTAAATGCCTGTGCCGCGAAAATCGGCAATACCCGGCTGCCGATCCAGATCGGTTTCAACCGCCGTTACGACCCAGGTCACAGTGCCGCTCGTACTGCCTTGCTCAACGGCGAAATCGGCGACCTGCACCAGGTCATCATTACCTCCCGTGACCCAGGCCTGCCACCGCGTGCCTATCTGGAAGCGGCGGGTGGCCTGTTCCGCGACATGACCATCCATGACTTCGACCTTGCCCGCTTCATGCTCGGCGAAGAGCCGACCGAAGTCTTTGCGCTGGCCAATGCGCTGGTCGATCCGGCGTTGGGTGCAGAGCTCAATGAAGTGGACAGCGCGATGTTCATCCTGCGCACCGACTCGGGCAAGCAATGCATCATCAACAATTCGCGCGCCGCGGTGTATGGCTACGACCAGCGCGTAGAGCTGTTGGGCAACAAGGGCATGCTGATTTCCGATAACCGCAAGCCCCATGAACTGCGCCGCTTCACCAGCACCACGGTGGAAACCAGCGAGCCTTACCAATTCTTCTTCCTGGAGCGCTACCACGAGGCGTTCATGGCTGAGATCGACGGCTTTGTCGACTGCGTGGAGAAAGGCGCTGCACCGCTGGCCAGCTTCGAGGACGGTCGCAAGGCGTTGATCCTTGCTGAAGCGGCGTATCTCTCGTTGCACGAGCGTCGCTTGGTGCGAGTGGCCGAAATATCGGATTGATCAGGACGTCAGTCTGCGTTCACTTTCACGATAAAACGCTGGCGATGCCAACCGGGAAAACCGGGTGCGCGTCGCGGCGGCTTCCAATAACAATAAAGAGTAGGAAGAATATGAAATTGTCCACGAAGCATAAGCACGCGGTATCTACACTGGTCGCCAGTGCATTGGTACTGGCCATGGGGGTAGGCACGAGCCAAGCCCAAAGCAATCCTGAAGTCAGGGTAGGTTTTACCCCGAAATTCCTCAAAGACGACTTCCAGACGCTGATGCTGGACCTTTCCAAGAAGGCGTTCCAGGCCAAAGGGTTCACGCTGTTGGGCGCCCCTGATCCGAACGGCGATGTGACCGCCCAGGTGGATGCCTTGCAAAACCTGATTGCCAACGGCGCCAACGCCATTGTCTTTGCCCCGATCGACGCCGCTGGCATTGTGCCGGTGATCAAGCAGGCCAATGCCGCGAATGTGCTGGTGTTCTCCATCGACGATGTGCCTTCGGGGGGCAAAGTCACCGCTTCGATCCGTGCCGATAACGTCGATGCCGGTGCCCAGGCGGCCAAGGAAATGGTCAACCGCCTGAGCAGCAAAAAGTGCTGGGCGGCCCACACCTGCACGGTTCTTGAGTTGCAAGGCGGGTTGACCACGCCCAATGGCCTGGATCGCTCCAAAGGCTTCGCGCAGACAATGCAAGGGCTGGCGCCCGCGGTGAAACTGATCCAGCGGCCCACCGACTGGACGGCCGACATGGCTGCCGATGCCACCCAGAACGTCTTGACCCAGGTTCCTTCCCTGAGCGGCATTTTCATGGCTTCCGAGTTGATGGCCACGGCGGTCAACGCGCAGGTCAATGCCGCCGGCAAAGGCGCGTCGGTGGGTAGCCCTGATTCGATTATTCGCATCGCTGTGGATGGCACCCCTCAGGGCCTGCAGTTGATCCGCGGCAGGGCACTGGATGCGACGATCTCGCAGCCGCTCAATGCCTATGCGACGAAAACCGCCGAGTTGATCGACCTGGTCTCCAAGGGTGGCAAGATCGAAATCGGGCCGCGTGACGATGGCCAAATCGTTGATACCCCCGTGGGGCCTCAGTATCAGCTCAAGGCCACGCTGGTGACGTTGGCCAACGTGGAGTCGCCCCAGTTGTGGGCCAACATGGTCAACAAGTAAGCCGCACACAGGGTTGAAACCATGAATCTGAATAGCAACGACGCCCCGCGCGCCATCGTCGAAATGCGCAATATCGCCAAGACCTTTGGCTCTACCCGCGCTTTGCGCGGGGTGGACTTCACTCTCATGCGCGGAGAAGTCCATGCGCTGCTGGGGCGTAATGGCGCAGGAAAAAGCACGCTGGTTTCCACGATGAGCGGGTTCACGCCCGCGGACTCGGGCACGATCAGAATCGCCGGTACCCAGGTCACGGCCAACGCCCAGAATTACGCGGCAAAAATCCGCGAGGGCATCGCCCATGTGCAGCAGACGCCGCAGCTGTTCAACCTGCTGACGGTGGCCGAAAACCTGTTTCTGGAAAACCCCAGGGTCCGCGGCAAGTTCGGCACGGTCAGCCGTGCCCGCACGCTGGCATTGGCCGAGGAACTGCTGAATAACTGGGCCATCGACATTCGTGCCGATGCGCTTGTAGGCGAGTTGGACGCAGGCACCCGGCAATTGCTGGAAATCATCAAGGCGCTCAGCCGTGGTGTGCCGGTGATGATTCTCGACGAGCCAACCGCGGCACTGAGCAACGCCGAGAAAAAGATCCTCTTCGAACAGGTGCGGGCACTCAAGGCCCAAGGGGTGTCGTTCATCTATATTTCCCATCACCTGGATGAGATTTTCGAGATCGCCGACGTCGTTACCATTCTTCGTGACGGCCAGGTCGTGCGCGAGCGTGAGCCTGTGGGCGGCCTCGATGTGGACACCATCGCTGATTTGATGATGGGCAAGAAGACGCTACGCAGCATTCGCGAAGACTACACCCGCGAGCGGCAGCCGAGCCTGATCCAGGCCAAGGGCATTCGTATCGGTCCTCGCTCGGAAAATGTCATCGATTTTGAAGTGCGCGCCGGTGAGATTGTCGCCCTGGCCGGGCCGGTTGGTGGCGGCAAGGAGGCGTTGGCGATGATTCTGGCAGGCCAGCGCAAACCCGAGCAGGGACACATCAGTAATCCACGCGGTCCATTGCCCAAGATCGGGCTGGTGCCCACCGACCGGCATGTGAGCGGGTACGTGGGGCTGCTGGGGGTGCGCGAAAACGTGGTGATCGGTGGGCTGGACATCTTGTCCAACCGCTTCGGCTTTATCAGCAAGCAGGGCGAAACCGAACACGTCGAGCGGTTGGCGCAACAGACCCACGTAGTTGCCTCGACCCTCGAGCAGCCTGTCAGCCAACTGAGCGGCGGCAACCAGCAGAAGGTCGTCTTTGCCCGAGCGCTGTGCCGCAGCCCTGACATCGTCGTGGCGCTGAGCCCCACGCGCGGTGTTGACGTCGGTGCCAAGGAGCAACTCTATGCGCTGCTCCGGAACCTGGCTCGCGAGGGGCTGGGTGTCGTGGTGGTGTCGGACGAAGAAGATGAAATCGCCCAGTTGGCGAATCGAGTCGTCATCGTCTTTGACGACGAGGTCAAAGACCAGCTCGTGGGCGACTACACAATAAAAGATCTGGTATTACGGATGGAAGGTGTCCTATGAGCACAGATATGGTTAGCAACTCCAAACTCACAAAGCCGGCCGAAGGCCGTTCCAGGTTGGCGGCATTCGGCACGTCTTTTGTCGCCGACGGTTATACGATGTACCCCGTCATCCTGCTGTTGGTGATCATCGGTGCGATCGTCGCGCCGCGCTTCGCGACCGCCACCAACCTGGTGAACATTCTCGAGCAGATCAGTGTGCTGGGGCTGACCACCATTGGCCTGACATTCGTGGTCCTCATCGGTCGTCTGGATCTGTCGCTGGAAGGCGTGGTCGGTTTCGCCCCGATGTTTGCCGCCGTGACGCTGGTGCCTGCCGCGGTCGGCGGATTGGGCCTGGAACTGCCGGCGTGGATGGGCCTGGTGGTGGCGCTCGGGGTCGCCGGTGCGATCGGCTGGTTCAACGGTTTCATGGTGGTCAAGGTCGGACTGAACCCGTTCATTTCGACTTTGGGTCTGCTGGTACTGCTGCGCGGCGGCGTATTGATCATCTCCAATGGTCGCTCGATCTATTCCCCAGGCAAGGCACTGACGTTCCTGGGCTCGGAAAAAGTCCTTGGCGTTCCGCTGTCGGTGCTGGTGTTTATTGCCATCGCGGCGGTGGTTGGGGTGATCTTCAAATACCATCGCTACGGCCGGGCGCTGTACGCCATTGGCGGTAATGAAGAAGCGGCCAGGGCTGCGGGTATCAATGTCGATAAAGTCATCTGGTCGGCGTTTATCTTTGCCGCACTGCTGGCCGGGCTGGCCGGGGTGATGATGACCGGACGCCTGGATTCGGCGGTCACCACCCAGGGGCAGGGCATCATCTTCTCGGCGTTCGCGGCGGCGGTGATCGGTGGGGTGAGCCTTGGGGGAGGGCGGGGGACCATCGTCGGTGTGGTCAGCGGCGTGTTGCTGATTGGCGTCATCAATAACTTGCTGACCCTGGCCCAGGTGCCTTCGTTTTATGTACAGGCTTCCACGGGGGCGGTGATCATCATTGCCGCCGTACTGACCACCATCGCCAGCCGGCGTTCCAGCGGAGTCAAGACCAGGACTTGATGCTTTAACCCACGCAAAAGCCCCTGCCATGCAGCCTGCTTCATTCAGGTTTCAGGGCCGGGGCTCTCTTGTTAACGGCCAGACCAAACCGATGGCTGGTCACGCCTCTGTGACGGTGGGAATGCGCGGTGGGACGGATTTTTTCAGGCGTGACGCGACCGCCACGGTCAGCGCCTGGACCAGGCACATGGGCGCCGCCAGCGAGCGGGAGAAGGTGTAGTCCGGCTCGGGCACGGCGAACAGCACCGAGGCGCTCTTGGCGATGGGCGACAAGGTGCTGTCGGAGATGGCCACGATCGGCACGCCCGCCGCTTTGGCTTCCTCGGCGACGTTGACCACCTCCGTCGCGTAGAAGCGGAAAGACACGGCAATCAGCAGATCCTGCGGGCGCATCGTGCGGGCAATGTGCGTGGCCAGCCCACCGCCAGCGTCCAACAGCAGGCAGCGCTTGCCCAGCATGGTGAGGCCATAGCGCAATAGCTCAACCACCGGCGAGGAGCGCAGCTGGCCGATAAGATAGACGGTGTCGGCTTTTTCGATCAGGTCTACTGCGTCGGACAGATCCGCAGTGGGGGTGCGTTCCAGCATGTCCTGCAGTGAAGCGATATCGCGCAGCACCAGCTCGTGCAGGAAACCATATTCAGAGGTGTCCTGGCGGTTCTGCAATTCGCTGCTCAGCGCCCGCAGGCGTGCTTCGAATCCTGGGGCGGCGGTTTCCAGGCGGCGCTGAAACAGTACCTGGAGATCTTTGAAACCCGTGTAACCCAATGCCTGCGCGAAGCGTACGAAGCTGGATGCGTGAATATTGCAGCGCTCGGCAATGTTGTTGACCGAATGCACGGCCACTTCATTTGGATTCTGCGTCAGGTATACGGAAATGCGCTGATAGGTCTTGCTCATCTGATCATGACGTTCATGGATCAGGCGAATCAGATCTTCATAATCCCTGGGTGGATCGGTGGGTTGCATGTGTTGCCTCATTCCTGGTTCGTACACGGCGCTCACATTATAGCGTGCGCCCTGAAATTCAAGTGCGGCAACCTGTTTGCCCACAACGACGAACGCCCGGCAGCAGCGCCGGGCGAGTCGCGAGCAGGCCTCGTCGAGGAAGCCGGATTTCCCGTTGCGTCAGGCCGACAAGGGCGGCTGGAGCGGGTCGAGGTGAGCACTATTGATGACCAGTGTCGGGTCCACCGTGCCGGCGAGGAAGTTCATCGCGTTCTCGATGGACGAGATTGCCATGCGCTCGCTGCACTCAGCGGTCAGGCCGGCGATGTGAGGGGACAGGATCGCGGTATCTTGAGTGAGCAGGACCGATTGCCGTGTCGGTGGCTCATCGTCGAATACGTCCACGCCCGCGGCCCCCACGTGGCCGCTGGCCAGTCCCTCGGCCAGGGCCTGTTCACAGACCACCCCACCACGCGCGGTGTTGGCGATGATGACCCCTGGCTTCATGAGTGCAAACTCTTGCGGACCAAGTGTCGGCCGCTCGCCCCGTGGCGTATGGACCGAGATGAAGTCAGCCCATGCCAAGCCTTCTTCCAGCGATATCGGGCGCACGGGCCCCTCAGGCCAGCCGGCGCGCTCCAGGAACGGATCGAAGGCGCGTACTTGCATGTTGAATCCGCTGGACATGGTTGCCAGGTGACGGCCGATGCGCCCGTAACCGATGATCAACAGGTTCTTGCCGGAAATCTCCTGCTGTTCCAGGCCATTGCGCCACCCCCAATCGCCGATCTTGCGCACCGAGCGATCGGCTCGGACGGCGCGTTTGGCGCCCGCCAGCAATTGCATCATGGCGTGCTCGGCCACGGAGATGGAGTTCACGTCACCGACCACGGTCAGACCGATCCCCCGGGCGTTCAACGCCTGCAGGTCGACCGAGTCGTAGCCAACCCCGTGCCGTGACACCACCTTGAGCTTTTTGGCTTTGGCGATGGTAGCCGCCGACAACGGTTGAGTGCGGATCACCAGGGCGTCGGCCTCGCCAATCAGTTGCGCGCAGGATGCTTCGGAAACTTCCTCGACATAATCTACGATCACCCCGCGCCGCTCGTACTCTTTGAGTAATGCCACGCCGGTAGGATGGAGTTTTCCAGCGACCAGAAGACGAGCCATCAGTAGCCCTCCTTTTTAACGTTCTGTTCGGTTTGCCCGGCTGTCAGCTTGCGCCAGGAGGCCACGGATTGCGCACTGGCCGCGGCCAGCAACCGGGTGTCGCCCGAAACGGTGGTCATGTCAAAGCCCCATTCAACGGCCCGCGCGGCATATTCAGCCGTGCCGCAGTGCAGCGCGGCTTTCTTGCCGTGACGCTTGCAGGTGGCGAGGATGGTTTTGATGGCCTCGATGACCTCGGGTTCTTCGCGATCAAACGCAGGTGTCAACTCGCCCCGCGAGAGCGAAAAGGCCAGGTCGGCCGGCCCCACGTAGATACCGTCGAGCCCTGGAGTGGAGACGATTTCCTCAAGGTTGCCCATGGCCTCGGCGGTCTCGATCATGGCGAAGGCGAGGATTTCGCCGTTGGCCTCGGCGGCGTAGTTCGCACCGGCGGGGTAGGCGGCACGGGTAGGGCCGAAGCTGCGCTCGCCCAGCGGCGGATAACGCATGTAGCGTACGAACTGTTCGGCCTGGGCGCGGCTGTTGATCATCGGGCAGATGATGCCGTAGGCCCCGGCATCCAGGATTTTCATGATCCAGCTGGGATCCAGCCATGGCACTCGGGCCATGATCACCGCGTCGGAGGCGCGCATCGCCTGGAACATACCGAGCACGTCCTTGTAGTCCACCGCTCCGTGCTGGATGTCGATGGAGATGGCATCGTAATCCTGGGCCGCCATGATCTCGGCGCTGAAACTGCAAGGAAGCGACAACCAGCCATGCAGCACAGGTTTTCCTTGAGCCCAGATCTGGTGCAATTTATTTTTTTTCATTTAGGGCCTCTCTTAGAAAACCAGTTGAGCAAGCTTGGTATCGAGGTAGTCGGCGATGCCTTCGCTGCCGCCTTCGCGACCCATGCCGGAGTGGTTGGTGCCGCCAAAGGGGGCTTCCGCAGCGGCGAGGGCAAAGCTGTTGATGCCGACCATGCCGGCGTTCAAGGCCGCCACGGTGCGCCGTGCGCGGTCAGGCGAGCGGGTGAAGGCGTAAGCCGACAGGCCCATGTTCGAGGCATTGGCGCGGGCGAATACTTCTTCCTCGGTGGAGAAGCGGCTGATGGCGGCAATGGGGCCGAAGTTTTCTTCGCTGAATACACGCATGTCATCACGCACATCCACCAGCACGGTGGGCTCGAAGAAAAATCCGCTCTGCAGATGGGCAGGGCGCTTGCCTCCGTGGACGACTTTGGCACCGTCGTTCACCGCCGCGGCGACGATGGATTCGATCTCGTCCAGGCGGCTGGCATTGATCAGCGGGCCCATACCGGTGTCGGCTTGCAGCCCGTCGCCGAGCTTGATCCTGGCCGTGCGGCTGACGAAGCCCTGGACGAAGGCGTCGTACAGGCTGTCATGCACGAAAATCCGGTCGGGCGTGACGCAGACCTGACCGCAGTTGGCGAATTTGGTCCCGACCGTCAGGTCCAGGGCAGCTTCGATGTCGGCATCCTCGAAGATGATCAGCGGTGCGTTGCCGCCCAGCTCCATCGAGACCTTTTTCACCGTGTCAGCCGCATCGCGAATCATCTGCTGGCCGATGCGGGTGGAGCCAGTAAGGGAGACTTTGCGCACCCGCGAATCGGCCATGATGGGAGCATAGGTATTGCCCGTCGAACCAATGACCAGGTTCACCGCGCCATCGGGCAGGCCGCCGGCCCGCAGGCAGTCGACCATCACCATGGCCACGCCCGGGGTCTGCGACGACGGGCGCAGCACCACCGGGCAGCCGGCCGCCAGTGCCGGGGCCAGTTTGCGGGCCGGCAACGCCGCCGGAAAATTCCAGGCTGAAAAAGCCCCGACAACCCCGACGGGCTCGTGGGTGATCTCAAAGCGTCCGCCCGGCACGCGACTGTCGACGATGCGCCCATAGATGCGTCGGGCTTCTTCCGCGCACCAACGAAACTGTTCACAGGCGAGCATCCATTCACGCCCGGCCTGCGCGATGGGTTTGCCCGTCTCCGCGCAGATCATGCGTGCCGCCTCGTCGCTGCGCCTGATCATTTCGTCGGCGGCTTTATGCAGCGCCTCAGCGCGACCAAAACCGCCCAGTTCACGCATTTTTGCCAGGGCGCCGTGGGCCGCGTCGAGTGCTTCGCGGGTTTCGGCCGCCGTCGCCATGGGTACACGTCCCAGAGGCCGCTCGGTGACCGGTGAGATGACCTCGGCGCTCGCGGAGCCGGGGATCCAGCGCCCATTGATGAAAAGTCCGTATTGTTCGTACATGGTTTTTATTCGACTTTGCTGGTTTCGTGGTACGCCCCTCAGTAAGGGACCCGTGTTGCCAAACAGGATGAACGAGGTTGAGCGCAGCGCTTGCAGCGTCCCCTCGTTCATTGACCCCGGCGGCGCCGATGCCAGCCCTGGAAAAGATTCCAGCATCGGTATTCCCTGTTGAATATCTGTTTGCAATAATCATTGCGAAATGATCATATTGTCAATATGTATTCCTAAAACAACAATGGCAGTGCTTCCGGAGGAAATAAAATGACCCGCAAAACTGTGCGCATGACCATGGCGCAAGCCCTGGTTCGCTATCTTTGCAATCAGTTCACCGAGATCGACGGGCAGCGCGTACCGCTGTTCGCTGGTGTATTCGGGATCTTTGGGCACGGCAACGTAACCTGTCTTTCGGAGGCACTGGAGACGGTCCAGGACGTGTTGCCCACATGGCGGGGGCAGAACGAGCAATCGATGGCGCTGGCGGCCATTGGCTTCGCCAAAGCCAAGCGCCGGCGCCAGATCATGGTGGCGGCGACGTCCATCGGCCCGGGCGCGCTGAACATGGTGACCGCCGCGGGTGTAGCGATGGCCAACCGGCTACCGGTCTTGCTGATTGCCGGCGATACCTTCGCCAGCCGTCTGCCCGACCCGGTCCTTCAGCAGGTCGAACACTTCAACGATCCGTCGCTGACCGCCAATGACTGCTTTAAAGCCGTGGTGCGTTACTGGGACCGCATCGTGTTGCCGGAGCAACTCTTGCAATCCCTGCCGCAGGCCGTGGCAGCCTTGCTCGACCCGGCCGATTGCGGGCCGGCCTTCATCGGCTTGGCGCAGGACACCCAGGAGATCGCCTACGATTACCCTGAGGTGTTCTTCGAACCCAAGGTGTGGAAGATCCCTCGCCCGCGCGCTGATCGCGACGCTATTGCTGCCGCGGCGGCCTTGCTGAAAACCGCCAAGCGTCCCTTGATCATCTCCGGTGGCGGCGTGCGTTACTCCGGTGCCGAGGAGGCGTTGGCGGAATTCGCGGCCAAACGCGGTATTCCCGTGGTCGAAACCATCGCCGGCAAGGGCGCACTGACCCATGACCATCCGGTGCATGCCGGCCCGATCGGGATCGTGGGGTCGACCTCGGCCAACAGCCTGGCGAAAGAGGCGGATGTGATCCTGGCCATCGGCACGCGGTTGCAGGATTTCACCACCGGCTCGTGGACCGCCTTTGCCCATGACGCGCAGTTCATCTCGATCAACGCCGCGCGCTACGACGCGATCAAGCATCGTGCGCTCTCGGTCGTCGGTGATGCGCTGGAAAGCGTTGGCGAGCTGGATGCCGCCTTGGGAGGCTACAAGGCTGATGCCCAATTGATGGCGCGTGCCCGTGCGCTGTTCGTTGAATGGAACGCGCTGCTCGACCACTACCAGCAGGCCAGTGACGCACCGGTGCCGTCCTATGCCCAGGTGGTTGGGGTGTTGAACAAGGTCGCGGCTCCGGGCGATACCTTGATTGCCGCGGCTGGCGGTACGCCGGGCGAAGTCACCAAGGGCTGGCGGGTGAAGAACCCGCACACCTTCGATTGCGAGTTTGGTTTCTCCTGCATGGGCTACGAGATCGCCGCCGGCTGGGGCTGCGCCATGGCGCAGGACGGTCCGGGCGCCGCCGGTGGCACGCCGATCGTGATGCTCGGCGACGGCACCTACATGATGATGAACTCAGATATCTACTCCGCGGCTCTTACCGGCCACAAGATGATCGTGGTGGTCTGCGACAACGGCGGTTATGCCGTTATCAATCGCCTGCAACAGGCCAAGGGCGTACCGGGCTTCAATAACCTGCTTACCGATTGTCGAATCCAGAATCGCCATGATCCGTTGCACGTTGACTTCGTCAAACATGCCGAATCCATGGGCGCCAAGGCGCGTCACGTGGCTGATCTTGCAGAGCTCGAGCAAGCCATGATCTGGGCCCGGGGCAACGAGGGCGTGACCTTGATTTCCATCGTCTCCGACGCCTGGAAGTGGGTGCCTGGTGATGCTGATTGGGATGTGGGTGTCCCCGAGGTCTCGACCTTTGAAAGTGTCCGCGCTGCTCGTGCCGCGCAGGAAAAAATTCGTGAAGCTCAACGGTTGGGTGTGTGAGATGAAAGCAAAACTTGGTATTGCGCCAATTGCCTGGTGGAACGACGACCTCGAAGAACTTTCCGATGACGTCAGCCTCGAAGAGTGCCTGCGCCAGGCCTCCGTGGCCGGTTTCACCGGCATGGAAACCGGGCGTCGTTTTCCGATGAGCATGACGGAGCTGGGTCCGATCCTGTCGCGCTATGGCATGTCGGTGTGTGGCGGCTGGTTCTCGGGACTGCTGCTGGACGGCGACCTCGAGGCGGAAAAAGATCGTATCTCGCAGCAGTTGGACTTCTTTGTTGCGGCGCAGGCGCCGTGCCTGGTGTATGGCGAGACCGCCAGTTCGATCCAGGGCGTGCGCAGCGCGCCGCTGGTGACAAAACCGAAAATTTCCGAGGTCGAGATGGCCGCCTATGGCCGCAAGGTTTCCGACTTTGCCGACTGGTGCGCCAGGCAGGGCATGCCGCTGGCGTACCACCACCATATGGGCGCCGTGGTCGAAACAGAGGCGGAATTGGACCTGCTGATGAAGCATTCCACGGTTGCGTTGCTGTTCGACGCGGGACATATGTCTTTCGCCGGCGGTGACTTGCTGCGTGTGATCGAAAACCACCATGCGCGGATTATCCACGTGCACACCAAGGATGTTCGTAGTCCGGTGGTGAACGGCCTCAATCGCACTCGGGAGAGCTTCCTCGATGCGGTGATCCAGGGCGCGTTCACTGTGCCAGGTGACGGCAGTCTGGACTTCGAAGCCCTCGTCAAGGCCCTGGCCAGCAAGGGTTACGAAGGCTGGTTCGTGGTGGAGGCCGAACAGGATCCTCGCCTCAACCCGCCACTGGAAATGGCCCGCAAAGGCCACGCCGAATTGCTCAGGGTCATGGCGGCGGCGGGTTATCAAGTCGTGAAGTAAGCGTTGCCAATCCGCCACTCGCAGCGGGTGGCGGATCGCTTGCGAACAAACACCTCATTTTTCAACAGGGACATTTCAATGTCTCCAGGAGCGTGCATCTCTAAAAAGACCGATCCGACAGTCATTCAATAAATCAGGCATGAAAATAACAATAATCTGGAGTGCAGTTGATGTTGAAATCCCTAGTCAAGCGGGACCCCTTCGTTCGTCCAAAAATCAGCCTTGCGCTTTGTCTGGTCAGCGGCTTCGGTGTGCAAGTAGCATCGGCTGCCGATACCTTCGACCCGTCGCAATACGCATTGGGCGATTGGGGCGGAGTGCGTTCCGGGCTATACCAGAAAGGCTATGACTTTTCCGTCGAATATGTGGGCGAAGCCGCCGCCAACCTGCGTGGTGGATACGATAAAGACCATACGGCACGTTATGCCGATCAACTGGCGCTGGGGACCAAGCTCGACCTGCAGAAAATTGCCGGTTGGGACGACGCTTTATTCCAGCTGACTGTCACCGAACGCAGTGGCCGCAACCTGGCCAATGATCGCATCAGCGATCCCCGCGCCGGGATGCTCAGTACGCCTCAGGAAGTCTATGGCCGTGGCCAGACCTGGCGGTTGACGCAGATGTGGTTGAGCAAAGGGCTGCTGGATGGTGCGCTGAACGTCAAGGCGGGTCGGTTTGGTGAAGGGGAGGACTTCAATACCTTCCCTTGTGACTTCCAGAACAACGCTTTCTGTGGTCCACAGGCCGCTAACTGGGCGGGATCGGTCTGGTACAACTGGCCGGTCTCGCAATGGGGGTTGCGCGTGAAGTACGCGCTGTCGTCTGAAGTCTACGCGCAGATTGGCGCCTTCGAAGTCAATCCATCGAACCTTGAGGTCGGCAACGGCTTCAAGCTCAGCGGCAGTGGCAGCAAAGGCGCGCTCATACCGGCGGAAGTGGTCTGGTCGCCTAAGGTCAATGGGCTGCCGGGCGAATACCGGTTGGGTGGTTACTACAGCTCGGCCAAGGCCGATGATGTCTACGAGGGCGCGGATGGGCAGCCGCAGCCGGTGTCAGGTGGCGCTTTCCGCCGCCGTAGCAACAAACACGGGGCCTGGGTGGTGGCCCAGCAACAACTCACCAGCCGTGGTGGGGACCCGGCGCGGGGGCTGAGTGTGTTCTTCAACGCCACGGTGCACGATAAGGCGACCAACCTGGTGGACAATTTCCTCCAAGCGGGCTTCGTCTATAAGGGGTTTTTCGACACTCGGCCAAACGATGACTTTGGTGTTGGCGTAGCCAGGATCCACGTCAACGAAAATGTGACCAAAGAGGCACAGCTGACCAATGAATTGGCAGGCATCAATGATTATGACAACCCCGCCTACATGCCCGTGCGCCACAGCGAATGGGACGCCGAGATTCACTATGGGTTTGCCTTGGCGCCGTGGTTTACCATCCGTCCCAACCTTCAGTATGTCGTTCACCCAGGCGGCGTAGATGAAGTGGACAACGCCCTGATTGCGGGGGTGAAGTTCATCACCAAGTTCTGACATCTGCCATTTGCGTCGAAGTGACAATATGTGCGCGTTTGGCCCTGTGGAGCCGGGCTTGGTCCGGTTCCACAGGTGCCCAATCGCCGACGCGATCACGCGGTTTGAAATCCGCCTGACAGCTTCTGCTTCAAATAACTGACCAATGCCGTCACCGATTTAGGGACATGGGGCGAGTAGGGGCGAATGAGATAAATCTCGTCGGCGAAGGCCCCCGTCAACGTCCAGTCCTTGAGCACCTGCACCAGCTTGCCGCTGGCAAGCGCGGCATGGGCGCTGAAGTCAGGTAGCAGGGCAATGCCCAGATGGCTGAGCGCCGAGTCGCGCAACGCTTCGCTGTTGTTGGTGGCAAAGCTGCCGGCGATGGGCACCGTGATGCGTTCTACATTTTTTGCACCTCGTTTGGTTCGTTCGAAGGTCCAGGCGGGTTGATCAGTGCCGCGCGGGTAATAAAGACAATTGTGGGTGGGGAGCTCTCCAGGCTCTCGGGGTTCACCCTCGCGCTGCAGGTATTGCCGGGTGGCGACGAGTACGGAAGCGGTGTCGCAGAGTTTCCAGGCCACGTGTGTTTCCGGCACCTGGAAACCATGCCTGACTGCCAGGTCATATCCCTCGGCGGCCAGTGAACTCAGGGCATCGGAAACATCCAGTTGAATGCGCACCTGCGGATACTGCTGGAGGAATTCAGCGAGGTGAGGCACCAGTTGCTGCCGGGCGAAGGCAACGGGCGCGGTCAGGCGCACCAGGCCGCGGATTTCCCCGGCCGAGTCCCGCACCGAGGAAAAACTGCGGGCAATGTGCTCATAGGCGCTGCGCACTTCGCGGGTCAATGACAGCCCGGCATCGGTAAGCCGCACGCTGCGTGTGGTGCGGGTCACCAGACGCGTGCCGGTGGCCTTTTCAAGATCGCTGATGCGTTGGCTGACTGCGGATTTACTGACACCCAGGCGTGCCGCGGCCGCAGTATAGGTGCCTTGTTCCTCTAGCACCGATAGCCAGTGGATATGGCTCCAGAGTCCTTCGATTTCAGATTTTTCCACGAGTTTATTGTTCTCATAAATGCACAATCAGTTCTGGATTCTGCTCTGGTTTAGAACAAACTGAAAGCCTATCGTGAGTTTCACCGCTGGCTTGCAACGCTGCCAGCCCAACTCTCAACCTGGATCAACTGCCATGACTACCTCGATCGAGCATTTCATCAATGATCAACGCGTTTCCCGCGATGATCGCTATCAGGACGTCTACAACCCTGCCACGGGTGAGGTGACCGGGCGCGTTGCGCTGGCGAGCCGCCAGACCGTTTCCGAAGCTGTCGAGGCGGCCAAGACCGCGTTCCCCGCCTGGAGCGATACTCCACCCATCCGCCGTGCGCGGGTGCTTTTTCAGTATCTGCACCTGCTGCGCATGCGCAAGGACGATCTGGCACGCATTATCGTCGCTGAGCACGGCAAGGTCTTCACTGACGCCCAGGGTGAAGTGGACCGTGGCATCGATATTCTGGAATTCGCCTGTGGTATTCCGAACCTGCTCAAAGGTGATCATTCCGACCAGGTATCCCGAGGCATGGATAACTGGACCATGCGCCAGCCTCTGGGCGTTGTCGCCGGCATCACGCCCTTCAACTTCCCGGTGATGGTGCCCATGTGGATGTACCCGGTCGCCATCGCTGCCGGTAATACCTTCATTCTCAAACCGAGCCCGACTGATCCGAGCGCGGCCCTGTTCATGGCTGAGCTGCTTCGCGAAGCCGGGCTGCCCAAAGGTGTATTCAACGTTGTTCAGGGCGACAAGGAATCGGTTGATGCACTGATCGAGCACCCCGACGTCAAGGCGATCAGCTTCGTGGGCTCCACGCCCATCGCCCAATACATCTACGAAACCGGTGCGCGCCACGGTAAACGTGTGCAAGGCCTGGGCGGCGCGAAAAACCATATGGTCGTCATGCCCGATGCGGATATCGAGCGTACCGTCGATGCGCTGATCGGTGCCGCGTTTGGCAGCGCCGGCGAACGTTGCATGGCCATCTCGGTGGCGGTCCTGGTCGGTGACGTGGCGGACCAGGTGGTCGCGGCACTGACCCGGCGCGGTCGTGAGTTGAACATCACCGACGGCCGCGACCTGAAGGCGGAGATGGGACCGATCGTTTCGCGGGCCGCCCGTGAGCGAATCAGCGGTTACATCGCTCAAGGCGTGGAGGCGGGTGCGCAGTTGCTGCTCGATGGTCGTGACTTTGTACCGGCCGAGCCAGGCCTGGAGAACGGGTTCTGGTTGGGGGCGACACTGTTCGACCATGTCACCGCCGAGATGAGCATCTACCGCGAAGAGATCTTTGGCCCGGTCCTGGCCTGCGTGCGCGTACCTGACTTCGCCGCAGCGTTGAAACTGGTCAACGAGCATGAGTTTGGCAATGGCGTCAGTTGTTTCACCCGCGATGGTAATGTCGCCCGCGAATTTGCCCGTCGTATCGAAGTGGGCATGGTCGGCATCAACGTGCCAATTCCAGTGCCGATGGCCTGGCATGGTTTCGGCGGCTGGAAGAAAAGCCTGTTCGGTGACATGCATGCCTATGGGGAGGAGGGCGTGCGCTTCTACACCAAGCAGAAATCGATCATGCAGCGCTGGTCGGAGAGCATTGAACAGGGGGCCGAGTTCGCGATGCCTGTCTCCAAATAACCTGAGTTTCAAGCGTTACCGCCTGCGCCGGGAGTGGGCTTTGCCCTTCTCGGCGCAGGGTAAAACAAGAATAAAAAAAGGACGTGCCATGAGCGCTGACATTGAAAAACAAGTGACGAACAAAATCTTCTGGCGGCTGTTGCCGTTGCTGATTTTGCTCTACATCGTTTCGTATCTCGACCGTGTCAACGTCGGTTTCGCGGCGCTGACCATGAACACCGATATCGGTCTGAGCAGCGCGGTCTTTGGATGGGGGGCCGGGTTGTTTTTCATTGGCTATTGCCTGTTCGAAGTGCCCAGCAACCTGATGATGATCAGGGTCGGTGCGCGGCGCTGGATTGCCCGTATCCTTTTTACCTGGGGGCTGATTGCCACCTGCATGGTGTTTGTCGAGGGGCCCAGAAGCTTCCTGACACTGAGGTTTTTGCTGGGGGTGGCGGAAGCCGGATTCTTCCCTGCGGTCATTCTTTACCTGACCTTGTGGTTCCCGGCACGTTATCGAGCCCGCATTATCTCGACCTTCATGTTGTCGATCCCGATTTCCCTGGCAGTCGGCGCGCCGATTTCAACCTTGCTGCTGGAGCTCGATGGCCTCCTGGGCCTCAAGGGCTGGCAGTGGTTGTATATCGTCGAGGGGACCCCGGGCATTCTGTTGGTGGGTGTAGTGCTCAAGTACCTACCGGATTCGCCACGGCAGGTGCATTGGTTGAATGATACGCAGCGTGAATGGCTGGCCGGTGAACTGGCAAACGATATCAAGGCCAATCCCCCCAGGCTCGATAGTAAGAGTTCACTGTGGGAGGTGTTTCGCAGTCCCGCCATCCTGGTGTTGTGCGCCCTGTATTTTTGCGTCGCCGCAACCAACCTCGGGCTTTCGATGTTTTTGCCGCAGATCATCAAACAGCAAGGCTACAACGGCATGGCGATTGGTTTCGTCGCGGCCATTCCTTATGTCGTGGGCTGCATCGGCATGGTCACCATCGGCCTGCTTTCCGACCGTCTCAACAAACGCAAACGGTTTCTGATCATCGCGCTGCTGTTCCTCGCCGGTGGCCTGGCAATGGCGGGGTGGATGCCCGGCAACTATCTGGCAATCCTCGGCATGTGTGCCGCAACCATTGGCATGATGGGCTTCAAAGGACCGTTCTGGCCGTTGCCGTCGCTGTACCTGAGTGGCAGCAGCGCGGCAGCCGGTATCGCATTGATCAACTCCGTGGGCAACCTCGGTGGTTTCTTCGGCCCCGGGCTGGTCGGCATGGCCAAGGACATGACGGGTAATTTCGAGAGCGGGCTCTACCTGCTGGCGGGGCTGGCGCTGTGCGCCTTGTTTCTGACCGTTGTTTTTGTCTCGGACCCTGATGAAGTCGCGCGACAGAAGGCCTCTGCCGAGTTGGTCTTGCCCAAGCCGTGAGTGTGGCGGCGATGCGGGTGGAGAAATACCCAATAAGCGCGGTGTAGGCCTCATTTGGCGGTCAGGTCAGCGCCGGCCAGCCCCGCAGATATGGGCAACAGGACTCTGAAATATTTACTGGATCACCGCGCTGAGCAGCTATTTGATCTAACCTCTTGATGCCACCGTATGAGGACAGCTCTACCACGCTCGGTCTTCTTAGCGTTGCGGTTCCTACCGAAGGTGGGCAAATCTGTCTAATAGAATCGGCTGCTTGACGGGCTGCATTTGTTTTTACTCCGAGCGGTTTAACGTGGATGGGTTATTGCAATGATGCCGGTTAACGATCAAGGAGATTTCAGATGCCTCAAGTAAAAGCAATCGGCAGTCACGCGGTGGCATTGGTAAAGGATGACGTTGTTTTTGAGGACGTCTCAATATTTTTTATTATTGCCCACGGCATAAAAGTTGAAGGAAAGTTTATCAGTAATTTCAGTATTTATTTTCCATGGGGGGTTGATAATTTTGGCTGGTATGACACGGACAATGGGTTCCCCTTGCAAGAGATCTATAGAAATCTGCGTCAAGGTCGGCCGCAGGGGCTAACACCGAACCTGAGTTTAAAGTCGGAGCTGGCACCGACTCAAAGTCCACTCGACATCTTATTGTCAGGCATCTTGCCGACAAAGACATCTGTTCGTGCCTCATGGGAAGAACCCTTGCTGACAAGAACGATCTGTGAAGTACCTAATATTAATTTGACGCCAAAGGATCTCACACCGGTTTTTTGCGAAAAAATGTTGTTGAAGTATTATCTGGATGGTGGGACGGAGGACGTCGGTATTGTCTGCCTTAAAAAAGATGAAAAATTAGATGACGTATTAAGGCTTCTCGGCGTAGCGCTGAAAATGGACAAGTACTCGGACGTGTTGGCGATTTGCCTGTGTTGTAGTGTGGCGTCTGGCGACGAGGGTAATGCCCACAACAGAGCAGATGGTTATGTCCAGGTTCTTGATTAAACACGATCAGCGCCATGGCAGCCCCCCGCCCAAATGGCAACCAAACCTTGCGAGAGCCAATCGGACCCCGGCGGCTTGCTGCTTTGTGGCGCGCGGCCAGATCGGCACGTAGTTGTGGTGTGCCGATGGCGCTCATGCGGGGGCAACTTTGCCTGTCGGTCGTTGAGTTTCAGTCGTTCAAGGGCTGAGGAAGTCCTGATAATTGGCCTTGGTAATGAGCTGATAAGGAATGGTCAACTGTGCTGTATAGGGTTCTTTGCGGACCATCTTCAGTGCTAAATCAATGGATCCGACGGCCTGGCGTTTGTTGTCCTGGTAGACGGTTACCACCAGTTGATCCCTCTTGATTGCATCGAGGCCGGCGGGGCCGCCATCGCTACCACCCACCAGGATGTCCTTGCCCGGGCGCATGCCGGCTTGTTTGATGGCCATCGCCGCGCCAATGGCCATTTCGTCGGCATTGGCGGCCACGGCATCTATTTTTTTCCCCGACAGAATCCAGTTATTCATCAGGTCCATGGCCTTGCCACGCTGCCATTCGGCGCTTTGTTCCTCGACCACGTGGATGTCCGGATAGCTTTTAAGCACCTCCTTTACGCCTTGGGTGCGGCTATGGGTGGCGTCATTGGAGAGCAGGCCGAGCATGATCGCCAGATTGCCTTTGCCGCCCATTTTTTCCGCCAGGTAGCGCATTTGTATTTCGCCGGCCTTGATTTCATCCGAGCCCACATAGCCGACGCCGGGCGGCAGTTCAGCCAGGTCGGGGCGGCGGTTGACATAGACCAGGGGGACACTGGTCTTGCGCGCCTCGTCGGTTATTTTTTGTGTGGCGGCGGTATCCACCGGATTGACAATGATCGCGTCCATGCTCTGGGCGGTGAAGTTCTGTACCTGATTGAGCTGGCGTACCACATCGCCCTGGGCGTCTTCGAATTGCAGGGTGACGCCGGGCAGTTCCTTGGCGTGGGCGGCCATGTAGTCGCGCATCTGCGCCAGGAATACATCATCGACCTGGGCAATGCTGACGCCGATACGGATATCGGCCAGTGCCAGCGGTGTGAAGACAGTGGCAAGCAGGAGGGTCAGAAGTCGTTTTTTCATGGTCGCACTCCGGTTTTGTTGTTGTTTTTGGATCGTTTGGAAACAGGGTCAGGCCTGGCGTTTGGCATGCATTTGCGCCACGCGCTCGTCAAAGGTCGCGTAGGGCCAGCGTTCGTTCAGCGCTTGCCACATCAGTTGTTGCCCGGTCTGCGGGGCCAGGCCGTGCAGGGGTGGGTCGGTGTCGAGGTTGCTGGGAAAGGAATAACCGTCGGCGCAGCTGGCGATCACCGCGGCCAGTCCGGGTGCGTCCAGTACCTGATCCGCCCACTGCTGCAGCAAGCAGGGGTAGAGCGCGAGCATCATGCGTTCGCGGTTCACGGTTTCCATGGGCTTGCCGAAGGCCGAGGAAATCTGCAGCAGGTTGGCCATGCGTTGGCGATCTGGCGTGAGGTTGCTACCAGCGGCGTGGAACAGCGCGGGATTGAAGAACAGCAGGTCACCCTTGCTCAGCGGCAGTTGCACCGCCTGCTTTTGGAAGTAGTCGATGAACTCGGCGCGGCGCCAGGCCAGGTAACCCAGCGCGTACTGTTGGGAAAACGGCAACAGCAGGGTCGGGCCGGTGTCCAGCGGCATGTCGGAGTGGGCCACGGCGCCCTGCAATGTCAGGTACTGGGACAGCACCTGCAAGGGCAGAGGAAAACGCTCGACTTCAGCGACCGTCTGGAACCCCAGGTGGTAATCACGGTGGGGCTGCTGGGCCTGGCCACCGGGGTGCACCACGTTGACCTGGGCCGTGACTTGGAAGTGCGGGCCCAGCCAGGCTTCGGCAATCAGCCCCAGCAGCGGGTTGGCGTAGTACTCGATAAACGACGATGGCGAGTGCAGGGCGGCTTTCTGCAATGAATTCCAGATCCTCCCGTTGCTGCCGGCCTTGGCGAAGTGGTCGGCGGCCACGCCCTCGGCGGCTTCCTGGGCGAAGATCGCCTCAAACACCTGGCTGTGGCGATCAACCACCCCCAGGTCGCTATAGCCCTGGCGCACCACCATGACCCCCGGGCCGTCGCGAAACAGCCGGTGCAACTCGTTCAGCAGCGCGTGGCGGTCAGCGTCGCGCAAGGCCTGCGCTTGATAGATCGGCACATTGCCCTGCACCTCGCTGCAGTGGGGGTAGTCCTCGGGGCGGGCCTGTTGTTCGCACAGCCGGGCGAAGTCGTGCAGTTGCACGGAGTCGGCCCGGACAAAGGCTGACAGGGGCTGATTCATCGGGCGTTCTCCGGCAAGCTCAAGGGCTGCCCCGGGCGCGGCGCGCTGTCGTCGCCGCAGCCGATCACGCCTTGCTCCAGATCGATCACCGTGCCGGTCATCATCCCCGACTCGCGGGACAGCAGGAACGCGACGCTTTGGGCGACCTCCTCGGGCTTGAGCAGGCGGCCGAAGGGCTGGGCGTGCTCGGCCTTCGCCAACCAGCCGTCTTGGGCACCATGGTAGCGGCGCTGGATCTCATCCTCGTGGGGGGTGTCCATCCAGCCGATATTCAGGCCATTGACCCGGATGCGGTTGCGCAGGGCGCTGAAGGCGACGTTTTTGGTCAGGATCGCCAGCGCGCCCTTGGAGGCCGAGTAGGCTGTCAGGTAGGACTGGCCGCCGTGGCCGACGATGCTCTGGATATTGACGATGGCGCCTTCCACGCCCTGGCTGATCATCAGCTTCAGCGCTTCCTGCATGAGGAAGAACGGCGCTCGTACGTTGACCGCGAAGAGGCGATCGAACAGTTCCGGAGCCGTGTCCAGGATGCTCCCGCGATCCGACATGCCTGCGCAGTTGACCAGCCCGTGCAGGGTACCGAAGTGGGTGCGGGCGGCATCGATGACCGCGCGGCAGTCGTCGATCTGCTCCAGGTCGGCCTGGACAAAGAACGCCTGGCAATCCAGTTCCGCCAATTGGCGCACCTGTGCCTGACCCTGTTCGGGGCGTCGACCGCAAATGATCAGGCCGGCCGCACCGCGGCGGGCCAGGGTGTGGGCCACCGCGGCACCGAGGCCCTGGGTGCTGCCGGTGACGACAAAGTACTGGCCATTGAACGAGGTGGCGAGGTTGCTTTCAGACATGCGCTTCTCCTGGTTTTTGTTGTTATCAAGGTACCGGCTCGACGCTCGGCGAAATTGAGACTAGCATCGTGCTGACCTCGATAACGCCCAAAAAGACCTCAAAAAAACCTCAGGCCGAAACCATGATCGAACGCGCCAAACACTTCTCCATCAAGCAACTGGCCACCCAGGCGGGGGTCAGCAAGGCTACGGTCGATCGCGTACTGCACCAGCGTGGCAGCGTGCATTACCAGACCCAGCGCCGTATCGAGCAGGCCTTGAGTGAGCTCGAAGCCCAGGAAAAGAACGGCCTGGCGGTGGGGCGCACCTTTCATATCGATGTGATCATGCACACGCCGCGCCGCTTCAGTGCGGCGGTGCGGGCGGCGATCATCACCCAACTGGCGAGCCTGGCGCCGTTTCGCATTGCCCCACGTTTTCACCTGTTCGAAGAAATCGAACCCCAGGCGATGCACGACCAGTTGTTGCGCTGCCTCGATATGGGCAGTCAGGGCGTGGTGCTCAAGGCCGCCGACGAGCCGGCGGTGAACCTGGCGGTCAAGCAGTTGGCCGCGGCCGGGATTCCGGTGGTGACCCTGGTGACCGACCTGCCCCACAGCGAGCGCATCGGCTATGTCGGCATGGACAACCGCACCGCCGGACAGACCGCCGCGTACCTGTTGTCACGCTGGCTGGGGCCGCAGTCGCAGGAGGTGGCGGTGGTGATCGGCAGCGAGCTGTTTCGCGGGGAGGAAGAGCGCGAAATGGGCTTTCGCATGTGGCTGCGTGGCCGCGCCGCGCATTTGCGCGTGCTGGACATCAGCGGTGGCTACGGGGTGTACGAACGCACCCTTGAACGAGTGACCGAGGCGCTGAAGCAGCATCCCGACCTCAAGGCGGTCTACAGCGTGGGGGGCGGTAACCGGGCGATCGTCGATGCGTTCGCGGCATTGGCGCGGCCGCTGGAGGTGTTTATCGGCCACGACCTGGATGAGGAAAATCGCCAGTTGCTGGCCGAGGAAAAAATCGCCGCGATCATCGACCACAATCTGCAGATCGATGCTCGCCATGTGTTCCTGCACATCCTGCAATTTCATCGGCTGTGGAAGGACGGGCCGATCGCACCCTCCCAGGTGCAGATCGTCACGCCGTTCAACCTGCCTTACTGAGCGGCATCCGTGCAGTCCATGTTGTCTTACTGTGGACGAACGCCATCGAACGCATCCTGCAGCAGTTGGCGAATCGCTGCGGCCTCGATGGGCCGTGGGTTCCAGTAAGGATTGGCGAGGGCAATGTCCGTGGCGCGATCCAGGTCGGCCTCGGTCAGGCCCAGATCCTTGAGGCGTGTCGGCGCCCCCAGGGAGCTGGAGAGGTCGAACAGGGCGGCCGCGGGGCTGCAATCGTCGACGTTCAGCGCCCGGCAGATACGCGACAAGCCTGGCGCCGCGGACTGGTTGTAGGCGATGGCGTGGGGAAGCACGATCGTATGGGTCTGCGCATGCGGCAGGTTGAAGCTGCCGCCCAGGGTGTGACAAAGCTTGTGATGCAGGGCCATGCCGACGTTGCCGAGCACGGTGCCGCATAGCCACGCGCCATAGAGGCAATCGCCGCGGGCATCGAGGTCGGTCGGGTTGCGATGGATGCGTTTCATGCCTTCGGCCAGGGCCCTGATGCCTTCTTCGGCCATCAACGACATGACCGGATTGCCATCCTGGGCGTACAAGCCTTCGGCCGCGTGGGCGATAGCGTTCATGCCGCTGGTGATCGACATCTCGAGGGGCAGGCTGACGCTGAGCTCCGGGTCGTAGATCACCGTCTTGGGCAGCACCCGCGGATCCTTGCCGGTACGCTTGAGGCCGTTCTCGGTCAGGCCGAAGACCGGGGTCATCTCGGAGCCGGCGTAAGTGGTCGGGATGGCCAGGATCGGCAGCCCGGAGTCCATGGCGATGGCTTTGCCCAGCCCGGTGGTTGAACCGCCACCGATGGCCACGGCGCAGTCGGCTCCCAGTTTGCGTGCGACTTCACGGGCTTCCCGTGCCGTCTCGATAGGAACGTGCATGACCGCCTTGTCGAAAATATCGGCGGCCCGGCTGCCGAGCAATCGAACGATGTTTTCCGCCTGGGCGCGTTGTTCCGGCGTGCAGAGGACCAGCGCCCGCTTGGCGCCTAATCGATCGATTTCCGCCTCCAGTTGCTGCAGCGAGCCTTTGCCAAAAATGACGCGCGACGGCTGACCGTTATAGATGAAGGGGGGCGTTGACATTGGGCAGGTCTCCTGGGGTGGATGCAGGTGCTGGACGCTGGACGATAGGCGTGGGTTGATAGGCAAGTAGCTGCCAATGCGCTGCCGTCTTGAGCCAGACGCTGAGGGTTCGGTTATTGAGGGTTTTGGCCACGCCGTGGGAAACGATATCGGCGGACATTTCGCCAAAGACCAGGGCGGTATCGCCGACAGTGCGCACTTCCTGCACGACATGTTCTATTCGGTGATAGAGATAAAGACCGTTGCGACATTTATTCAAGTAACTGGCCAGCGTGTCCCGGACACCATTGGAGTGCACATAAACCAACTCGTTATGGGCCAAACGCTGGAAAGCTTCGAGGTCGCCTTGTTGCATCGCCTGGTAGCGTTGTTGTTCTAATGAGCTGATTAAAGCGATAAGGGACACGTTGTCGTTCATGCTGACCTCGAAACGGGAAATAACCATGCGCTTAGCTGACCGCATCCTTCGCCAGGACGAAATCGAAGGCCAAGCTATAAAACGGATCGCGACTCAGTGTGCCGGCCGGGGTCATGCCGGCGTCCTGTCGTTGCCATTCGGTAATGAGTGAAGAGCGCACACCAAACACCGCATCTGAATCCAGATAGGGGTCACCCTCGCGAAATACCTGGGTGGTCAAGCGTTGATAGCCGGCGGCGCTGACGGTGAATTCCAGGTGGGCCGGCCGCCAGGCATGGCGGTTGAGAGCGCTGAGCAGCTGGCCGACAGGGCCGTCATGGGGGATACGTTGGCTGTTCGGTATCGCCGTGCAGAAGTGGTATTGGCCACGTTCATCGGCCTGTAGCAGGGCGCGTTCGGCCAGGCTGGCGCCAGCGGCCAGACTGATTTCCAGGGCCGCGTAGGGGATGGGGTTGCCCTTGGCATCACGGATGGCACCCTGCACGTAGCCTTTCGGGCCATCCAGTTCCCCGCTGAGGTCGGCGCCCAGGTCGTGGACGCTGGGCTCGTGCTCGGGCAACACGTGGAACGCCGCGGCCTCGGTGCAGCCGGCGGGTTTCTTGTCGTTCTGTGCGAGCACCAGGGTCGACAGCCCGAGGACGTGGGATAACAGCACAAACTCCTGGTGGTCGGCCGAGCGGGCTTTGCCGACCTGGCTGAGAAAGTCGATGCCGCTCTGCCACTCTTTTTCCGTCAGTTTGATATCCCGGGCAAAGGCGTGCAGGTGTTGCACCAGGCTGGTCATGACGGCGCACAGGCGCGCATCGGCCGTACCACTGTTATTGGCCAACACCGCCTGGGTGATGGTCATTTCGTCCAAATTGCGCATCTCGACTCCCTGAACTTTTCCGGCCCATCGGTACCGCGGCATTTTTTGCGATGTCGGTAACTTCACTTCTCAGGCCACTGCGCCGCACGTTATAGTTCCGCTGGATGTAAGAAAAGTCCGTTTCTGGAATTCTTTATTTCATATGTGAAAAAATAAGAAGGGAGCACACCTTGGATCGACTGACCGAACTGGAGCTTTTTGTCTTGACCGCGGAAGTCGGCACCTTGAGCAAAGCCGCGGAAATACTGGGCTTGTCCAATGCCGCCGCGAGCCGGCACCTGGTGGCGCTGGAGCAGCGTCTCAATGTCCGTCTGATCGACCGCAATACCCGGCGCCTGGCCTTGACCCACTCGGGCCATCAGTTCTACACCAGCTGCAAAAGCCTGCTGGGGGAATTGAAGGAGGCCGAAGCGTCACTCAGCGAGTCGTTGGTCCAGCCGGTCGGCACGCTGACCATTACCGGTTCGATCTCGTTCTGCATGTTGCACATTGCCCCGCTGATCCCGGCCTTTCGGAAAATGTACCCACACATCACCGTGAAGGTGCTGGGTGAGAACCGCTATTTCGACATCATCGACAGCGAAATCGACCTGGCGATCAGAACCCGCGAGTACGAGCCCGACTCCAATATCACCATTCGCCGCCTGGCCGAAACGCGCCGGGTGTTGGCGGCGTCGCCCGGTTATCTGCAACGCAAGGGCACGCCGAAAACCATCGCGGATCTTTCTCAGCATGACCTGTTGATCTACAGCCATGCCAACCAGCCACGGGTGATGCGTTTTACCAAAGGTGCGGAGGAGGTGGCCCTGAAGGTCGAGCCGATACTGGAAACCAACGATGGGCAGATTGTCCGCGCCGCCGCCCTGGCTGGCGGCGGTATCCTGGTGCAGCCCAAATACATCATCAACGCCGATCTGGTGGCCGGGCGCTTGATTCCAGTGTTGGATGATTGGGATCTACCGAGGTTGACCATCAATATGGCCTTTCAAAGCCGTCGCTATATGCCCGCCAAGTTGCGCGTCTTCATCGACTTTCTACTGGCCGACTTTAACCAACATGAGTACGAACGCTACTGGACACGCTAAGGCGGTTTTCCGCTGGGCGGAATTCACATTTATAGTTTTGCTGGGTATTCACTGCAACTTTCAGGTCCTATGATCCGTGGCGCTGGTGCTGGAGGACTTTTATGTTCGACACGGCCCCGGCTTCCTTTGAACGATTATTAAGTTGGCATTATTGAGCCCGGCTTCAATTCGCCTGCGCGTTAACAACAAGACTAACAATAAGGAAACGTCACGCCATGAAAAACTTTGCCAAGTGCACGGTTGCGGTCAGCTTTTGCCTGCTGATTCCCGGTTTTGCCTGTGCCGCCGATGAAGCCTTTGCCCAGGACTCCCGCTGGATGACCGGTGACTGGGGTGGGCAGCGCAGCAAGTGGCTGGACCAGGGTGTCGATATCGAGTTGGGCTACACCGGAGAAATGGCCGCCAATGTTCACGGTGGCTATGACAAAAACGTCACCGCCCGCTGGACCGAGCAATACGCCGTCGGCTTCAAGGCCGACCTGCAAAAAATCCTCGATTGGGAAAACACTCAGTTTCAATTCACGGTCACAGAGCGCGATGGGCGCAACCTGACCAACGATCGGGTGGCCGATCCGCGAGTCGGCGGTTATTCGTCGTCGCAGGAAGTGTATGGCCGGGGGCAGACCTGGCGGTTGACCCAGATGTGGATGAGCAAGGCCTGGCTTGATGGCGCCCTGGACATCAAGGCCGGTCGCTTCGACGAAGGCTCGGATTTCAACAGCTTCCCCTGCGACTTTCAGAGCACGCCATTTTGCGGTGCTCAGGCGGCCAACTGGATCGGCGACATCTGGTACAACTGGCCCGTCAGCCAATGGGCCCTGCGCACCCGGTATCAGTTCACCCCTGAGGTGTACGCACAGATCGGCGTCTTTGAGCAAAACCCTTCCTATCTGGAGAGTGATAACGGCTTCAAGCTCAGCGGCAGCGGCACCAAGGGCGCGGTGATCCCCATCGAGGTGGTCTGGAGTCCGAAGGTCAACGGGCTGGCGGGTGAATATCGGCTCGGCTATTACAAGAGCACGGCGAAGGCCGACGATGTACTGGATGACGTCAACGGTAACCCGCAGCCCCTCAGTGGCGATGCCTTCCAGCAGCATTCCAGCCGGCATGGCTACTGGCTGGTCGCCCAGCAACAACTGACCGCCCGGGATGGCGACAGCCGCCGCGGCCTGTCGGTATTTGCCAACCTCACCGCCCACGACAAGGCCACCAGTCGCGTCGACCATTTCATCCAGGCGGGGATCGTCTACAAGGGCGTTTTCGACAGTCGTCCCCTGGACGACCTGGGTGTCGGAATCGCCGAGGTCCATACCAACCCCGCCTATCGTGAGCGAGCCCAGTTGCAGAACCAGCAAAACGGTATCAGCGACTACGACAATCCGGGCTATCTGCCGGTGCAGTACAACGAAATCAGCAGCGAGATTTACTACGGCGTGCATGTCAGCAATTGGCTGACCGTACGCCCGAACCTGCAATACGTGAAAAACCCTGGCGGCGTACGTGAGATCGATGCGGCGCTGATTGCCGGCCTGAAGGTGCAGGCCAAGTTCTAGAGCCTCGGACGGCTATCACCGCGGACAAAGCGAGCGCCGCCAGCCGGTGGCGCAGTTTTCCACCTAGCGGAAAACACATTTGCCATCCAGGCATTTGTTTTCCGATTCAATCGCAGTAGTCTCACTTCCACTGAGCGTACACATAATTTCAATAAAGGTTGACCTCATGTCGAATCACCACACTGCCGGTAGTGCATCGTCGAAAATTCTCTGGCGTATCGCTGCCATCACCACCATGGGCTCGCTGGGGTTCGGTTACGACACCGGGGTCATCTCTGGCGCGCTGCCGTTCATGGCGCTCGATGCCGGTCACGGTGGCCTGGGCTTGAGCCCGGTTTCCGAGGGCCTGGTGGCCTCGGCGCTGATTTTCGGCGGTGCCTTTGGCGCGCTGTTCGCCGGGCAACTGTCCGACCGCTATGGTCGCCTGGTGGTGCTCAAGGCCCTGGCCATGCTCTTTGCCGTGGGCGCCTTGGGCACCGCGGTCGCGCCGACGCTGTGGGCCATGGTTGCCACCCGCTTCGTGTTGGGCATTGCGGTTGGCGGCGCATCCTCTACCGTGCCGGTACTGATCGCCGAGCTGGCGGCACCACGGCACCGTGGACGGTTGGTCTGCCAGAGCGAATTGATGATCGTCTCCGGGCAGTGCCTGGCCTATATCGCCAGCGCCGGCCTGGCGCATCTGTTCGACAGCCCGTCGATCTGGCGCTACATGCTGGCGATCGCGCTGATACCCGCCGTGCTGCTGTATATCGGCATGCACTTCGTGCCCACCTCGCCACGCTGGCTGGTCAGCAAAGGGCGCATCGCCGAGGCGAAAACCACGCTGACCGGCATTCGCGATACCTCCCTGGAAGTGGACCGTGAGTTGCAGGCCATCATCGCCCAATGTGCGGTGGAGCAGCGCCACGCCAGTGTCCTCAGCACACTCAAGGAGCCTTGGTTGCTGAAGTTGCTGGCCATTGGCATCGGCCTGGGCTTTGTCATCCAGTTCACCGGCGTCAATGCCTTCATGTATTACACGCCGATGATTCTCAAGGAAACCGGCATGGGCACCAACGCGGCCCTGATCGCGACCATTGGCAATGGCCTGGTGTCGGTCATCGCCACGTTGATCGGGATGTGGCTGATCAATCGCATGGGCCGCCGTTCCATGCTGCTGATGGGGCTGACCGTGGTGGTCATGGCGCAGATCTTCCTTGGCCTGGTGATCAACTTCATGCCGCACTCGCTGCTGCAAAGCTACCTGGCCTTGTCCGGTGTCCTGGCGTTCCTGTTCTTCATGCAAATGTGCATCGGCCCGGTGTACTGGCTATTGATGTCGGAGCTGTTTCCGACCCATGTCCGGGGTTTGATGAATGGTATTTCCGTCAGTGTGTTCTGGGTGTTCAACGCCATTGTCGCCTTCCTTTTCCCGGTCCTGCTGAGCACGTTGGGGGGCATGACCTTCTTCCTCTTCGCGGTGATCAATATCGGTTCGATCATCTTCTGCACCCTCTGGCTGCCAGAGACCAAGGGACTGACCCTGGAAGAGATCGAACAGCACATGAAACAGCGTTTGAGCGGCCGCCCATGGCGGGCCGGCGAAGCCACCGCGTACTGACCGCCGACCCGGCGTTCGGCTTTGAAACCTGCACGCCGGCTTTCAAGAATAACGATCAAGGACATCAGCTCATGACTGCGCACCTGGATACCGCCACGCCTATTGGTGGACTCTTCGAGGAACAACGCTCCGCCGAAATCGTCAACGCCCGGATCAGCGCCGATGCCGATCCGCGCCTGCACGAGGTCATGGCGGTGCTGACCCGGCATCTGCATGCGGCGATCAAGGAAATCGAGCCGACCCACGACGAATGGTTCAAGGCCATCGAATTTCTCACCCGGACCGGGCAGATGTGCACCGACTGGCGCCAGGAATACATCCTGCTGTCGGACGTGCTCGGGGCCACCATGTTGGTGGATGCGATCAACCACCGTCGGCCCCAGGGCGCCACGCCCAATACCATCCTTGGCCCGTTCTATGTCGCCGATGCGCCTCGTTACGCGAACGGCGCCAACATCTGCCTGGACGGCAAAGGCCAGCCGACCCTGGTCAGCGGTCGGGTGCTGGACACCGCCGGAAAGCCGATTGCCGGGGCGACGCTGGACATCTGGCAGACCAACGACGATGGCTTCTACGACGTGCAGCAAAAAGGCCTGCAACCGGACTACAACCTGCGCGGGTTGTTCACCACGGATGCCGACGGCTGCTATGCCTTTCGCACGGTCAAGCCGCGGCATTACCCGATTCCCGCCGACGGTCCGGTGGGCAAGTTGCTGGGGCAGCTGGGGCGGCATCCGAACCGCGCCGCGCACCTGCACTTTATCGTCACGGCCCGCGGTTATGACCAGGTCATCACGCACATCTTCACCCCCGACTGCCCGTACCTGCACGAGGACACGGTGTTCGGCGTGAAGAAAGAACTGATTGCCGAGTTCACCACGCAAACCGATGCGGCCACGGCCGAACGCTACGACTTGCCGGTACCGTTTTTGGCCGTCAATTGGGACTTTGTCCTGGCCCCGGCCTGATTGATCGACCCTTCGTTCCCTTATTGGATGAGTGACTGTCATGCCCGATAAATCTATTGAACTGCTTGCCGCTTACTGGACCCTCGCGGGTGACACTTACCCTGGTGCGCCCAGCGAGATCAGCCCGTTCTCGCTGCAGGCCCGGGCCGAAGCGGCGGCCAAGGCCGGCTGGCGCGGTATGGGCTTCGTGCATGCCGACCTTGTGCACAATGTCGCCAAGCTGGGTATTGCCACGGTCCGCAATATTCTCCAGGACAACGGCATCAAGCATGTGGAAGTCGAATTTCTCGTCGACTGGCACCTGGACGGTGCCCCGCGTGCGGCCTCCGACAAGATCCGCGATGAATTGCTGGAAATTGGTGGGGAACTGGGCGCCCGCAGCCTGAAGGTGGCCGGCGGTTTGTTCGAGGAAGGGCCGCCGGATGTGCCGCGCATGCGCGAAACCTTTGCCATCCTCTGCGATCGTGCCCAACCCTTTGGCGTCAATGTGGTCATCGAATTCCTGCCATTTTCCAGCGTGAACACCATCGACCGGGCGATTGCCGTGGCCCAGGACGTACGCCCCAACGGTGGCTTGCTGGTGGACACCTGGCACGTGGCGCGCGGCGGCATGAGCTTCGATGAAATCGCCAAGCTGCCGCTGGAGCTGATCAAGTCCATCGAGCTGGATGATGCCAACCACGCCATCGTCGAGTCGCTGTTCAACGACTCGACCCACCACCGCAAGTGCTGCGGCGAGGGTGAACTGGATGTTCCGGCGTTTATCCAACAGGTGGTCAATGTCGGTTACCGGGGACCGTGGGGTGTCGAGCTGATCAGCGCCGAGTTGCGCAAGCTGCCCCTTGAGGTGGCCGCCAAGAAAGCCTTTGACACAACGATTGCACAGTTCGAGCACATCAGGTTCCAGGCTTGATAGCTGGCTGCACAGTGACGTTTTTTACCGCTAAAACAACGAATAATTGAGTTCAGGAGATATGAATATGGTGGGTATCGCAGTGCTGGGCGCAGGTCGTATCGGCAAGATCCACGCCGCCAACGTGGCGGCCAGCAAGTTCGCCAAACTGGTCGTCGTCGCCGACCCGTTCGCCGACGCCGCGGGCAAATTGGCCGATGAACTCGGTGCCGAGGCCATGACCGACTGTGAGGCGGCGATTGATCGGGCCGATGTTCACGCGATCGTGATTGGCACCCCGACGCACACCCATATCAACCTGATGCTGCGCGCGGTGCGCCAGGGCAAGGCGGTGCTGTGCGAGAAGCCCATCGACCTGGACATGGCCAAGAGCCTGGCGGCCGTGGAGGAGGTCGAGCGGCTGAACGGACGGGTGATGCTGGCCTTCAATCGCCGCTTCGAAACCACCTTTGCCGAAATGCGTGCGGCCATCGACGCCGGCGATATCGGTGAGGTTCGCCAGGTGATCATCACCAGCCGCGACCCGGGCCTGGCGCCGGAGGATTACATCCAGCATTCCGGCGGTATTTTCCGCGACATGACCATCCACGACCTGGACATCGGCCGCTGGCTGCTGGGTGAGGAACCGGTCGAACTGAGCGCCATCGGCAGCCGCCTGATCGACCCGGCCATGATGGAAAAGTACGACGACTACGACACCGCGATGGTGCAAATGCAAACTGCCTCCGGCAAACAGTGCCACATCAACAACTGCCGTAACGCGGTCTACGGTTACGACCAGCGCATCGAAGTATTTGGCTCCAAGGGCATGCTGCAGATGGACAACCTGCGTCCGACCACCATTCGCCGCTGGAGCCAGGACGTCACCGACGCCCGCGAACCGCTGCTGAACTTCTTCCTCGAGCGCTATCAGCAAGCCTACAAGTCCGAACTGGATGCCTATATCGACGCACTGGCGCATAACAAACCTATGCCGACCACCGTGCAGGACGGGCTCAAGGCGCTGCAGCTGGCCGATGCCGCCGTGGAGTCGGTCAAGACCGGACGCGCCGTCAGACTCTGACGCAGGCTGAGTGGTTTGGATTTTTGGACAAGTACACCAGGAGAATCGTTATGTCCTACAAGCTTGAGCAGGGTATCCGCATCGGCGTGGCCTGCCTGGGGATTACTCACCCGCACACCTCGGGCCGGGTCAAGGCCTTCCAGCGCATGGCCGACGTGGAGTTTCTCGGCGCCTATGACGACAGCCCGTTGCTCGATCCGTTCTGTGATGCACTGGGCCTGCAGGCCCGCAGCAAGGCAGAGATTCTGGCCGACCCGAATGTGCACGTGGTACTGGTGCATCCCAAGAGCTACCTGATGGCCGACTGGGCGATCGAAGCGCTGCAGGCCGGCAAGGCCGTGCTCTGCGAGAAGCCGGCGGGCCGTGGCACCCAGGACACCCGGCGCATCGTCGAGGCCGTCGAACGCACCGGCGGCTTGTTCCAGGTCGGCTACTGCTGGCGTTACGCGCCGTCGGTGGAAAAGATGCAGCAGGTGCTCAAGAGCGGCGAAATCGGCAAGGTCTTGCAGGTTCGCGCGCACGCCGGTTGCTCCCACGATGAGGCCGATACCAACCATATGAAGCAGCCCGGTGACCGTGGCGGGGCGTTTTATGTGATCGGTTGCCATACCATCGACCGGATCCTGCTGCACTTCGGCAAACCCAAATCGGTCAACGCACGGATCACCAAATTTGCCGGGCAGATGAGTGACTCGGCCCGCGAGGACGCGGTGGGCGCGGTGCTCAACTACGACGACAAGCTGGTCACCATCGACTTCATGTCCTGGGACCCGATGCCCTGGACCGAGAGCTGGGACATCACCGCCTATGGCACCCATGGGGTGATGCATTCCACGCCGATGCCAGCTTCGTACAAGCTCTACCACGACGGCAAGAACGGCCACCAGCAAGGTTGGACGCACTGGAACGAGAACAGCTTCCCGGAGATCTGGGCGGTGCGCAAGACCGTCTACTCCCCGGAAATCGCCGAGATCGGCAACCCGGTGTATTTCGATCGCGAGGCCGCCGCGTTCGTCACCTCGTTGCGCACCGGTAGCGCCTCGACGGTGCCGGCCACCCAGGCCCATGACATCAACGTCATCCTCGAAGCGCTGTTCGAGTCCGCCGATGCGAACGGCCAGGAAGTCCAGCTGGCGTTGTAGATAACCCGCAGTCCCGATAGGCGAGGAGACCCGTTCGGCTCAGTCGTTTTGAGCCGAAAGGGACTCTGCGTCCCTGAGAAATGACAACAACAATAAAGAAGAGGGCGTTATGCACACGATTATCAAGGTTGCCGCAGCGGTATTGTTGGGGTTGGCGATCAGCGCCTGCTCCAAGCAGGAGACCAGCAGCAAAGGCACTATCGGCATTGCCATGCCGTCGAAAACCGAAGCCCGCTGGGTGTCCGATGGCAGCAATATCGTCGACTCGTTGAAGAAGCTTGGCTACGACACCGACCTGCAATACGCCCAGTACGAGGCGCCGACCCAGCTGTCGCAGATCGAGAACATGATGGTCAAGGGCATCAAGGGCCTGATCGTCGCGCCCATCGACGGGACGACCATGACCGCCGTGCTCAAGCAGGCCAAGGAAAAAGGCATCAAGGTCATCTCCTATGACCGGCTGATCCGCAACTCCAAGGACTTCGATTACTACGTCACCTTCGACAACTACCGCACCGGCGTGCTGCAGGGCCAGTCGATTGTCGACTCGCTGGCGCTCAAGCAGGGCAAGGGCCCGTTCAACCTGGAGATCTTCGCCGGCTCCACCGATGACAACAACGCCCATGTGGTCTATGCCGGCGTGATGTCCCAGCTCAAGCCCTACATCGACAGCGGCAAGCTGGTGATCCGCAGTGGCCAGCAAGCCATCGACAAGGTCGCCACCCCGAACTGGGACGGTGCCCAGGCCCAGGCGCGCATGGATAACCTGCTCAGCGCCTTCTATGGTACGGCCCACCTCGACGCGGTACTGGCGATGAACGATCAGATCGCCACCGGTGTCGTGTCATCCCTGCGCGGTGTGGGTTATGGCAGTGGCAAGCTGGCCATGCCGATCGTCACCGGCCAGGATGCGGAAATCTCCAGCATCAAGTCGATCATTCGCGGCGACCAGTCCTCGACCATCTTCAAGGACACCCGGGCTCTGGCCGGCGCGGCGGCACAGATGATGGACGCGACGTTGAGCGGCAAGGCGGTGAGCGTCAATGACACCACGTCCTACGACAACGGCTCGATGATCGTGCCCACTCAGTTGCTGACCCCACAACTGGTCGATGGCAAGAACTGGCAGAAAGTCCTGGTCGACGACACCAAGTTCTACACCCCTGAGCAGTTGCGCTAGTCGCTTGTGATTGTGCCGGCGGCTGCGCGGTTCGGCAGCCCGCCTGGCAGGAGAGAGAAAATGAGCAAAACGATTCTCGACATGCGTGACATCCGCAAGTGCTTTGGCCCGGTCAAGGCGCTCAGCGGGGTCAACCTCCAGGTTGGCGATGGGGAAATCCATGCGATTTGCGGTGAAAACGGTGCCGGCAAATCGACCTTGATGAAAATCCTCAGTGGCGTGTATCCCCACGGCAGCTACGACGGCGACATCGTCTTCGACGGCGTGCCGCGGACCTTCCACGGCCTGCGCGACAGCGAGGCGTTGGGGATCTGCATCATTCACCAGGAACTGGCGCTGGTGCCGATGTTGTCGATTACCGAAAACCTGTTTCTGGGCAACGAGATCTCCCGGCACGGGGTGATCGACTGGGACGAGGCGCACCTGCGGGCCCGCGAGCTGCTGGCTCGGGTTGGCCTCGACGCCCGGCCGCAGACGCTGGTGGGCAACCTCGGCATCGGCCAGCAACAGATGGTGGAAATCGCCAAGGCGCTGGCCAAGGATGTGCGCTTGCTGATCCTCGACGAGCCGACCGCGAGTCTCAACGAAAGGGACAGCGACACCTTGCTCAATCTGATGCTCGAACTCAAGGGCCGTGGCATCACCTCGATCATCATTTCCCACAAACTCAACGAGATCGGCCGGGTCGCCGATGAGATCACCGTGATCCGTGACGGCAGCACCGTCGACGTCATCGATTGCCGTGTCGAGAAGATCGACGAGGGTCGCGTGGTTCGTTCCATGGTCGGCCGCGAGTTGTCGGACCGCTACCCGTCGCGGGTGGCCGAGATCGGTGAGACCTTGTTCGAGGTCGAGGACTGGTCGGTCGGCGACCCGGAGCGTCCAGGCCGCGATCGTATCCGCAATATCAATTTTCATGTACGCCGGGGCGAAGTGGTGGGGATCGCCGGGTTGATGGGCGCTGGCCGCACCGAGTTTGCCATGAGTGTATTCGGGCGTTCCTATGGCGTGAACATCCGCGGCAAGGCGCGTATCGAAGGGCGCGAAGTCGACCTTGGTACGGTGCGCAAGGCCATCGATCAAGGCCTGGCCTACGCTACCGAAGACCGCAAGGGCGCCGGCCTGGTGCTGGGGGAGAGCATCACCCGCAATACCTCCATGGCCAACCTGGCCGCCGTTTCCAAGCGCTGGATCATGAACGAACTGGGCGAGACGGCGGTGGCCGTCGATTACCGCGCGCGCCTGCGGATTCGCTGCCCGGACGTGAGCCAATCGGTGGAGAAACTTTCCGGTGGCAACCAGCAGAAAGTCGTGTTGGGCAAGTGGCTGTTCTCCGATCCCAAGGTACTGATCCTCGACGAGCCCACCCGCGGTATCGATGTGGGGGCCAAGTACGAGATCTATGGGGTGGTCAATCAAGTGGTCAGCGAAGGTCGTGGCGTGGTCATGATTTCCTCGGAAATGCCGGAGTTGCTCGGCACCTGTGACCGTATCTATGTGATGAACGAAGGACGCTTTGTCGGCGAGTTTCCGATCGCCGAGGCATCGCAGGAAAAAATCATGCACGCAATCATGAAAAACGAGGTGATCCAGTGAGCGAAGTCAGCATGCCTCTCGCATCCAACAAACCCAATGCCCTGACATCCTTCAAGCGTGGCGCCCGTGAATACGGTCTGTTGGCCTCGCTGATCGTCATCATGGTGTTCTTCCAGATGGCCACCGGCGGGGCATTGATGCAGCCGCTGAACCTGACCAACCTGCTGCTGCAGAACAGCTACATCGTGGTGATGGCGCTGGGTATGTTGATGGTGATCGTCTGCGGGCATATCGACCTGTCGGTCGGTTCGGTGGTCGGCGTGATCGGTTCGATCGCGGCGGTGTTGATGGTCCAATATCGCCTGGATTTCTTCAGTGTGACCCTGATCTGCCTGCTCTGTGGTGGGCTGATCGGCGCGGCGCAAGGCTACTGGGTCGCTGTCTGGGGCATGCCCTCGTTCATCGTCACCCTGGCCGGTATGTTGATCTTTCGCGGCGCTACTATTGCCATCTCTCAAGGGCAGTCGATAGGGCCGTTTCCGCCGGCGTTCTCGGCGATCAGTTCGGGCTTCATCCCCGACGTCTTCGCCAATGAAAACCTGCGCATTACCTCCTTGCTGCTGGGTATCGCGGTGGCCGTGGCCTTCTGGGTGGTTGAATATCGCAGTCGCGCGCGCACCCTGAAAAGCGGCGGCAGCGCTGCTCCCCTGGCCCTGTTTGCATTGAAGAACGGCGTGGTGGCGGCCCTTATTGTGTACTTCTGCTACCTGCTCTCGACCTACCGCGGCATCCCCACAGTGCTGGTGATCATGAGCGTGCTGATCGGGGTGTACACCTTCGTCATGAACCGCACCGTGATCGGTCGCTGGATCTACGCGGTAGGCGGCAATCTCAAGGCGGCCAGGCTGTCGGGTATCAATACGGCGCGGGTGACCTTCTTCGCCTTCGTCAACATGGGCGTACTGGCCGCCGTGGCCGGACTGATCTTCGTCGCCCGCCTCAACAGCGCGACACCGCGTGGCGGCACCGGCTTTGAACTGGACGTCATTGCGGCCGTGTTCATCGGCGGCGCGTCGGCCTCCGGCGGCGTCGGCAAGGTGGTCGGCGTGGTCATTGGCGCGTTCATCATGGGTGTATTGAACAACGGCATGTCGATCATGGGCATCGGCATTGACTACCAACAAATGATCAAGGGCGCTGTGCTGCTCGCAGCGGTATTCGTAGATGTCTATCAGAAAAGCAAGGGTTGATATGTCAGGCCGGGATGACACCGCACGGAGACCGCGATGATCAAACATATTGTGATGTGGAACCTTGCGGGGGAGACGCCGGAGAGCAACCGCCAGGCGTGCCAGTTTCTCAAGGAACGCTTCGAAGGGTTGGCCGGATTGATTCCGGGGCTGCTGAAGATCGAGGTCGGCGTCGATATCAGCCGGATCGATTATGCCTGCGACGTCGTGCTCTATACCGAGTTCGCGTCCGCTGAAGCGCTGGCGGCCTATGCCACGCACCCTGAGCACTTGAGGGTGCGCAATGAGCTGGGCAACTCACGGATCGCCAGACATCAGGTGGATTACCTCGTCCAATAGCGGCAAGCGTCCGATTCAGTTGATTCGGACGCGTTCCCCGCAGATCAGCGGCGTCCGGTCCGGGTGCTCACATCCACCCACACGGCCAGTACCAGGATGCTGCCTTTGACAATCATCTGCCAGTAGCTGTCGACGTCGAGCATGGACATGCCGTTGTCCAGGCTGGTGATGACCAGCGCGCCGAGGAGGGCACCGTAAACGGTGCCAGAACCACCGCGCATGGAGGTGCCGCCAATGAAACAGGCAGCGATAGCGTCGAGTTCGCCCATGTTTCCGGCCGAGGGTGAGCCCGCGGCCAGGCGCGCGGTGTTGACCACGCCGGCGAGGGCGCACATCACGCCCATGACGCCGAAGATCCACAGTTTCACAGCCTGTACGTTGATACCAGAGAGGCGCGTGGCTTCCATGTTGCTGCCCACCGAATAGATGCGTCGTCCGAACACGGTCTGACTGGTCACGTAGCTGAACACGCCAAGCAGAATCAGCAGAAGCAGCACCGGAACCGGAATGCCGTCGTAGCTGTTCAGGGTCTGGACGAAGCCGGCCAGCACCGCGCCGATCAACACCACGCGCAACACGTCACGCACCCGTGAGTGGGCAGCCAGGCCATGGAGGGCACGATTGCGGCGCTGTTTCCAGGTCAGGAAAAGTGTCAAGGCGAACAGCAGTACGCCGAGCCCTGCTCCTATCGTGTGCGGCAAATAGCCCTGGCCGATGTAGACCAGTGGCGGAGACACAGGGGCAATGGTGGTGCCGCCGGTAATCCCCAGCAGAATGCCGCGGAACGCCAACATCCCGCCCAGGCCGACAATGAAAGACGGGATGCGCAGGTAGGCGGTCATAAAACCGTTTGCCAAGCCAATCAGTAATCCGCACAGGGCCACCATGCCCAGATTTGCCAACAGCGGTAGGTGATAGATCACATCGAGAATCGCCGCCAGGCCACCCAGCAGGCCAAGCAATGAACCTACTGACAAATCGATCTCGCCGCTGATGATCACCAGTACCATGCCGCAGGCGAGAATCCCGGTGATGGACATCTGCCGCAGCAGGTTGGAGAGGTTGCGCGGGGTCAGAAACCCGCCATCGGTTTGCCAACTGAAGAACAGCCAGATAATCGCCACCGCGATCACCAGGGCGAGCATTTTGTAGCGGGTGAAGAATGCTTTGAGCTGAATCATCTACGCGGTCTTCCGAGCATTATTGTGATGGTCGTCGGGATGCCTGAGCGCGGCGGTGAGCACCTGTTCCTGGGTGAGTTCGTGGTTGATGAAGTCGCCGCGCAGCTGGCCTTCGCCTATCACCAATACGCGGTTGGAAACGCCCAGCACTTCGGCCAGCTCCGAGGACACCATGATGATCGACACGCCTTCAGCCGCCAGCGCGCCCATCAGCTTGTAGATCTCATATTTGGCGCCTACATCGACCCCGCGGGTGGGCTCATCGAGAATCAGCACGCGGGGTTTGGTCAGGAGCATCTTCGCCAGCACGGCTTTTTGCTGATTGCCGCCGGAGAGACTGGTGATCGGCAGGAACGGGCTCGCGGTCTTGAGGTGCATGCGCGAGATTTCCTTGCCGATGCTGGCCAATTCGGCTTCGGCGTCGATGCGGGTCATTTTTGAATAGTTGTCCAGGACGGCCAGGGTGATGTTGTGGCCGACTCCCAGATCCGGAATGATGCCTTGGCGCTTGCGGTCTTCAGGGACCATGCACAGACCGGCGCGGATCGACTTGAGGGGCGTGCGTGTATCGATCGGTCGACCGTCCAGCCATACTTCCCCCTCATGGCGGCCGGGATAGGCGCCAAACAGCGCCGACACCAGCTCCGTGCGCCCGGCGCCGACCAACCCGGCGATACCGAGGATTTCCCCGCGTTTGAGGACGAACGAAATATCGTCGACCCGTTTGCGCTTGGGGTTGTCGACGTCGTAGCAGGTGATATGGCGCGCCTCGAAAATCACCTCGCCGATGTCATGGGGTTCGGTGGGGTAGAGGTTGCTCATTTCCCGTCCGACCATCTGGGTGATGATTTTCGGGATGTCCATGTCCGCCATGGCGGAAGTGGCGATGTGTTTGCCATCGCGGATCACCGAAATGGTGTCGCACACGGCGGCCACTTCATCCAGCTTGTGAGAGATATAGACGCACGCAACGCCCTTGGCCTTGAGGTCGCGAATGATGTCCAGCAGCACCTCGATTTCCGAACGGGTCAGCGCCGATGAGGGCTCATCGAGGATCAGCAGGCGCGCTTGCTTGTTCAGCGCCTTGGCGATCTCCACCAGTTGCTGGTAGCCACCGCCGTACTGTGAAACCGCTAGCGATACGTTCATGTCCGGGACTTTGAGCTCACGCATCAGGCCTTCGGCACGACGGATCATCGCCGGGTAGTTCATGCGCCCGCCGGGCAGCGTCAGTTCGTGCCCCATGAAGATGTTTTCAGCCACTGACAGATCGGGGACCAGGGTCAGTTCCTGGTGAATGATGACGATCCCGGCGGCTTCGGTTTCGCGGATGGATTGCGCCTTGAGCGGCTGACCGTCCCAGAGAATCTCCCCGTCCCAGGTGCCATGGGGGTAGACCGCCGACAGGACTTTCATCAGCGTCGACTTGCCGGCACCGTTCTCGCCGCACAGGCCGACGCATTCACCAGGCTTGACCTTGAGGTCGATGCCATTGAGTGCTTTGACACCGCCAAAGGTTTTGACGATGCCGTTCATTTGCAGCAGATAGTCGGACATGGCGCGGTACTCACTGTACAGCTCGATGGGTCACTGTCCGGCAATCTGCGCCTTGGTATAAAACCCGTCCTTTTCCAGCAGGTCGATGTTGTCCTTGGTCAACGGGGTCGGGGTGAGGAGGATGGTGTCGACTTTTTTGCTGCCGTTGTCGTATTGCGAGCTGTAGGTGGGTTTCTCGTTACGCGCCAGTTGCACCGAGAGCTTGGCGGCTTGCGAAGCGATCAGTTTCAGCGGCTTGTAGACGGTCATGGTCTGGGTGCCCTCGATCACCCGCTTGACCGCTGCCAGGTCTGCGTCCTGACCCGAGATCGGTACCTTTCCGGCCATTTGCTGCGCGGCCAGTGCCTGGATCGCGCCCCCGGCGGTGGCGTCGTTGGAGGCGACGATGCCATCGATTTTGTTGTTGTTCCGGGTCAGGGCATTTTCAACAATGCTCAGGGCTTCGGTGGCGTTCCATTCCTTCACCCACTGCTGGCCGACAATCTTGACGTCACCCTTGTCGATGGCCGGTTGCAGCACTTTCATTTGACCTTCGCGCAGGACCTTGGCGTTGTTGTCCGTGGGGGCGCCACCGAGCAGGAAATAGTTGCCCTTGGGGGCCGCTTTCAACACGCCGCTGGCCTGCATCTCGCCGACCTTTTCGTTATCGAAGGAAATGTAGGCGTCTATATCGGCGTTGAGGATCAGTCGGTCATAGGACACCACCTTGATCCCGGCCTTCTTGGCTTCGGCGACGGCGTTGGTCAGCACGGTGGCGTTGAATGGCACGATGACGATCACATCGACGCCACGGGAAATGAGGTTTTCAATCTGCGAAATCTGCTTCTGCTCGTTGGCATCGGCCGATTGTACGAAGACTTTGGCGTCCATTTTTTCCGCCGCCGCGACGAAGTAATCACGGTCTCGTGACCAGCGTTCCAGACGCAGATCATCGATGGAGAAGCCGATCTTCGGGTGGGCGGCATCGGCCATGACCGGTAGCGAGAGCAGGGCAAGAGCGCTGGCGAGCAGCGTGCGTTTTAGTGTGTTCATGATGGTGCGTCCTTTTATTGTTGTTTGAAAGACACTGCCTGACGATGAATAAGCTGCCGGTGGAACTGTAGAGCGTCGCCGGACGCCGCGAGCATGGATTTGTCGCGAGAATGTCACAACGCCGCCAAGGTTTACCTGCTGTCAGGGGTAGATAAACCGATTCACCAGGCCTTCGAGCATCTCCTGCCGACCGCTGACCGCCCGCGGATTCAGTTCGTTGGCGAAGGCATGTTCGGCCAGCGATCCGAGGCTGAAGTCACCCGCCAGCAGCGCCTGCCCGAACGGCTGCCGCCAGCCGGCGTAGCGTTGATCCTTGAATGGCTGGAGTGGGTCGTTCTGCAGCATGGCCGCCGCGCGCTCCAGAGCCAGGGCGAGAACATCCATGGCGGCGACATGGCCGTGGAACAGATCAACCTCGTCCAGACTCTGGCGACGGACTTTGGAGTCGAAGTTGAACCCGCCATGGGTGAACCCACCGGCCTTGAGGATTTCGTAGGTGGCCAGGGTCATCTCCTCGACGCTGTTGGGGAACTGGTCGGTGTCCCAGCCGTTCTGCGGATCGCCGCGATTGGCGTCGATGCTGCCGAAGATCCCCAACGAGACCGCCGTGGCGATCTCGTGATGGAAGCTGTGCCCGGCCAGGGTCGCGTGGTTGGCCTCGATATTGACCTTGATCTCGTTTTCCAGGCCGAACTGATGCAGGAAACCGAAGACCGTGGCGCTGTCGTAATCATATTGGTGCTTGGTCGGTTCCTGGGGCTTGGGTTCGATCAGCAGGTCACCTTTGAAACCGATCTTGTGCTTGTGCTCGACCACCATGCGCATGAAGCGGCCCAATTGTTCGCGCTCGCGTTTCAGATCGGTATTGAGCAGAGTTTCGTAACCTTCACGGCCGCCCCAGAGGACGTAGTTGGCCCCTTTGAGGCGTTGGGTCGCGTTCATGGCGCTGAAGACCTGGGCGGCGGCGCAGGCGAACACTTCCGGGTCCGGGTTGCTGGCGGCGCCCGCGGCAAAGCGTGGGTGGCTGAAACAGTTGGCGGTCCCCCACAGCAGCTTGATCCCGGTTTGCTCCTGATGGCGCTCCAGGTGGTCGATCATCTGCGCGAAGTGGTTGCGGTACTCTTTCAACGAGTTGCCTTCCGGGGCGACATCCGTGTCGTGGAAGCTGTAGTAGTCGATGCCCAGTTTGGAGAAGAACTCGAAGGCCGCTTCGGCCTTGCCGATGGCCAGCTCCATCGGATCCCCGGCGTGCTGCCAGGGGCGCTTGAAGGTGCCGACACCGAACATATCGGCCCCCGGCCAGACAAAGGTGTGCCAGTAGCAGGCCGCCATGCGCAGGTGCTCACGCATGGGTTTGCCGAGGATGAGCTTGTTGGCGTCGTAATGTCGGAAAGCAAGGGGCGAGTCGCTGGTGGGACCTTCGTAGCGAATCTTGTCGACAGCGGGGAAGAAAGGCATGGGCAATTTCCTTGTTGTTCTTGGCTGTGTCCCGATACTAGCAACGGCCTTGTGGCTGCTGATTATGAAAATGACCAACACGCAGTTCGATTTTGCGTATTGAGATTCGTCGTTCCGGCGCCTAGTCTGTGTTGATCGCCTCTGTGTTTACCGGCTCAGTGTAAAAATAATGAAGAGCGTCCCGCCCGTTCACCGCATTGCGCTGTTGTTCAACGGCGGCAAGATCTACGATCGCGGCATCATCAGTGGCATCGGTAACTACCTGAGCAGCACGCGCGCGTCCTGGGACTTGTTTCTTGAAGAGGATTTTCTCTGTCGGTTGAAGGGGATCGAGCGCTGGCAGGGTGATGGGATCATTGCCGACTTCGACGACCCGCTGATCGGCGAGGCGCTGGCCGCGATCAAGTTGCCGGTAGTGGCGGTGGGCGGGTCCTATCAGGACGAGCGCGCCTATCCGAAAGGCATTCCCTATGTTGCTACTGACAATCATGCGTTGATGAAGTTGGCGTACGAGCACCTGATCGAGGCCGGGTTGACGCGGTTTGCCTGCTTCAGCCTGCCTGAAGCTCAGGCCAATCGCTGGGCGCAGGAGCGGGAAAAAGCCTTTCGCCGGCTGCTGCGGCGCGATGGCTTGCACGCCGAGGTCTATCGCGGCATGGGCACCAGCGCGCCGCTCTGGGACAGCGCCGTCGAACAGCAGATTGCCTGGTTGCAAAGCCTGCCCAAACCCATCGGCATCATCGCTGTCAGTGACGCCCGCGCCCGGCAGTTGCTGCAAGCCTGCCTGACCGCCGGGATCGCCGTGCCGGAGCAGGTGGCGTTGATCGGCATCGACAACGACCCGCTGACTCGCAGCCTGACCAGGGTGCCGCTGAGTTCAGTGGTTCAAGGCACTGAAACCATGGGCTGGACCGCCGCGCGCCTGCTCCACCAGATGCTCCACGGTATGCCGTCCACGGGCACGCAGATACTGATAGCCCCTGATGCGATCAATGTGCAGGCCTCGAGTCTGCATCAACCGTTGGGCGATCCCTACGTCATGCAAGCATTGCTGTTCATCCGCCAATACGCCTGCCAGGGCATCAAGACCGCGCAGGTGGCGGGGTATGTGGGGGTGTCGCGCTCATCGCTGGAATCACACTTTCGCAAGGTGCGCGGCTGCAGCGTGCACGACGAGATCCTGCGCTTCAAACTGGCAGCGGCGGCCAACGGACTGGAAAACACCGATTCGGCGATTGCCGACATCGCCCAGAATTGCGGTTTCAAATCGGCTCAATACCTGCACACCGTGTTTCGTCGTGAGTTCGGTTGTACGCCTCGCGAGTATCAGCAGGGCGCCAACGCCGCAATTTATTGAGCGAATACTCAAGACAGGCAGGACCCCGTATTCGGCATGGGCACCCTTGCTCAAACATGATCTAATCAGCTGACACATTTGAGGGCGCGGAAACTTTTTCGTACGGCACCTGCTGGCCATCCCTCGCAATCCTCAGGTTCTAAATAGGGCTGTCATGGATACGGGTTCACGACTCAAGCTTGTGCGAGAAAGTTACAAAATATCCCAGCGGGAGCTGGCCAGGCGCAGCGGTCTGGCCAATGGAACGATTTCGTTGATCGAATTGAACCGCGTCAGCCCCTCTGTCAGTTCGTTGAAAAAACTCCTCGAAGGGTTTCCCATGACCCTGGCGGACTTCTTCTCTTTCGATCAGCCGGTGAAGGAGCAACGCTATATCTTTCGCGCCAATGAACAACCTGATTTGGGCCGTGATGGACTGAGGCTGCTGCTGGTCGGCGCCCCGGTATCTGGCCGGCAAATGCGAATGTTGCGCGAGCAGTACGCTCCCGGGGCTGGTTCAGGTGCAGAACCGATCGTGCATGCCGAAGGCGAGGAGTGCGGGTTGGTCACCCGCGGCACTATCGAGTTGACTGTGGACGGCCAGATCAGCGTGCTGACGGCGGGGGACGGGTATTACTTCCCGACGACGCTGCCCCATAGCTTTCGCAACATCGGCCAGGATGAAGCCGAGATCGTCAGCGCGAACACGCCGGCGAACTTTTGATCGCCTCGATGGCTTCATACGGCAGCCCGACATAGTTTTCCGCAATCGTCTTGCGTCCGGCGGCCGAGCCTGTGAAGTAATCGAGTTCGCTCTTCTGGAGACGCTGGCTGAAAGTGTCGGTCCCGGGAAAACGGTGGAGGATCGAGGTCATCCACCAGGAGAAACGCTCGGCTTTCCAGACCCGGCGCAGGCAGATTGACGAGTACCGTTCCAGCAGGTCGGTACGCCCTTCGCGATAAACCTTGAGCAGGATGCGGTACAGCGTGCTGACATCGCTCGCCGCCAGGTTCAGGCCTTTGGCGCCGGTGGGTGGCACGATATGGGCCGCATCGCCGAGCAGGAACAGGCGACCATATTGCATGGGCTCGACGACAAAACTGCGCAAGGGGGCGATGCTCTTTTCAATCGAGGGCCCGGTGACCAGTTGCGCGGCGATAGTGGCCGGCAAGCGGCACTTGAGCTCTTCCCAGAAACGTTCGTCCGACCAGTCCTCGACCTTTTCCTCTGCACCCACTTGCAGGTAATAACGGGTCCGTGTCGGCGAGCGCATGCTGCACAGGGCGAAGCCACGCTCATGGTTGGAGTAGATCAGCTCATGGTTGACCGGCGGGGTGTCGGCCAGAATCCCCAACCAGCCAAAGGGATAAACCCGTTCAAAAGTCTTCAGCGTCTCTGGCGGTATCGATTGTCGGGAGACACCGTGAAAGCCGTCACAGCCGGCAATGTAGTCGCAGTCCAGGCGGACGGTCTCGCCGTGATGCTCGAAGGTCACGTAAGGACTGTCGCTTTGCATGCCGTGGGGCTGCACATTTTCGGCGTCATAAAAGGTCATGGCACCCACGGTGGCGCGGGCCTCCATCAAGTCACGGGTGACTTCGGTCTGGCCGTAGACCATGACCGTTCTACCGTCGGTCAGTGCCTTGAGGTCGATGCGTTCACAGCGTCCGTCGAAGGCCAGTTCGAAGCCTTCGTGCACCAGGCCTTCGGCGTCCATGCGCTCGCTGACACCGGCTTCGCGCAACAACTCGACCAGGCCTTGTTCCAGTACACCGGCGCGAATGCGCGAGAGGATATATTCGGGGTTCTTGCGTTCGACGATGATGTTGTCGATGCCCGCGCGATGCAGCAGTTGACCGAGCAAAAGGCCGGACGGGCCGCAGCCGATGATAGCGACTTGGGTTTTCATGGGGAGTGTCCTGTTGGGTGCCGTTGAAGCCGTGAGGCCTTACCGGGCACTGTTGTTTTTGTCTCCTGTATTTTTAGTGGCTAAAGCGTGGATATGAAGGCAATATCCGACGCATTCCATGGACTTTCCGTGGATCGTCGCAAGGGGCGGGAGATGTCGAAATCATTGGCTATGCCTGTTCCGGTGTTCAAACTCTATGGCGAGACCCGCGCCTGGCCGACGCCCGACCTGATTCATTGCGAGTCGATCCCCGAGCGTAGCCAACTGCACGGCTGGGAAATAAAACCCCATCGACACAGCGACCTGGTGCAGCTTCTGTATGTGCAGGCGGGACGGGCGACGCTGCAAGTCGAAGACGAGATCCAGCACATTGATTCGCCCTCGTTGCAAGTCGTGCCGGCGTTGAGCGTGCACACCTTCAAGTTCTCCCTGGATATTCAAGGCCACGTGCTCAGTCTGGCGCAGCCCCTGGCCGAACAGCTCGGCGCTTCGCTCAACAGTCCGGTGTTGACCACGGCGGCCTGTTACCTGATCGGCTCCGCGCATCCGTATCTGGACACGCTGTTTTCAGCCATCACTCGGGAATACAGCCAACATCAGCCCGGCCGTGATCCGATGCTGCAATCGTTGATCACGGTGCTGTCCATCTGGCTCAGTCGCCGTAGTCTGGAACGCTCGCCGCCGGACGCGCTGCCGCTTGAGCGTGGTCGCGAGCATTTACAGCTGTTCACCCGGACATTGGAACTGCGCTTTCGCGAGCATCTGCCCATCGAGCACTATGCGGCGACGCTGGGGATCAGCACGGCGCACCTCAATGCCCTGTGCCGACGCCTCTGTGGGCAATCGGCCTTGCAGATGATCAACCAGCGACTGCTGCTGGAAGCCAAGCGCGATCTGGTCTACACCGCCATGACCATCAACCAGGTGTCGGACCGCCTGGGTTTTTCCGAACCGGCCTACTTCTCGCGCTTTTTCAAGCGCGGCACGGGGCAGTCACCGAAACAATTCCGGATCCAGCGTTAGCGGATGCCAGACCAGACCCCGAAGGCAGCGAACTGCGGTGAATATCGATACCCGAATCAAATTTCGTCATCTGGTGTGCTTTCTCGAGGTGGCGCGTCAGGGCAGCCTGGCGCGTGCCGCAGACAAACTGGCGATCAGCCAGCCGGCACTCTCCAAGACCCTCAAGGAGCTGGAAACCTTGCTGGCCGCCAGCTTGTTCGTGCGCAGCAAAAGCGGCGCGGCGCTGACCGAGGCCGGGGTAGCCTTTCTGCGTTACGCCGGCCCCAGCGTCCAGGCGCTGCGTGAAGGGGTCAATAGCCTGCGTTCCGGCGAGCACGAGCCGATCAGCGCGAGACTCGGTGTGCTGTCGACCGTGGAAAGCGTACTGGTGCCCGAGGTTGTCTGCCGTTTGCACGCCCGGCATCCCGCATTGGTGGTCAGTGTGGTCACCGGGCCGAGTGCGTACCTGTTGTCGCAACTGCGGGTGGGAGAGCTGGATCTGGTGGTCGGACGCATGACGGACAGCCCGCAGATCCTCGGGCTGGCGTTCGAGCATCTGTATAGCGAATCCATGACCCTGGTGGTGCGCAGCGGCCATCCGCTGTTGGCCGATCCACTGGCGCATAAAAACCTCGAAGACTATCCGTTGGTATTGCCGCTGGCAGGGACGACGATTCGCCAGTTCGCCGACAGCCTGTTTGTGCAGCACGGCATCAGTCCCCCGCGCCAGCGCCTGGAAACTCTGTCATTGACCCTGAGCCGGCGTTACGTGCAATGCAGCCAGGCAATCTGGGTCGCGCCTTTCGATGCGGTCAGGCAGGACCTGGGGCGAGGGGAGTTGGTGGAGCTGGAGTTGGGCATTCGCGAACCGGGTGGCTCGGTGGGACTGTGCAGCAATCCGGCGCTGCCGATGCCGCTGGCGGCGCAATGGTGTGTGGAGGTGCTGCGCGAGGTGGGACAGGCATACCGCGAGGGTCGTTATCCATAACCATTTGGATATGGATAGGGTCGGTTTTTTCAGTTTTGCAGGGCGCTCTATCCGGGGAGACTGAGGTACAGACTGCTAGCCATGCAGCTTTACCTCTAACAATAAGGAGACCGGTATGTCTGATGCGGACAACAGCCGCTTCGTCATTCGTGACCGCAATTGGCACCCCAAAGCCCTGACGCCTGACTACAAGACCTCGATCCTGCGCTCCCCGCGCCAGGCCCTGGTGAGCATTCCCCAATCTCTGTCGGAAACCAGCGGCCCGGATTTTTCCCACCTGAAGAGGGGGCGGCACGATAACGATCTGCTGCTGAACTTCAACCAGGGCGGCCTGCCCATCGGCGAGCGCATCATCGTTGCCGGGCGGGTCTGTGACCAGTACGGCAAGCCGATCCCGCATACCCTGGTGGAAATGTGGCAAGCCAATGCCGGTGGTCGCTACCGGCACAAGAAAGACAGCTATCTGGCACCCATCGACCCGAATTTCGGCGGCGTCGGCCGGGCCTTGACCGACCGTGACGGCAACTACAGTTTCCGCACGGTCAAACCCGGCCCGTACCCGTGGCGCAATGGTCCCAACGACTGGCGTCCGGCGCATATCCACTTCTCCATCAGTGGCCCGTCGATTGCCACGCGCTTGATCACCCAGCTGTATTTCGAAGGCGACCCGCTTATCCCGATGTGCCCGATCGTCAAGTCGATCGCCAATCCGGACGCGGTGCAGAGCCTGATTGCCCGGCTCGATATGAGCCTGGCCAATCCCATGGATTGCCTGGCTTATCGCTTTGACATCGTTCTGCGCGGCCAGCGCAAGACCCACTTCGAAAACTGCTGAGGAGGCACGCCCATGCCCGTTCAACTTTTGCCTGAAACCCCTTCGCAAACCGCCGGTCCTTACGTGCATATCGGCCTGGCGCTGGAGGCGGCGGGCAATCCGCCCCGCGAGCAGGAAATCTGGAACGAAATGGCCAAACCCGGGGCGCCGGGCGAGCATATCGTGCTGATGGGGCACGTCTACGACGGCAATGGCCATTTGATTCGCGACTCGTTCCTGGAGTTCTGGCAGGCCAACCACGAAGGCGTCTACGACAGCGACTACGATCTGGAAAAGCCCTTCAACAGCTTTGGCCGGACCGCGACCACGGATGTCGGCGAGTGGACGCTGAAAACCATCAAGCCCGGCACGCTGAACAACGCCGCGGGTGTGCCCATGGCGGCCCATATCAATGTTTCGCTGTTTGCCCGGGGCATCAATATCCACTTGCAGACCCGCCTGTACTTCGACGACGAGGCCCAGGCCAATGCACTCGATCCGGTATTGAATCTGATCGAACAGCCGCAACGCCGTGAAACCCTGATTGCCCGGCGCTGCACGGTCGACGGCAAGCTGGCCTATCGTTTTGACATTCATGTCCAGGGTGATGCGGAAACGGTGTTCTTCGACTTCTGAGGTCGCGGTGTGCGTGCAGTGGTATGGCGTTTGCCGAGGCAAGCGACCCGATAATAATAAGAAGGAAATGTCTGTATGTCGTTATTAGCCCCTGTGCCTGTGATGGGCACGCTTGATGTTCAGGTGTTGATCAATACCAAGCCACTGTCCCGCTATCAATGGCGGGTGGTGCTGCTGTGTTTTCTGATCGTATTTCTCGACGGCCTGGACACGGCGGCGATGGGTTTTATCGCTCCTGCCTTGAGCCAGGACTGGGGCATCGATCGCGCCAGTCTGGGCCCGGTCATGAGCGCGGCACTGATCGGCATGGTCTTCGGCGCCCTGGGTTCCGGCCCCTTGGCCGACCGTTTCGGGCGCAAGGTGGTGCTGGTGGTGGCGGTGTTTCTGTTTGGCGTGTTCAGTCTGCTCTCAGCCTACAGCAGCAATATCGATCAATTGCTGGCCTTGCGCTTGCTGACCGGCCTGGGCCTCGGGGCAGCGATGCCCAATGCCACCACGCTGCTGTCCGAATACACCCCGGAACGCCTGAAGTCGTTACTGGTGACCAGCATGTTCTGCGGCTTCAATCTGGGCATGGCCTGCGGCGGGTTCGTGTCGGCGAAGTTGATCCCGCTACTGGGTTGGCACAGCCTGCTGATGCTCGGCGGGATTTTGCCCCTGGTACTGGCCGTGGTGCTGTTGTTCCGGTTGCCGGAGTCGGCTCGCTTTCTGGTGGTGCGCAATCGCGGCGTGGAGCGGATTCGCCAGGTGCTGGCACCGATCGCGCCGCTGGACGTCGCGGCGGCCACCGGCTTCAGCGTGCCGGAACAGGCGGTGGTGCGGAGCCGCAACGTGTTGAAGGTGATTTTCTCCGCTAGCTATAGCGCTGGGACCTTGTTGCTGTGGCTGACCTATTTCATGGGGCTGGTAATCGTCTACCTGCTGACCAGCTGGTTGCCGACCCTGATGCGTGACAGCGGCGCAAGCATGGAGCAATCGGCCTTTATCGGTGCGCTGTTTCAGTTTGGCGGTGTGCTCAGCGCGGTGGGCGTGGGTTGGGCGATGGACAAATTCAATCCGCACAAGGTCATCGGCATTGCCTACCTGTTGGCTGGCGTATTCGCCTGGCTGGTGGGACAGAGCCTGGGCCATGTCGGTGTATTGGCCGCCTTGGTGCTGTTGGCCGGCATGTGCATCAACGGCGCGCAATCGGCGATGCCCTCGCTGGCCGCGCGCTTCTACCCCACCCAGGGCCGTGCCACTGGCGTGTCGTGGATGCTCGGCATTGGTCGTTTCGGCGCGATTCTTGGGGCCTGGGCCGGGGCGACATTATTGGGCCTGGGCTGGAACTTCGAGCAGGTGTTGACCGCCCTGGTGGTACCGGCGGCGTTGGCGACCCTCGCGGTGCTGATCAAAGGACTGGTCAGCCATGCGGATGCTACCTGAGAGCCCCTCACTGATTTTCATGAATCCTGGAGCTGTGGTTTGAACAGACCGACGAATCAACTTTTCGATGCCTATTTCACCCAGCCGGCGATGCGGGCCATTTTTTCCGATCAAGGCCGGCTGCAAGGCATGCTCGATTTCGAAGCCGCCCTGGCGCGCGCCGAAGCCAGTGTAGGGCTGATTCCCCAGGAGGTGGTTGGCGATATCGAAGCCGCCTGTCGCGCGCCATTGTTCGACGTTGATGAGTTGGCCGTCGCCGTCGGCAATGCCGGTAATTCGGCAATTCCGTTGGTCAAGGCGCTGGGTAAAAAGCTTGCCGTGGCTAACCCAACCGCTGAACGCTACGTGCATATGGGCGCCACCAGTCAGGACGTGATGGACAGTGGCCTGATACTGCAACTGCGTTCAGCCATCGAGCTGTTGGAGCGCGATCTGGCGCGTTTGGCCGATGCGCTCGCCGAGCAGGCCACGCGCTACGCGAACACGCCGCTGGCCGGGCGCACCTGGCTACAACAAGCGACTCCCGTGACCTTGGGCATGAAAGTCGCCAGTTGGCTGGGCGCTGTCACGCGTCATCGCCAGCGCCTCGTTGAAATCAAACCACGTTTGCTGTGCCTGCAATTCGGTGGCGCCTCCGGCAGCCTGGCTGCCCTGGGCGAGCAGGCTTTCGCGGTGGCCGAAGCCCTGGCGGGTGAATTGAATCTGCACTTGCCCGAGCAGCCTTGGCACACCCAGCGTGATCGGCTGGTGGAGTTCGCCAGCCTGCTGGGCATGATCGCTGGCAGCTTGGGTAAAGTCGGGCGCGATCTCAGTTTGCTGATGCAGACGGAAGCGGGCGAGGTCTTCGAGCCGGCCGCGCCCGGCAAGGGCGGTTCCTCGACCATGCCGCACAAGCGCAACCCGGTCGGCGCGGCGGTCATGATCGGCGCGGCAACCCGGGCGCCCGGCCTGGTGGCGACGATGTTCAGCGCAATGCCGCAAGAACATGAGCGCAGCCTCGGCCTCTGGCATGCCGAATGGGAAACCTTGCCGGAGCTCTGTTGCCTGGTGTCCGGCGCGCTGCAGCAGGCCTTGCAGGTGGTACCCGGGTTGGAAGTCGACGCCGGACGCATGTTGCAAAACCTGGAGCTGACCAAGGGGCTGGTGCTGGCGGAGGCCGTTAGCATCGCCTTGTCCCAGCGTATCGGCCGTGATGCGGCGCACCATCTGATTGAACAATGCTGCCGCCGTGCGGTAGAGCAGGGCGAACACCTGCGACAGGTGCTCGGTGCCGAACCGCACGTGACCGCGCAACTGTCCGCCGAGACGCTGGATCGTCTGCTGGATCCGGCCCATTACCTGGGGCAGTCACAGCGCTGGGTCCAGCGTGCGGTGGCCGAACATCATGCCTTCAAACCTTAGACAAGGACCCTGCAATGGACGAACAACAACGTTATGACGCCGGCATGAAAGTACGCCGCGAAGTGCTCGGCGATGCCCATGTGGATCGCAGTCTTGAAAAACTGACCCCGTTCAATGGCGAGTTCCAGGAGATGATTACCCGGCATGCCTGGGGCGATATCTGGACCCGTCCCGGGCTGCCACGGCACACCCGCAGCCTGATCACCATCGCCATGCTGATCGGCATGAACCGCGAGGGGGAATTGCGCCTGCACTTGCGCGCCGCGAAAAACAATGGTGTGAGCCGCGACGAGATCAAGGAAGTGTTGATGCAGAGCGCGATCTATTGCGGCATTCCCGCGGCCAATGCCACCTTCCATCTGGCTGAGGCGGTTTGGGAGGAGATGGATGCGCAGTCATAAACCGGGTTTTCACCTTGAGTCAGTAAACTCGGCCTGACCTTCAGTGGACCGCTGCTGGAAGCCCCGCGCGGGTGCGGCGGCGTCCGCGGCTACTGCTGATAGACCTTCTTCAGCAGCCTGAGCAGTTCTTCGCGTTCCTGACTGTCGAGGGCGGAGGTGGAATCCAGATCGCTCTCGGCGGCGATCTGTTTCAGCTCCTTGAGCAGGGTCTCGCCGGTCTTGCTGAGAAAAATCCCATAGGAACGCTTGTCCGGCTTGCAGCGCACCCGCACCGCCAGCGCTCGGCTTTCCAGTTTGTTCAGCAGTGGTACCACCTGGGGCGGCTCGATGGCCAATGCCTTGGCCAGGTCGGCCTGCATCAGCCCGGGACTCTGGTCGATGATCGCCAGGGCCGAGAACTGCGCCGGCCGCAAGTCGTGGGTCGAGAGCCGTTCAATCAGATTCTGGAACAACTTCAACTGCGCCCGGCGCATGGCGTAACCGATCAGGTCGTCCAGGGCGGCATCCAGTGGCGCCTGGGTTTCGGCGTTGTCGGCAGGGGGCTCGGGGGCGACGGCAATCTTGGAAGACTTGGCCATTGCAGGATGGATCCTCAGGCTGGCGGTTAAGAAGACTATCTAGTTTGCCGTGATTGATCGGGGATAGCCATGTTCTCTTGCGAAATCCCATACGTAACAAGGAATCCAGGGGCTACTTGAGCTAAGTTAATTTTGTTAATGATTAATTGACATAACTAATTCTCGGGTTTAGTTTCTACTCATCTTCAGGCCCAGAACAAGAGAGCCCCGCCATGAGCAATTACGAAGGTCGCTGGACAACCGTCAAGGTCGAAATCGAGGAAGGCATTGCCTGGGTGATTCTCAATCGCCCGGAAAAACGCAATGCCATGAGTCCGACCCTGAACCGGGAAATGATCGACGTGCTGGAAACCCTGGAGCAGGATCCTGCCGCCGGCGTGCTGGTGCTGACCGGTGCCGGTGAGGCCTGGACCGCCGGCATGGATCTCAAGGAGTACTTTCGCGAAGTGGACGCCGGCCCGGAGATCCTTCAGGAAAAAATCCGCCGCGAAGCCTCGCAATGGCAATGGAAGCTGCTGCGCATGTACACCAAACCGACCATTGCGATGGTCAATGGTTGGTGCTTCGGTGGTGGCTTCAGCCCGTTGGTGGCTTGCGACCTGGCGATCTGCGCCGACGAAGCGACCTTCGGTCTTTCGGAAATCAACTGGGGTATCCCACCGGGCAACCTGGTGAGCAAAGCCATGGCCGATACGGTGGGGCATCGCCAGTCGCTGTACTACATCATGACCGGCAAGACCTTTGGCGGACAGAAAGCCGCCGAGATGGGGCTGGTCAACGAAAGTGTACCGCTGGCGCAACTGCGTGAAGTCACCGTGGCGCTGGCGCGCAACCTGCTGGAGAAAAACCCGGTGGTCCTGCGCGCCGCCAAGCATGGCTTCAAACGCTGCCGCGAACTGACCTGGGAGCAGAACGAGGATTACCTGTACGCCAAGCTCGATCAGTCGCGCTTGCTGGACACCGAAGGCGGTCGCGAGCAGGGCATGAAGCAGTTTCTCGACGACAAGAGCATCAAGCCCGGCCTGCAGGCGTATAAACGCTGAAACACGTGACGTACAGCCGGCGCATCCGGCTGTACACCGTGCTCATACCGCTTGAACGTATTCCCGATAAAGACAATAAAGAGGAATCACCATGCTGGACGTGCCCTTGCTGATCGGCGGCCAGTCGTGCCCCGCTCGAGACGGACGAACCTTCGAACGATGTCATCCGGTGACCGGCGCAGTCGTGTCGCGAGTTGCCGCCGCCACCCTGGAAGATGCCGCCGTGGCCGTGACACCCGCCGTGCCCTGGCCTTGGCCCAGCGGGTCGAATCGGGCATCTGTCATATCAACGGCCCGACCGTTCACGACGAGGCGCAGATGCCCTTCGGCGGGGTCAAGTCCAGCGGCTATGGCAGTTTTGGCGGCAAGGCGGCCATCGAGCAGTTCACCCAATTGCGCTGGGTGACCTTGCAGAGTGGGCCGCGGTACTACCCGATCTGAGCACCTGTCGCCGCCTGCGTGCAGGGCGGACATAACAATAACAAGACTGCAGTCACCGGCTGCCATACCACGGTGGAGTGCTTCCCCGAGCACCGCTGGCATGCCTTGATGGAGGACAAGCACGTGAGTTCCGAATTCAGATCACCCCCCCAGGCCGAGGCCAATGCGCCGCTGTATCGCCAAGTGTCCATCGGTCATCCCGCGGTCGAGGTCCGCGAAGAGCAGGGCATCCTGTCCATGCGCTCCCTCGAACCCCTGGCCGAGTTGCCTGCTCGCTTGCTCGATCGCCTGGTGCATTGGGCCGAGGTTCGCCCGCAACAGACCTTTGTCGCGGCGCGCCAGGACGGCGGTGACTGGCGGCGGGTGAGTTACGCCGAGATGCTGGCCAGTGTCCGTGCCATTGCCCAGGGCTTGTTGCCTTATGGTCTTTCGGCCGAGCGCCCGCTGGCGATCCTCTCGGGCAACGATATCGAACATTTGCAGATTGCCCTGGGCGCCATGTACGCCGGCATTCCCTACTGCCCGATCTCTGCGGCCTATTCGTTGTTGTCCCAGGATTTCGCCAAGCTGCGGCATGTCTGCCATCTGTTGCAGCCGGGGCTTGTGTTCGTCAGTGACGTCACGGCTTTCCAGCGGGCGATCGAGGCGGTGTTGCCGCTCGATACGCCGTTGATCAGCGTGCGAGGCGATATCAAGGGACGTCCGCAGACACGCTTTGCCAGCCTGTTGCAACAATCTGGCGCGGCCGAAGCCGACGCCGCGTTTGCCGCCACCGGGCCCGACAGCATCGCCAAGTTTCTGTTTACCTCAGGGTCCACCAAGCTGCCCAAGGCGGTGGTGACCACCCAGCGCATGCTCTGCGCCAATCAGCAGATGCTGTTGCAGACCTTCCCGGTGTTCGGCGAAGAACCGCCGGTGCTGGTGGACTGGCTGCCGTGGAATCACACCTTCGGCGGTAGCCACAACGTAGGCATCGTGTTGTACAACGGCGGGACCTTTTACCTGGACGACGGCAAGCCCACCGTCCAGGGGTTTGCCGAAACATTGCGCAACCTCAAGGACGTGTCGCCCACCGCCTACCTGACCGTGCCCAAGGGCTGGGAGGAACTGGTCAGCGCCCTGGAGCAGGACGCTGAGTTGCGTGAACGTTTCTTCTCCCGCATGAAGCTGTTCTTTTTCGCCGCCGCCGGATTGTCCCAGCGGGTCTGGGACCGTCTGGACCGGGTTGCCGAAGCGCACTGTGGCGAACGTATTCGCATGATGGCCGGGCTCGGCATGACCGAGGCGGCGCCGTCCTGCACCTTCACCACCGGGCCGTTGTCCATGGCCGGTTACATCGGTTTGCCGGCCCCGGGTTGTGAAGTGCGTTTGGTGCCGGTGGATGGCAAGCTGGAGGGGCGTTTTCGCGGGCCGCACATCATGCCGGGTTACTGGCGCGCGCCGCAGCAGACCGCCGAAGTCTTCGACGCGCAGGGTTTCTACTGTTCCGGCGATGCCCTCAAGCTCGCGGATCCGCGGAACCCACAACTGGGGCTGATGTTCGACGGGCGGATTGCCGAGGACTTCAAGTTGTCCTCTGGGGTCTTTGTCAGCGTCGGCCCCTTGCGCAATCGCGCGGTGCTCGAAGGTTCGCCCTATGTCCAGGACCTGGTGGTGGCCGCGCCGGATCGCGAGTGCCTGGGGGCGCTGGTCTTTCCCCGCTTGTATGAATGTCGACGTCTGGCCGGTTTGAGTCCGGACGCCAGCGACATCGAGGTCCTGGCCAGCGTGCCTGTGCGCCTGTGGTTCAACGACTGGTTGCAACGGCTCAACCGCGACGCCAGCGGTAATGCCAGCCGCCTGGAGTGGATCGCGCTGCTCGATCAGCCTGCCTCCATAGACCGTGGTGAAATCACCGACAAGGGCTCGATCAATCAGCGTGCGGTGTTGCAGTGGCGCGCCGACAAGGTCGAAGCGCTGTATCGCGGCGAAGAGCCTTCCATCCTGCGTGCCGGGCCTCAACCGTGAACAGCGTGGGACAGTATTCGAGCTTTCGCGATGTGGCGGTTTTCGACGCTCTGCGCACGCCTTGGGTCGATCTCGGCGGGGCCTTGGCCGAGGTCTCGCCGATCGACCTGGGGATCAAGGTCGGGCGCGAGGTGCTGGCTCGCGCCGCCATCGATCCGGCAGCAGTCGACAGCGTGCTCGCCGGCTCCATGGCCCAGGCCAGTTTCGATGCCTATCTGCTGCCCCGCCATATCGGCCTTTACAGTGGCGTGCCGCAAGGGATCCCGGCGCTGGCGATCCAGTTGCTGCTGCAGCGCAGCGGGCTGGCCCTGGCCGACATCGGCTTGCTGGAAATCAACGAAGCGCAGGCGGCCCAGGTGCTGGGACTGGACGGCGACCGGCTCAATCGGCGCGGTGGTTCGATTGCCTTGGGTCATCCCTTGGCTGCCAGTGGTTTGCGCCTGGTGCTGAGCCTGGCCAGGCAGTTGCGTGAGGGCAATCTGCGTTATGGCATCGCGGCTGCGTGTGTCGGCGGCGGGCAGGGCATGGCCTTGTTGATCGAAAATCCCGTGTATCCAGGCTGAAGCAGGGCGTCGTTGGCCGATCGGCAAAGAGCGCCCTGCAGTCAGCGCAAACCTTGCGTTACTATGGCGACCCACCTTTCTGGAAGTCGCCTGGATGAGTAAGCCCGGTCAAACGGTGCTGGTCGCGCTGCGCAAGATGATCGCCTCTGGCGAATTGGCGGCTGGCGAACGGCTGATGGAGAACCCCACGGCGGAGCTTTTCGGCGTCTCGCGGATGCCGGTGCGTATGGCGTTCCGTACGCTGGAGCAGGAAGGCTTGCTGGTGCGTTTTGGCGGGCGCGGGTTTCAGGTGCGTTGCGTCAACCCCGATGATATTGCCGGTGCGGTCGAAGTGCGCGGTGTCCTCGAAGGCCTGGCGGCGCGCCAGACCGCCGAGCGCGGACTGTCGGACGAAGCCCGGACGACCCTTGAGCAGTGCCTGGCGCAAGGTGATCAGTTGTTCGACAAGGGCTATGTGACCATTGAGGACCTTGAGCTCTATCACGACCTCAATATGCGTTTTCACCAGGTGATCGTCGAAGGCAGCCACAACCCGGCCATCGCCGACGCCCTGGCGCGCAACGATCACTTGCCGTTCGCCTCGGTAACCGCCTTGGCGGTGGATCGGCATGACATGCTTCGCGAATATCGGCGCTTCAACTACGCCCATATGCAGCACCATGCGGTGTTCGATGCGTTGGTCAACCGCCAGGGCGCGCGTGCCGAAGCCATCATGCGCGAGCACGCCAACGCCACGTTGCGCTACGCCGAGATCTTCGGCTCGGCGGCAGCCGACGAGCGGATGAAGGTCATTCTGCGCTCGTAATTCCAGTTTTGCCGGCTCCACTGATAGCAACCTGAGCTTTGGCCTCGGACTGAGTCGAGGTAGGCGAGGGAAGTCTGACATCGAATTGTCATCTCTTGATCGCGGGAACGCCATGTTCCTTGAGTAATGTCATCGCCAATGAGATCGATCTCAAACGAGCGAACATGACTGATTTGAAAGAGGTAGCACGGCTGGCTGGTGTTTCGCGGGCAACCGCGGCGCGAGCCTTTTCCTCCCCTGAAGTGGTACGCCCGAGCACTCGCGAACAAGTATTCGCCGCCGCGCGGCAATTGGGTTTTCGGCCCAATCGTCTCGGCCGCCAACTACGTCTGCAAACCACCAGACTGATTGGGGTCGTGGTTCCCAATCTGCTCAACCCGGTGTTCGCCGAGCAATTCCAGGCGATGGAACGCGCTGCGCGCTTACGCGGTTACAACCTGTTGCTGGCAACGACTGGCTACAGCAGCGAACGTGAAAGCGCGGTGGTCGAGGAACTGTTGCGTCAGCGCGTCGATGGTCTGGTCCTGACGGTCACGGATGCTGATCGGAGCCGGGTGCTGAAAAGCCTTGTCAGCGAAGACACACCTTTTGTCCTGGCCTATCACCAGCCCGATCATCCTGACTACAGCAGCGTGTCGGTGGACAACCGCGCAGGCATGGCGCTTGCCACCCGTTATCTGCTGGACGCGGGGCATGGGCGGATCGGCATGGTCGCAGGCCCCGCCATGCAGTCCGACCGCGCTCGCCTGCGTTACTCCGGTTATTGCGATGCGATGCGTGAGGCCGGCCTCGACCGCCTGCCGGTGATCGAAATGCCCGCCCATACCCAGGCTGACTTCGCCGCTATCGAGCCGTTTCTACACGGTCCGCAAGCGCTCAGTGCGCTGGTCTGTTCCAACGATTTGCTGGCAATCAGCCTGATTGCCGAACTGCGGCGCAACGGCTGGCACGTGCCCCGGCAGCTGTCGGTCATTGGCTTTGACGGCATCGCCCTGGGTACCCAGATGCACCCGACACTGTGCAGCGTCGTTCAACCCATCGCGACACTGGCGTATACCGTGATCGATCAGTTGCTGGCGCAGATCGCAGGCGCCGCCGCGGTTTCCCATTGCCTGAGTTGCCATATCCGGCCGGGCGAAAGCACTCGACCCTACGAGGAGACACTTGATGATCCGCTTCAATAAAACCCTGGCGGCATTGCTGCTCTGTGGCGCGGTCAGCCTGGCCCAGGCCGCTGAAACGGCCATTTGCTACAACTGCCCACCGGAGTGGGCGGACTGGGCCACGCAGCTCAAGGCGATTGCCGATACCACTGGCGTGCAGGTCCCTCTGGACAACAAGAACTCAGGCCAGGCATTGGCGCAGCTGGTCGCCGAACAAGCCGCACCGGTGGCTGACGTGGTGTATTACGGCGTCACCTTCGGTTTGCAGGCGCAAAGGGCCGGTGTGGTCGACACCTATAAACCCAAGGGTTGGGAGCAGATTCCCGCTGGTTTGAAAGACCCGGAAGGTCACTGGTTTGCGATTCACTCCGGCACGTTGGGCATCATGGTCAACGTCGATGCATTGGGTGGCTTGCCGGTGCCGCAAGGCTGGAACGATCTGCTCAAACCGGAATACAAAGGCATGGTCGGCTACCTCGACCCGTCCAGTGCTTTTGTCGGTTATGTCTCCGCGGTGGCCATCAACCAGGCCATGGGCGGTAGCCTGGAAAACTTTGCTCCGGCGATCGATTACTTCCAGAAACTGGCGAAAAACGCCCCCATCGTGCCCAAGCAGACGGCTTATGCCCGGGTACTGTCCGGCGAGTTGCCGATTCTGGTCGATTACGACTTCAATGCCTATCGGGCGCGCTACAAGGACCACGCCAACGTCGCGTTCGTGATTCCCAAGGAAGGCAGCATCAGCGTGCCTTATGTGATGAGCATGGCAGGCAATGCCCCGCATCGGGCCAATGCCGAGAAGGTCCTGGATTTCGTCCTGTCCGATCAAGGCCAGGCACTGTGGGCCAAGGCGTACCTGCGGCCGGTGCGGGCGACCCAGATAGAGGCGGATGTCGCCGCGCAGTTCCTGCCGGACAGCGATTACGCCCGGGCCGGCGTGGTCAACTATGAACAGATGGCAGCGGTGCAGGAAGCCTTCTCCGCGCGTTATCTGAAAGAGGTCAAGTAAGTGAAGGCCTCGATAGGAATCACGCCGGACGTTCAGTCGAGGCCGGCCATTGTGCCGCGCTTGCGGCCGACCGCTGCCTGGGCGTTGGCGCCGGCCGCAGCGCTGCTGGCAGCGTTCTGGTTATTGCCGCTGGCCCACCTCATTGTGCTGGGTGGGCAAAGTCGCGACAGCGGCTATTGGCAGGTGCTGGGTAGCGCGCAATACCTGGGCAGCCTGGCGCAAACCTGCATGCTGGCCCTCTTGGTGACTCTTGCGGCGCTGTTGGTGGGCGGCATCAGTGGCGTGTTTCTCACTCGCCAGCGCTTCTTCGGCCGTTCGGCACTGGTCGCCTTGTTGACCTTTCCGCTGGCGTTTCCCGGCGTGGTGGTCGGCTTCCTGGTGATCATGCTGGGCGGTCGCCAGGGGTTGTTCGCCACCCTTGGCCTTGAGCTGGCGGGTGAGCGCTGGATTTTTGCCTACTCGCTGACGGGATTGTTTGTCGGCTACCTGTACTTCTCGATTCCGCGGGTAATTCTCACAGTGATGGCGGCTTGTGAAAGCCTGGATCGCAGCCTGGAAGAAGCCGCCCATTCACTGGGGGCGGGTCATTGGCGAGTGGTCTGCGACGTCATCGTGCCCGGTCTGGCGCCGGCATTGGTCTCGTGTGGCGCGATCTGCTTTGCCACCTCCATGGGCGCGTTCGGCACGGCCTTCACCCTGGGTACTCGGCTGAACGTGACTCCGGTGGCGATCTATAACCTGTTCACCAATTACGCCAATTTCGCCGTGGCCGCGGCGCTGTCGGTGGTGCTGGGCGTGGTGACCTGGACTGCGCTGTTGCTGACCCGGCGGTTGGTCAAAGAATCGAGGGCGGTCCTGTGAAGCGCTCAACGCTGTTTGTCGGGCAATTGGTTTTCACAATGCTGGTTTGCGCCTTCATGCTGGTGCCCGTGCTGATGTCGCTGCTGGCCGGGTTGACCCGTAATTATTTCCAGGGAATATCCAGCGGTCTGACATTCGATTGGCTGGTGCAAGTCTGGCAGGCCTACTCGCCGACCGTCTGGCTCTCCCTGCAACTGGCGCTAGCCTGTGCGCTATGTGTCTGTGTGGTTGGCGTGCCGGCGGCTTATGCGTTGGTCCGGATGAACAATCGCTTCAGCCGCGCGTTCGAGGAACTGATGGTGCTGCCGGTCGCCATGCCCGGTCTGGCCAGCGCGCTGGCATTGTTGCTGACCTATGGTCAATTTGGCGGGTTTCGCAGCAGTTGGCTGTTCATTCTGGTCGGCCATGTGCTGTTTACCCTGCCGTTTCTGGTGCGTCCGGTGATGGCGGTGATGCAACGCCAGCATCTGCCGGTCCTCGAGGAGGCGGCGGCCAGCCTGGGCGCCGGGCCGATCCGGCGGTTCTTCAGTGTGGTGCTGCCCAACTGCCGGGCGGGGGTTCTCGCCGGCGTGTTGATGGTGATCACCCTGTCGTTGGGTGAGTTCAACCTGACCTGGATGCTCCACACGCCGATGACCAAGACATTGCCGGTGGGTCTGGCCGACAGCTATGCCTCGGCCAGGCTGGAAGTCGCCAGTGCCTACACCCTCATATTTTTGCTGATGATCGTACCGCTGCTTATTGCGTTGCAGGCCATCGGCGCGCGTCTCTCCCGTGGAGAAAATCGATGAGCGGAACCACCATTCGCCTACAGGGGTGCCGCAAGGCATTCGCTGACGGCACAGTCGCCGTGCATGACCTGGACCTGAGCATCGAGGCTGGAGAAACCCTGGCGGTTCTCGGCCCGTCCGGCTGCGGTAAAACCACCACCCTGCGGCTGATTGCCGGTCTGGAACGTCCGGATGTGGGGCAGATATTTTTTGGCGACAACGATGTCACGCAGCTGCCGATCGAGCGCCGCAATGTGGGCATGGTCTTCCAGAACTACGCCTTGTTTCCGAATCTGGATGTGGCCGGCAACATCATCTACGGCCTGAAGATTCGCGGCATGTCGCCCTGCGAACGCAACAAGCGTTGCGCGGAGCTGCTGGAGCTGGTCGGCCTGCATGACCATGGCAAACGTAGCATTCACGAGTTGTCCGGCGGTCAGCGCCAGCGGGTCGCCCTGGCCCGCGCCCTGGCCCCGCGGCCGCGGCTGTTGCTACTCGACGAACCCTTGGCGGCGCTGGATGCGCAGTTGCGTGAGCGCTTGCGCAGCGAGTTGGATCAGCTGTTGCGCAGCCTGGGAATCACCGCCGTGTTCGTCACCCACGACCAGGGAGAAGCCATGGCGCTGGGGAATCGCATTCTGGTGATGGAGCAGGGCCGCGTCGCGCAATTGGCCAGTCCGCGGGAAATCTATCAGCAGCCGGCCAACGCTTTCGTCGCCAGTTTCGTGGGCAACCTCAATGCCTTTTCGGTGATCGAGGGCTCCCCCCATGGCTTGAAAGTCAGCGGCGGCGAATTGCCCTGGGATGGCCGCGATCTGCCCACGACGGTGTATTGCCGCCCCGAACATTTGCGGGTGATGGACTGCCAGGGGCAACTACGCGGACGTCTTGTCGGCCAGTTTTTCCAAGGGGCCCAAAGCCGTCTGTTGGTGGATGTTGGTGCGCCCCAGCCGTTGTTGGTGGACAGCACCGATGGCGTGATTTACGGGGCCGGCGCGATGATTGCCTTGACCATCGAACCACAGGTGTTGTTCACCCTGCATTCGTGATGCCGCTGTTTTCCGAGATCCGTATTTTGAACCATCCGTTTGTTGTTGCGCAGATCAGCGATCTGCATCTTAAAGCCGGTCAGAAGCTGACCTATGGTGTGGTCGATACCCTTGGTGCATTGCGTCGCGCTGTCGATCACCTCAACGCCAGCCGGCCGCGCCCGGATATTGTGGTGATCAGCGGCGACCTGGTGGACTTCGGTCGCCCTGACGAATATGCCGTGCTGCACCCTGAGCTTGCACGCCTGCATATGCCTTGCTACCTGGTGCCCGGTAACCACGACAACCGGGAGCATTTGTTGGCCGCATTTGCCGATCACCGCTACTTGCCGACGGTGGCCGGCGCACCACTGGATTGGGTGGTCGAGGAGCATCTGCTGCGCCTTATTGGTCTGGACACGAGCATACCCGGTGCCCATGGCGGTCAGTTGCTGGACAGTCAGTTACGCTGGCTCGATGAACAACTGACCCGTCGTCCCGATGCGCCGACGCTATTGATCCTGCATCATCCGCCGTTTATCAGTGGCATTGGCCATATGGACCGCGAACCGTTCATCAACGCGGCGGCACTGGAGCTGCTCATCGCCCGTCACCGGCAGGTCGAGCGCTTGTTGTGCGGGCACCTGCATCGGCCGATGCAGCGGCGTTTCGGCGGTAGCCTGATTTGCGTGTGCCCCGGTACCTCACATCAAATCGTGCTGGATCTGCAGGAGAACGCCCCGGCGCATTTCAATCTGGAACCGCCCGGGTATCTGCTGCATCACTGGCATGTGCAGGCGTTGGTGAGCCATAACGCGGTGTTGGGTGAGTATCCCGGGCCGTATCCATTTTATGACGCTCATGGCTTGATTGACTGATCACTAGAGGTCGAGCACCAGCAGCGGCGTCTTCGCGCGCGAGCAGCAAGGGGTAAACTGGTCGTTGGCGGCTTGTTCATCCTCGGTGAGGAACAGGTCGCGATGCTCCGGCACGCCCTCCAGAACCCGCGTCAGGCAGGTGCCACAAATGCCCTGTTCGCAGGAGATCGCGATCTCGATGCCCTGGTCTTGCAGCACCTGTACCACGCTCTTGTCGGCTGGCACCTCGAAGCGTTGGCCGCTGCTGGCGAGCTGAATCGAGAAACTGCCGTCGGTGCCGGTATCGATGGGCGCGGCGGCGAAGTACTCGCGATGCAGGCAGGGCTCCTGCCAGCCCTTGGTCTTGGCCGTGTCCAGCACGTGCTGCATAAAGCCACCGGGGCCACACACATAGACATGCACGTCGTGTTCAGGCGTGGCCAGGACCTTGGCGGCGTCCAGCGCCGTCTCGGGTTCCTGATCGAAATGCAGGAACACCCGGTGGGCAAACGGCGAGTGTTGCAGGCGTTTGACAAAGGCCGCGCGATCCCGTGAACGGGCGCAGTAGTGCAGTTCGAAATCCGCGCCGCTGTGCGCCAGGCGTTCGGCCATGCAGAGGATCGGGGTAATGCCGATGCCGCCGGCGAAGAGCAGACTGCGCCTGGCCTCATGGACCAATGGAAACAGATTGCGCGGTTCGCTGATCGGCAGGTGCATGCCAGCGTGGATCTGCTCGTGCATGGCCAGCGAGCCACCCCGGGAAGTTGGGTCCTTGAGCACGCCGATCAGGTAGCGATGGCGCTCTTCGGGGTGGTTGCACAGGGAGTATTGGCGGATCAGGCCGCCAGGCAGATGCACATCGATATGGGCGCCGGCGCTGAAGGCCGGCAGTGGTCGCTCATCGACACTGGCCAACTCGTAGCTGCAGATGTCCTGGGCTTCGTTGTGGCGCGAAACCACCCGTACGTTGATCATGCCAGTGACTCCTGCGGGGCTTGTTCCTGGGCGATCAGGCGCTCCAGGACACGACGCGACTGCACGCCGCCAGCGTCGATATTAAGTTTGAGCAGGTTGCGCAGGGGGTGGTCGAGCAGGTTCTGTTGCTGGCGTTCGAGCATCTCCAGGTCCTCGCTGAAAATCTTCCCCTGACCCTCTCGGATGCTCGCGGTAAGGGCTTCGTTCTGCGGGTTGAAGTTGCGCGCCATGCCCCAGAAGTACCAGATCGAGGTCTCGGTTTCCGGGGTGATGAAGTCGACGACGATGCTCGACGCCTTGAACTGCGGATCGGCGTGATAGCCGCCTTTGCCGGCATGGGCCACACCGACTTCGATCAGCACATGGCTGGGTGGGCTGAAGCGGCAGATTTGCCAGCGGTCCACCGGCACATCGTCGGCCAGGTTGTTGCCGCGCAGGGCCATGCGCCAGAAGGGCGGCGCCATGATGTTTTCCATGTGACGGGCGGTGATCACTTCGTCGCCTTCGACCGTGGTGATCGGGGCGACCTCATCGATTTCCTTTTGGCCGATGCTGGACGCATGCACATAGGTCTCGTGGGTCAGGTCCATCAGGTTGTCGATCATCAGGCGATAGTCGCAGTTGATGTGGAACAGACCGCCACCGTAAGCCCATTCATTGTTCACGGCCCACTCCAGGTGGTGGATCAGTGCCGGGTCTGCCTTGTCCTGTTCGCCCGGCCAGACCCAGATAAAACCGTAGCGCTCGACCACGGCGAAGGTCTTGTTGCAGGGGAATCCCCGGACTCGCTGCCCCGGCATTTCCACGGTCTTGCCATCGCAGCCCATGACCAGGCCGTGATAGCCGCACACCAGGTTGCCGTTTTCGACGTATCCCAGTGACAGCGGTGCGCCGCGATGAGGGCAGAAGTCCTCGACGGCCGACACCTGGCCTTCATGCCCGCGGTAAAAAACCATCTTTTCACCACAGATCTGACGGCCTAGTGGCTTGTCGGAGACTTCATCGAGCGTACAGGCGACGTACCAGGTGTTCTTGGGGTACATGGAGATTCTCCAAGGCGGTTTGTTGTTATTTATGGGATCCATTAGTTGTTATTTAATCGCTTCTTGTCAAATATTTTCAGGTTTAAAATATTTAATGGATCCATTGAGGTGTCATGGACCCTTTTCTGGCAGCACGGGCCAGCAGCGGATCATCACTGATTGCAGCTTCGTGTAGTTGTCGATGAAGGCGCTGCCGAACTCGCGACCAATGCCCGAAGACTTGAGGTCACCGAACGGCACGGCCGGGTCAAGCAGCAGGTGCGGGTTCACTCAGACGGTGTCCGCTTCGATGCAGGGATCATGTTCAGCAGGCGGGTGGGGAGCGAGTCGGGAAAGGCAGAGAAACCATTGTCACGCAAGGCTCAGCAGGATGTCCGCCGCAACCAGGGCATCGATTATGCTGGCGTCGCTCAAGAGCGGTATCGTGAGGTGCTGGGCGTTTTGCCGAAGTATTGCCTGAACCTTCTCGCGAAGTAGTTGGAATCATTAAACCCCACCTCGAACGCGACATCACCGACCGACAGGGTGCAGGCGGGATCGGTCAGCAGAGCCTTTGCCCTGTCTAGTCGGCGCTGGACGATATACTCCCTTGGCGTGGTCCCGTTGCGCGCAAACAGACTTTGTAGTGTGCGCATCGGGTAACCTGTTGCGGCCGCTATCAGAGCTGGGCTCAGTGCCGGATCGGTCAGCCTCGCGTTGATCCACTCGATTATCCGTCTGTACTCACTGTCGACAGTCCTGCGCTCCGCATCATGATTTCCACGAAGGGCCAAGTTGGCCAGGTCGACCAGTATCCGTGCGAGCGTCTCATCTTCCTCCGCGTCGACGTCTCCATGCTGATACTCAAGCAATAGCGAGAGGGTGAATTGACGCAACCGTTTCACCGCAGGTAGCTGGCTCGGCACGCTCATACCAGGATGAAGAGACATCCGTGCCGTTTTGTCCAGCATCGTTGACGGCAGCTCCAGCATCAGCAGATCACTGCGGTTCGATACGTTCACCGAGAAAGGGCTCCGAGTGTCGCACAAAGCCAGATCGCCGGTTGCCAGGGACGTACATGTGCCCTGTTGCCAGGTCTCGGAAAATCCCCTGTGCTGAAGGTGCAGCTTTATCAGGTCATCGCGTCCGCTTCCCGTTCTGCACGAGACGGTGGATTGGTTTGCTTGTGCGCGTATGAGGTTTAGCGATCCTAGAGGACGGTGCCATAGGGTGGCATCGAAATGATCGCCTTCGTGCTCAACAGTGCAGCCCGGAAATTTATCCATGACTACCTGATTCCAGCACTTCAAGCGGTCATGCGAAGAAAACGAAGCGGATGAAACACTCGACAAATGACCCATGGCTGTCTCCTCGTTCTTGTTTTTATTTTTTTGGCGAAGCCCACGACACGTATTCATGTGGTCGACATTCCACAAGCATATCGCATTGCTATTGCTACGCGTTGCGCGTTCGTGCTGGTCAACCTTGCGCCTGTGTGCGCGCATTGAGATCGTTGGCCGGCTAGGATGAAGACCGAATTTGTGTGTAGCACGAGTATCGGATCATACCGCCAAGGGGCGCGTGTCCCGATAACCACGAGGAGAATCAGATAATGAATGTCATGCGTCGGGGATGCTGCCTGTGCGGGCAGGTCCAGGTGGTTCTGCGGAACCTGCCATTGGCGATTGCCTCATGTCATTGCAACCATTGTCGCAAGACCAGTGGGGCCGCGTTCTCACTGGTCGCAATACTGCCCGCACAGGCAGTCGACTTATCTGGAGAGGTGATGGCCTATGACGACATTGCTGATAGCGGCGCGCGGATTTCACGCCGTTTCTGCGGCCATTGCGGCTCACCCGTCGAAACGGCATCGTCGATAACCGAGCAGCAGGGCATTCGGATAATCAAGCTGGGCCTCTTCGACGAGATCAACGACCTCAGGCCCAGTGTTGAATTGTTTTGCCGATCGCGCGCGGGGTGGCTGCCACCTTTTGAGGAGGCACGCCGTTATACCGCTATGCAAACGCCTGATGTCTGAGAATTTGAACAGGAGACGCCCCATGATCCCGATCACTGCAGCACTGACGCCTTGTTGTGGCGCGCACTGGACGCTGACCCCGGCACTGTTGGACGAACCACGGCCTGATGAAGTATTGGTACGCGTCGTGGCCACCGGCGTATGCCACACCGACGTGAGCGTGCGCGAGCAGCATCTCCCTATGCCGCTGCCTGCCGTGCTCGGCCACGAAGGCGCGGGCATTGTGGAGCGAATCGGCGAAAACGTACGGGATCTGTCCGTGGGTGACCATGTCGTGATGTGTTTCGACTACTGCGGGACCTGCCCGAACTGCCTGCGCGGTCTGCCGAACTATTGCGAGCAAGCATTTCCACTGAACTTCGCAGGCTGCCGCGGTGATGGCAGCGTTACGATTCGGACAGAGGAGAGGGATGTGCATGGCAGTTTCTTTGGCCAATCGTCCTTCGCCACCCATGCGCTCACTCATCAGCGTAATGCCATCCGCGTCCCCAAAGACGTACCCCTGGAGTTGCTTGGGCCACTCGGCTGCGGCATCCAGACAGGCGCCGGCACGGTGATAAACGCACTGCGGCCCAGCTTCGGCAGCCATCTTGCGGTATTCGGCGCGGGCGCTGTCGGCTTGGCTGCGATCATGGCCGCCAAGTTGACCGGCTGTGCAACCATCGTTGCGATCGACATCCATGATAACCGACTGGACCTTGCCAGGGAGCTGGGAGCCACACACGTCGTCAATGCCCGGAGCGGGGGCGACATTGTCGCCCAAGTGCGTGCGGCTTCAGGTGGCCGTGGCGCCGACTATGTGGTCGATGCAACGGGCGTTGCAGCCGTAGCGGCGCAGGCGGTCGCCAGTCTCGCACCGTTGGGCCGGTGCGCAATTGTCGGTGTGTATCCGCCGGAGACCCATTTGGTACTGCCCGCCGGGGCGCTGTTCTTCGGCCAGACAATTGGTGGCGTCGTGGGGGGCAACGGTATCCCGAAGATATTCATCCCGCAGCTGATCGAGATGTGGCGTCAGGGCCGATTTCCATTCGATCGGTTGATCACGTTCTACGACTTTGCGCAGATCAACGAAGCCGTCGATGACGCCGTCTCCGGACGGGTTCTCAAGCCTGTTTTACGTATCGGCAACACGAAGGCCACAGACCGCTAGCTTGCCGGTAGCGGCCCGAGCTGACGCAACAATCTCCGGCATGTGCAAGTCGAGAATGACCAGGTCGGGTTCGAAGCTGTTGAACAGGTCCAGGGTTCGCAGTGGTTGGGTGCTGCTCAGGACGTTGGTCAGCCCTTCGCGCACCAGCAGTTGCTCCATCAGGTATTAAACCGTGTTAGCGCGGCTGGGCGCCATCTGCCAAATTTCGGCGATGCCCGAAGCGCAGCCGACGCAAGCGAGGAAATGACCGCGTCACAGGTCTTACGTGGTTGCCCGTAGGCGCGCGCGCCCGAATCAGGCCGATGCCTGTTGGTACTTCTTCAGGCGATAGGCAAACTGCGCACGACTCAATCCCAGCAGGCGTGCCGCCGCCGCCAGATTGCCTGCGCTGTGTTGCAGCGCTTCCTCGATCAGGCGCGATTCCAGCCCTTCGATGGAGAAACCTTGCTCCAGCCGGGTCAAGGTTTCCAGCAAGGCCGCACGCGGTTGTGGGCTGGAGGGGCTCTGGTCGATGGCCGCGAGGCTGCCGTTATCGTCGAGGGAATACAGCTCCTGGGGTATGGGTTCATTGCGAAACAGGTGGACCAGGTCAATGGCCTGGCCATCTTCGCTGGCGATCAGGCCGCGCTCCACCAGGTTCTGCAGTTCCCGCACGTTGCCGGGGAAGTCGTAGCGCAGCAGCGCCTTGAGCGCGCGCATGGTCAGCCCGGCGGGCTTGCGCGCGTAGTCCTGGCAGAAGCGCCGCAGGAACGCATTGATCAGTAACGGGATGTCGTCGCGTCGCTCGCGCAGGGGCGGCAGGGTGATGGGGAAGACGTTCAGGCGGTAGAACAGGTCTTCGCGAAAGTCGCCCGCTGCAACCGCTTTGCGCAGGTCGACGTTGGTGGCTGCCACTACCCGCACATCGACCTTGATCGACTGACCGCCACCGACGCGTTCGATCTCACGCTCCTGCAAGGCACGCAGTAGCTTGCCTTGTCCGGGCAGGCTGAGGCTGGCGATTTCATCGAGAAACAGGGTGCCGCCGTGGGCCCGTTCGAAGCGTCCTGGACGCGAATGGGTCGCGCCGGTATAGGCGCCGCGTTCGACGCCGAACAGCTCCGCCTCGATCAGATTGTCCGGGATTGCGGCGCAGTTGAGGGCGACGAAAGGCGCCTGGTGGCGTGGGCTGTACTGATGCAACTGACGGGCAAACAGCTCCTTGCCAACCCCCGATTCGCCGCTGAACAACACCGTCGCCGGGGTCGGCGCCACGCGTTGCAAGGCGAGGGTGGCGGCATTGAAGGCGGCGCTGGCGCCAATGGGCTTGGGTCCGCCAGGCAGTTCGCCGTCGTCCTGGGGGGCGGGTGCCGGGGCTTGGCGCTGCCTGAAGGGGGCGTTGTTCGGTGAGGCGGTGAGATAACTCAAGTCTTGTTCGACATCGCCCCATTGTTCGGCGGTTTTGCCAACGACTCGGCAGGTCTCGTGGCCCATGCCCCGGCATTCGGTTTCCCGGAAGATCACCAGGCGCCCGAACAGCCCGCTGACATAGCCGATGGCATAGCCCAGTTCGGTCCAGCACACCGGGTCCTGGCCGATCCCGTAGGCGGCGATATGTTCGTCGGCCTCGCAGGAGTGATGCCAGAGGAACTCGCCTTCATAGAAGCCGGAGTCGGCATCGAACTTGAAGTGCAGGGGTTCGACCTTGGTCATGCCTTCGAGGGTATGCAGGCGCGTGCCAGCGGAGAAAATCGCCGCCGCATCGGCATCCGGCCAGCGCTCGCGGATCAGTCGGGCATCCCGTGCGCCGGACAGGTAGCCGGTGCGGGTAAACAGGCCACGGGTTTGTTCCAACCCCTGGCGATCGATGATCTCCCGACGTAGCGCGCCGAAGGATGAACTGTGCAAGAGCAGCATGCGCTGATCATTGAGCCAGATGCGGCCATCGACCGGAGAGAAAAACAGGCATTCGGTCAGCTCGGCCAGGGTTGGTGAGTTGCCCTCGACCAGTTGGGTACTGTCCCCCCGGGGTGAAAAATGCTCCTCCAGCACCGTGAGATCCGGGAACAGCGAATGGGGATTGTTCATTGTTATGCCCCTGAGCGCGTTGACTGATCGAAATGATCAACTTCGAAATAGTTATTAAACATAACTTTATCATTTGAACAAGTGCCGCCGTGTCGGGCGCGTGCCGGGGCGGCAGCTCAATCCGCGGACCCTTCTCTCGAACCCTCAAGCCAGAGCCTTCGCTGCCCAAAGCGCGGCGGAATGAGGGAAATCGGCATGGCCCTTGCTCTAGTGCTTTCACCACGCAGACGACTTCAGCGCTTCAGCAAGGCTGCGTCGGGCGATGACAAACACAAGAGCCGGGAGGCCGAAATGGCGGTAAATGAACCCTCTGATTTCCTGCAGGACGAGTTGTGGTGTGAACGTATTTTCAGCGGTGACTGGATACGCCCGTTGGGTGGCAGCAATAGCGTACGTGAGCCGGCCACCGGTGAGGTGCTGACGGTGACCGGACTGGCCGATGCGGCGGATATCGCCTTTGCCGGCCTCACCGCAGCCCGCGTGCAGCCGGCCTGGGCGGCATTGGGGCCACGGGACCGTGCAGAGATCTTCCGCAAGGCCGCCGCACTGGCCCAGCAACACTTTGCCGAGCTGGCACTGTATGTCGCCCGGGAAAGCGGCGGCAGTCTGTTCAAGGGGGAACACGAGGTCCGGGAGGCGATTGTCTTGCTGCATCAGGCGGCCGGTCTGCTGTCGCAACCCCATGGCCTGGTGCTTCCCAGCGAGGCGGGGCGCTTGTCCTACGCCCGCCGCTTGCCCCACGGCGTGGTCGGGGTGATCTCGCCGTTCAACTTCCCCCTGGTGCTCTCGCTGCGCTCGGTGGCGCCGGCGTTGGCGGCCGGCAACGCCGTGGTGCTCAAGCCCGATCCGCAGACCCCGGTCAGTGGCGGCTTCATCATTGCCCGGCTGTTCGAGGCCGCCGGTCTGCCCAAGGGGCTGTTACAGGTCTTGCCTGGCGCTGCTGCGGCAGGTGAGGCGCTGTGCCGCGACCCGCATGTGCGGATGATCGCGTTCACCGGTTCTACTGCCGCAGGCCGCAAGGTCGCGGAGGTGGCGGGTCGTCATCTGAAGAAAGTGGCCCTGGAGTTGGGTGGGAAAAACTCGCTGATCGTGCTCGAAGACGCCGACCTCGACCTGGCGGCCAGCAATGCCGCCTGGGGCGCCTGGTTGCATCAGGGGCAAATCTGCATGGCCACCGGACGCATCCTGGCCCATGAGTCGATCGCTGCAGAACTGGTTCGCCGATTGGCCGAGAAAGCCCGGACGATCACGGTTGGCAATGCCGCTCGCGGCGAGGCGGTGCTGGGGCCTTTGATCAACAAGCGCCAGTTGCAACGCGTGCATGAAATCGTCACGGACAGTTTGAGGGCGGGGGCAAGACTGGAGGCGGGCGGTGAGTTTGACCAGCTCTTCTACCAACCCACGGTGCTTTCCGGCGTGCGTCCGGGCATGCGCGCGTTCGACGAGGAGATCTTCGGCCCGGTGGCCACGGTGGTGAGTTTCGCCAACGACGAGGAGGCCATCGAATTGGCCAATCGCACCGAGTACGGCTTGTCCGCGGGGATCATCTCGCCTTCGCTCGGGCGTGCGATGGCGATGGGCGAGCGACTCAATTGCGGTCTGCTGCATATCAATGACCAGACGGTGGCCGATGAGTGCATCAATCCATTCGGCGGGCGTGGCAGTTCGGGAAATGCCGGCAGCGTGGGTGGTCCGGCCGACTGGGACGAATACACCCAATGGCAATGGGTGACGGTCAAGGACACCGCGCCGCGCTACCCGTTCTGAGAAAGACCGGCCGACGCGAGCGGTCGGCCAGCCAGCTGAACCCACAAAAACAATAAGAGGACACAACATGAAGCTCGACAACAAGATTGTGCTGGTGACCGGGGTCTCCTCGGGTATCGGCGCCGCCACGGCAAGCCTGCTGCGCAGCCACGGCGCCCAGGTGATCGGCGTGGATCTGAAGGCTCCGCACATGACCCTGGACGGCTTTGTCCAGGGCGACCTGAGCAGCGCCGAGAGCATCGACCGGCTGTTGCCGCAGCTACCCGCACGGATCGATAGCCTGTGCAATATCGCCGGCGTCCCGGGTACCGCCGACCCGCAACTGTTGGCGCGGGTCAACTACCTCGGCTTGCGACACCTGAGCAGTGCACTGCTGCCGCGTATCACGGCGGGCGGCAGCATCGTCAATATCGCCTCGATCCTCGGCGCCGAGTGGCCGCTGCGCCTGGAACTGCACAAGGAACTGGCGCGTATCGAGGGTTTTGCCGCCGCGCAAGTCTGGCTGGCCGCACACCCGGTACCGGACCAGACCTGCTACCAGTATTTCAAGGAAGCCTTGATCGTCTGGAACTATCTGCAGGCCCAGCCCTGGTTTCTCGAACATTCGGTGCGCATGAACAGCGTGGCGCCGGGCCCGGTGTTCACCCCCATCCTCGGCGACTTCGTGAGCATGCTCGGCGAGGCCAGGACCCAGGCCGATGCCCATCGCATGAAGCGCCCCGGTTATGCCGATGAGGTGGCGGCGGTGATCGCTTTCCTGTGTGCCGACGAGTCGCGTTGGATCAACGGCGTCAACCTGGCGGTCGATGGCGGATTGGCCTGCACCTACATCTGAAACGCAAACCCGTAAACAGCGGCGCAAGCCGCTGACCGAGAGTGTTGGCTGGCGCCATGCGTGCAAAGCCATGCCAAAAATAAAAATAATGAGGAGCGTCCATGGACAACGTTATAGGTGGCTTTCGTTTCAAGCATTGCGCCCTTTTCCTGGCGTTATGCGGTGTAGGTGCGATGGTCGAGAGGGCCGAGGCCATGCAACTGGACCTCGGTGATTCCGATTGGAAACTGCGCTGGGACAACACCATCAAGTACAGCCAGGCCTGGCGTTTGCAGGGGCAGGACAGCCGCTTGACCCATGCGCCGACCGCCAACGGCCTGTACCCCTCGATCCAGAGCCAGGGCGATAAGAATTTCAGCACCGGTCTGGTTTCCAACCGCCTGGACCTGTTTTCCGAAATGGACCTCAGCCGGCAGAACTACGGGCTGCGGGTGAGCGGCGCGGCCTGGTACGACGATATCTACAACAAGAGCACCGACAGCAGCGAGCAACCGCACTTCCTCAGTGACACCCGCAAGCTCAATGGCCGCGACGCCGAAATCCTCGATGCCTTCGTGTTCCTGCGCGGTGACCTCGGTGAAGACTCCCAGGGTGTGGTGCGTGTGGGGCGGCACAGCCTGGTCTACGGTGAAAGCCTGTTCTACGGCGGCAACGGCATCGCTAATGCCCAGGGCCCGACCGATGTGGTCAAGTTGCTCAGCGTGCCGGGAACCCAGTTCAAGGAGATTCTACGCCCGGTCAACCAGATCTCCGGGCAGTTGCAGATCAACCCGCAGTTGTCGGTGGGCGCCTACTACCAGTTCGAGTGGGAGCGCTCCAACCTGCCCGGTGCCGGCAGCTACCTGAGCGATACCGACGCCATCGGCTACGGCAGTGGTTCGCTGCATGAGGTGTTCGGCAACGACACGGTGAATGCGGGCGACCTGAAACCGAGAAACTCGGGGCAGGGCGGCATGCAGATTCGCTTCAAACCGGCCGGTACCGAGCTGGAACTGGGTTTTTACGCCGCGCAATATCACGACAAGACCCCGATCGGCCTGTACGCCTATCTCGACGGCCCGGCTGCGGCGGCCAGCGGATTGCCGATCCTGAGCGCTTATCGTCAGGTCTACGCCGAAGATATCCGAACGGCCGGCATCAGCTTCTCCACCGCCCAGGGCCCCTTCAACTTCGCCGGTGAAACATCGGTGCGCTGGAATGCGCCGCTGGTGAGCAATCTGCAAGTGGTGACCCCGGGCATGTTGGCGGACGGTGGTGACCACTCGCTGTTTGCCCGAGGCAAAACTGCCCACGCCAACCTGTCGGCGATTTATCTGTTGTCGCCGACGGCCTTCTGGGACGGCGGTTCGGCCCTGGCCGAACTGGCCTGGAACCGCACCCTGAGCATCACCGAGAACGCCGCGGCCCTGGACTCCAACACGACCCGCGATGCCACGGCGCTACGGGTGCTGGTGGAGCCGGCGTATTTCCAGATTGTCGACGGGATCGACCTGACCGTGCCGATCGGTATGGGCGTGGTGCTCGACGGGCGCTCATCGGCGGTCAACAAGTCGGGTTTCGGTAATACCCACTCCGGAGACTGGAGTGTCGGGCTCAAGGCTACGTATCTGCAGCGCTGGGATGTCGGCCTGAACTACGTGAACTTCTTCGGCGCGCCGAAAGCCGGGCTGCGCGAGGACGGCAATTTCAGTTTCGGGCAATCGCTGGCCGACCGTGACTTCGTCTCGCTCTACGTGAAAACCTCATTCTAATAAGGTGGATTTGTCATGCAGAACCAAACTTTTCTCAACACTTGCATCCTCACCCTGGCCCTTGCCGGCATGAGCCTGGCGCAGGCGGCGGTGTCGCCTGAACAGGCCGCACGCTTGAAGTCCGAGTTGACACCCCTGGGCGGCGAGCGTGCCGGCAACGCTGATGGCAGCATCCCGGCCTGGAATGGCGGCTACACCCAGGTCGCGCCGGGCTACAAACCGGGAGACAAACGTCCCGATCCATTCGCCGGCGAGAAACCGCTGTACTCGATCAAAGCCTCGAATATGACGCAGTACGCCAGCGAACTGGCCGAGGGCACCAAGATCCTGTTGAAGAAATACCCGGACTATCGTCTGGACGTGTATCCGACCCACCGCTCGGCCGCCGCCCCGCAATGGGTGTACGACAACACCGCAAAGAATGCCAGCCGTGCCACACTGGACATCGAGAGCGAGAAAGTGACCGGGGCCTATGGCGGTATTCCGTTCCCGATTCCGGACAACGGTGCGCAGGTCCTGTGGAACTACCGGTTGTCCTGGCAGGGGGGGGACACCATCAGTTCACCTTTCGACACCTGGCTGATGACCGCGGGCGGCAAGAAGGTCCAGGCTACCCGGGCGCTGTACACCTACCAGTTTCCTTATTACATCGAAAGCGGCAGCCCGGAAAACTTCTCCGGCAAATACCTGATGGGCAAAATGTTCACCGAGCTGCCGTCATCCAAGGCCGGCGAAGGCCTGATGACCCATTGGGACCTGGACCCGGCCAACCGTGCGGCCTGGCAGTACCTGGTCGGTCAGCGCCGGGTGCGCCGGGCACCGAATATTGCCTATGACACCCCGGACTTCGTCACCTCCGGTGTCGGTCTGTTCGACGAAGCCTTTATGCTGTTCGGGCCGACCGACCGCTTCGACCTCAAGCTGATGGGCAAGAAAGAACTGGTCGTCGCTTACAACAATAATCGCGCGGGTCTGGCCAAGAGCGATGATCTGGTCAAACAGAACTTCCTCAATCCCGACCTGGTGCGCTGGGAGAAGCATCGGGTCTGGGTGGTCGAGGCCACGCTCAAATCCGGCAAGCGCCATGTGGTACCGCGCCGGACTTACTACATCGACGAGGATTCCTGGCAGATCCTGATGGTCGACGGGTATGACGCCCAGGGCAAACTGGGGCGCCAGATGTATTCGCTGACGCTGCTGGCGCCGGACCTGCCGGCGCTTACCGCGCAGGTCATGTGGGGCAGCTACAACCTCGACACCGGCGCCTACTTCCTCAACTCCTCGAGCAATGACCTGGCGGTTCAGTACCAGAAAGTCGCGAAACCTTCGGCCTCCTTTTTCACGCCGGATGCCATGGCCAACGAAAACATGCGTTGAACCATGGGCGGCCGTGGCGGGCGAGCAGCTCGTCACGGTCGCCAGTGACTTTCCAAGCAGGATAAAGACATGAACCTTGAAAGAATCTTTGCGCGTTTTGGCCGGCGATGGGGCCCCTGCGCCCTGGCGTTGTGCCTGTTGGCGAGCCTCTCCACTGCTGCGCAGGCCGCGACGTTCGCGGTACTGCTGCAGCCGGCACTGCCCACCGCCAAGGCCCCGCGTGCGGTATTGCTCGGCTTGGCCCGGGCCGGGGAGCGTTTGGTGGCGGTCGGTGAGCGCGGCATCGTGCTGCTCTCGGATGATTCGGGCACGACCTGGCGCCAGGCCAGCGTGCCGGTCAGCGTCAGCCTGACGGCGGTGCAGTTCGTCGATGCCGAGCAGGGCTGGGCCGTTGGCCATCTGGGGGTGGTGTTGCACAGCGCGGACGGCGGTGAAACCTGGCACAAGCAGCTCGACGGCGAAGCTGCCGCCGCGCTGGCATTGCAGGCGGCGCAGCGTGAGGCCGGGCAGCCGGGGGCCGCCGGCAAACTGGCGCAGGCGCGGCATTGGCTGGCTGACGGACCGGACAAGCCGTTTCTCGACCTGTACTTCAGGGATCGGCTGCACGGTTACATCGTCGGTGCCTACAACCAGATCTATCGGACCGACGACGGTGGGCAAAGCTGGCGGCCCTGGATGGGGCATCTGGACAACCCACAAGGCCTGAACCTGTATGGCATTCGTGGGGTGGGCAACGATCTGCTGCTGGTGGGGGAGCGCGGTTTGCTGTTGCGTTCGAGCGATGCCGGGGACTCGTTCCAGGCCTTGAGATCACCCTATGAAGGCAGCTTTTTCGGTCTGCTCGGTACCCGTGAGGGCGCCTGGATTGCCTATGGTTTGCGCGGCAATGCCTGGTGGTCGGATGACCGTGGCAGCAGTTGGCGGCGCCTTGACACCGGCATCGAGTCAACGCTGGCGAGCGCCACCGAACTGCATGACGGCAGCCTGCTGCTGGCCAGCCAGGGCGGTGAACTGCTGCTCAGCCATGACCAGGGGCACAGCTTCGATAAACGTCAGAGCCGCAACGGCGCGACGGTCGCGGCCGTGCAACAGGCGGCCGACGGCAGCCTGGCCAGTGTCGGTTTGAGTGGCGTGGCCGCTGACCAGGATTCGCGAGCATCCGGCAAACCTTGAAACTTCACGGTGTAGCGCTAGCGGGCCATGGCCCGTGCAACAGGAGTCAGACTTGAAAGACGACAAAACCCAAACCGTGATTGGCCGCCTGGAGGACTTCGACCAGGCTTCGGGGAATTTCGCCGAACGGGCGATCTTCAACCATCGACCGCTGGTGATCCTGCTGTGCCTGCTGGTGACCCTGGTGCTTGGCTGGCAGGCGACACGCATCGGCATCAACGCCAGCTATGAGAAAACCATTCCCAGCGGCCATCCCTATGTCGCCAACTTCCTGAACAATCGCAGCGAGCTGAGCGGCCTGGGCAACTCGTTGCGGATTGCCGTGGAGGTCAGGCAGGGCAGCATCTTCACCAAGGACTACCTCGACACGCTGGCCAAGCTCAACGACGAACTCTATTTGCTGCCGGGCGTGGACCGCCCGTACATGAAATCGCTATGGACCCCGACCACGCGCTGGACCGCCGTGACGGAGGAGGGCCTCGATGGCGGTACCGTGATCCCCGATGACTATGACGGTTCGGCGGCCAGTATCGAACAGGTGCGCACCAATGTCGGCCGCTCCGGTGAGGTCGGGCAGTTGGTGGCTGGCAACTTCAAGTCCAGTGTGATCTTCGTGCCCTTGCTCGAAATCAGCCCACAGACCGGCAAGGCCCTGGACTACGGCGAGTTTTCCCGGCAACTGGAAGCCCTGCGTCACAAGTACCAGACCGATGACCTGCGAATCCACATCACCGGCTTCACCAAAATCGCCGGCGACCTGATCGAGGGGTTGACCCAGGTCCTGCTGTTCTTCGTGGTGGCGGTGCTGGTAACCGTGGTGGTGCTCTATGGCTACACCCGTTGCGCGCGCAGCACCCTGCTGGTGGTGACCTGTTCGTTGGTGGCGGTGCTCTGGCAACTGGGCTTGCTGGCCATCCTCGGTTACGAGCTGGACCCCTACTCGGCGCTGGTGCCGTTTCTGGTGTTCGCCATCGGTATGAGCCATGGCGCACAGAAGATGAACGGCATCATGCAGGATGTCGGTCGCGGCACCCACCGGGTGGTCGCCGCGCGTTACACCTTCCGCCGCCTGTTCGCCGCCGGCATGACCGCGCTGCTCTGCGATGCGGTGGGGTTCGCGGTGTTGCTGCTGATCAATATCCGGGTGATCCAGGACCTGGCGATCACCGCCTGCCTCGGCGTGGCGGTGCTGATCTTCACCAACCTGATCCTGCTGCCGATCCTGCTCAGCTATGTTGGTGTCAGCCCGGCGGCAGCGCAACGTAGCCTGAGCTCGGAAGCCGCCGAGCTGCAGGCGCGCATCAAACATCCGCTGTGGCGTTTTCTCGACTTGTTCACGAAGCGGCGCTGGGCCATTGGCGCCATGCTCGGTGGCCTGTTGCTGGCGGCGGGCGGTTTTGCCGTGAGCCTGCAGCTGAAAATCGGCGATCTCGATCCCGGCGCCCCGGAGTTGCGGGTCGATTCGCGCTACAACCGTGACGCGCAGTTCATGACCGGCAACTATGCCGCCAGTTCGGATATCTTCGTGGTCATGATCAAGACTCCGGAAGATCAGTGCACGCGCTACGCCAGTCTGGCTGCGGTGGACGAACTGGCCTGGCGGCTGGAGCAACTGCCCGGCGTGGAGTCGACCACCTCGATGGCGGCGTTGAGCAAGATCGCCACGGTCGGTTACAACGAAGGTAACTTCAAATGGTATGAGCTGATCCCCAATGACGGCGCGCTGGGGGCGGTGCAGACCCGGGCTCCGCGGGAACTGTTCAACCAGGGCTGTTCGATGCTCTCGCTGTACGTGTACCTGGCCGATCACAAGGCTGATACCTTGAGTCGGGTAGTGGCGGCCAGCGAGCAGTTTATCGGCGAACACCCGGTACCGGAGGTCAAGTTCATGTTGGCCGCCGGCAGCGCCGGTATCGAAGCCGCGACCAATATCGTGGTGAAAAAATCCATGCACGAGATGTTGTTCTGGGTGTATGGCGCGGTCGGCCTGTTGTGCCTGCTGACCTTCCGCAGTTGGCGGGCTACCCTCTGTGCGATGCTGCCGCTGATGCTCACCTCGATTCTATGCGAGGCGCTGATGGTCGCGCTGGGAATGGGGGTGAAAGTGGCGACACTGCCGGTGATCGCCCTCGGCGTGGGTATCGGCATCGACTATGCGCTCTATGTCTTGAGCGTGATCCTGGCGCGGATGCGCGCCGGTGACAGCCTGGCCCAGGCTTATTACCAGGCGCTGCTGTTCACCGGCAAGGTGGTGCTGCTGACCGGTATGACCCTGGCGGTGGCGGTGTCGACCTGGGCCTTCTCGCCGATCAAGTTCCAGGCCGACATGGGCATCCTGCTGGCCTTCATGTTCCTGGTGAACATGCTCGGTGCCTTGATCCTGCTGCCGGCATTGGCCTGGCTGTTGCTGCCGAGCAAAGTCTTCGCAATCAAGCCTGAGGCGAGTCTGCTGGTGCACTGACGCACGCGCCGTTGCGGCCCGGGGCACGGGCCGCAGTCCAAGCGCCATCAGTAGCGGATCATCACCGACTTGAGCTCGGTGCAAGTTTCTGCAACGACGAAGCGACGGGTTGCGTGTGCTCAGGTCGTAAAAAGGTTCAAGTTGGTACTATATTGTATGAGTTTCTGAATAGGGCCCCTCTGGGACAACCTGTTGCTGTCGAGACTCAGCCATGATTTCTGTTCTAGAGATTCGCCGCCTCATAGAAAACAGCTGCCTGCCCCTCGTGTGCTGTTGTACTGAGGAGGGCGAGGGGTTGTTGACGCTCAGAATTTACGATCCTTACAACAGTAGATTGGAACTCATTTTGCAGGGCCTGCCTCGCGACGAGCTCAAGGGTGGCCATGGGATTTCCCGCTTCGTCGAGGCACTCAGGTCTGAGTTGAAAGTCGGCCAGGACCGCGTGGTACAGCTTCACAGGCGCCTCTGATATGTCTGCCAACCTGCACCATTCAGCGTGCCTGGTTTGCGGAGACCAGCAGGCCTATTCCTGTTCGATAGGTGTGTGGGAAGAGTATCACTGTCCCGAGTGCGGACTTTATCGGGTGGCGAAGTGCTTGCTTGAAGCGATGCAGGTTGAAAATCAGCATTTCAACGTGGTCGCCACCAGAATCTGGCTTGAGTCCTGTCGATTTTCTGATCCGCTCCCTATGATCACGCTAGAGCACGCGATCATTCAGGTGAACTGAGGACAGTACGCTGACACCTGATCGTCAAACAACGTGATGATGGCCTACGCTTCCTTGTCTGGAGGCTTTCCCTGTTTTTTTGCAAAAAAGCTCGGGCGTTTTTACAGCGTAAGCACACGAAGCCGTTAAACTGACATAGCGAGAACGGCTTGTGTCCGTTTAGCTTGTTTTCATCGCATTACCTGACACGAGGTGCTTGGGGTGAGAGAACCACACACTCGGTTGTAAGGACAGGGTCACGTTTCTGGTACCTCACGTGCTCTCAAGGGCCGTAGGACGGTGATTGCAGGCATACAGTGGTAAAAAAAATGGACTCTAGCGTCGGGTTGATCAGTGGCGAAGAAGCGGAGCCTTTTTTCGTGCAGACACTGGAGCAGGCTATTGATGCCGTGGTGGTCATTGATGATCACAACTGTGTGGTGTTCTTCAATGGGGCGGCCGAGCAACTTTGGGGATGCCGGCGAAGCGAGGTGCTTGGCCACAACGTCAATACGCTGGTTCCCCAGGCTATTTACGCCCAGCATGACGGTTTTATTGGCGCCAACCGGGAAACGGGGGTCAACAAAATTGTTGGGAGCAGTCGGGATTTACGTATTGTGCGCAAGGATGGTGAAGAGCGTTGGGGCTCGATGTCCATCTCGAAAATCACCTTGCAGGGTCGTATTCTTTACGCCGCCTTTCTCAAGGACATCACCCAGGCGCGCTTGAAGGACATCGAGCACCGCTTGCTTTCGATGTCGGTCAATGCCACCCGTTCGGCCACCTGTATCGTCGACACCGATGGGCACCTCATTTATGTCAACGACGGCTTTGTTCGATTGCTGGGCTATTCCCGTGAAGAGGTGATCGGACAGTCACCGCTTATGTTCTTTGCCCCGGATACTCGAGCCAAAGCGTATGCGCAGCAGCGGCTGGAAAGACTCCTCGCGGGTCAATCGAATGAGAGCAGCGCGCTGATCAGCAAGCGTAATGGCCAACGGCTGTGGCTGCATGTTTCCTCGACGCCGGTGTTTGCGGCTCAGGGCAAGGTCGAAAACAGCGTGATTGTGTTGACCGACATTACCCGGACCAAGCTGCATGAGGTGTTGCAGGACAAAATCATTGGCGCGCTGCTGAAAGAGGCGTCGCTGGAGAGCGTGTTGACCTTGCTGTGCCAGGAAATTGAACACATCGCCCCCGAGGTCGCGGTGTCGATCCTCAGTGTGGACAAGGAAGGCATATTGCACCCCTTGGCCAGCCCGGGCTTGCCGACGGATTACTCCAGGGCTCTCGAGGGGCTGTCAGCCGGCCCCTCCAATGGCTCCTGCGGCACGGCAGCCTACCGGGGTGAGCCGGTCATGGTGACGGACATTTTTCACGATCCGCTCTGGGCCGAATACAAGGACCTGGCACAACAGTCGGGTTTTCAGGCCTGCTGGTCGGTTCCGGTACACAACGGCGCGGGACGGGTCGCGGCGACATTTGCGCTCTACTTCAGGGAGTGTCGTGGACCTGACCCGCTCCATATGCATCTGGTGTCGGCGGGGATCCACCTGTGCCTGTTGGCGCTGGAGCGGGAAGAGGCCCGGCAGTCCATTCTCCGAATGGCCTTTTATGATGCCTTGACCGGTCTGCCCAATCGCAATTTCCTCATGGCCCAGGCCGAGCGGATCCTGCTTGAAGTCGCTGAAGAACAGAGCGAACTGGCGGTATTGTTTGTCGACCTGGATCGTTTCAAGCAGATCAACGATGCCCTGGGGCACGCCTCCGGGGATGAGCTGCTGCAAGCCATGGGGCAACGGTTGCGCAGCGTGCTAAAGGAGTCGGACATTGTCGGGCGTTTGTCTGGGGATGAGTTCGTGCTGGTGCTGCCGCGAATGAGTGCCACCCAGGTCACGTTCTTTCTTGAACGGCTGATGATGACCCTGAGTGTTCCGGCAACCGTTGCCGGGACTTCCGTGGTGTTGTCGGCCAGCATTGGCATCAGTATGTTCCCGAGGGACGGGCAGGATATGGAAAGCCTGCTGCATTGTGCCGATATCGCCATGTACCAGGCCAAGCGCGTCGAACGCGGCAGCTTCAGTTTTTTTCTCGAGGAGATGAACAAGACCGCCCAGGAGCGCTTGATGCTGGAGACGGACTTGCGTAAGGCCCTGGCCGGTGATGGACTGCATCTGGTGTATCAGCCGCAGATCGATCTACGCACCGACCGTCTGGTGGGGGCCGAAGTGCTGGCGCGCTGGGTGCATCCGACGCTCGGCCATATTGCGCCTTGTCGATTCATTCCTCTGGCCGAGGAGTGCGGGCTGATCAATGCGCTCAGCCAATGGGTGCTGCAGCAGGCTTGCGAGCAATTGGCGCGCTGGCGTCGACAAGGTTTGGGGGTTCCCTCCTTATCGATCAACCTATCGCCGATCAACTTCCACAATCGTAATCTGGCGGAGATGATTGCCCGGCAATTGCAATATTGTGGCTTACAGCCCAGCGACCTGTGCGTGGAGGTGACCGAGGGTGTCTTGTTGTCCAATAGCGCAGGCACCGAGCAAACCATCCGCGATTTGCACGCCTTGGGGGTACGCCTGGCTATTGATGACTTTGGCACCGGTTACTCCAGCTTGGGGTATTTGCGGCGCCTGCCGATCAGTGAGTTGAAACTGGACAAGAGCTTCGTCGATGACCTGGAACGCGACGCCTCCTGTCGCGCCCTGAGCGAGTCGGTTATTGGGATCGGCAAGGGGCTTGGCTTGCACGTGGTGGCCGAAGGCATTGAACACGCCGCCCAGCGCGACATCCTCATGGCCCAGGGTTATGAGGTTGGGCAAGGCTATTTGTTCTCGATCCCGCTGCCGTGCGAGGCGTTCGCGCAATGGGTCATGGCGGGTGAGACGGAGCACTATGCGGACGTGGGCGGGATGGTGATGAGTGCGATAGCGGACAACCTCAGCCGGCCATGAGTGGATCCGCCTCGTTCTGAGCTTAATGCGTCGGCGACAGCCTTGTTGTAGAAACAGTCAGTCGTTGGCTATTTCAATGCTGATCAGTTTGTTGACCCGGAACGACGCCAGCAGCGATTCATCCGCCAGCGAGTCGGTAATCAGCGTCCACGGCCCTTTCAGGGGCGACCAATGTTGCTGGAGTGCGCGCCCCAGTTTTGTCGCGTCGGCCAGCACGAAGGTCTGGGCCGCGCGCCCGATCATATTGGTTTTGAGGTAAGCCTGATCGGCACTGGCTTCGCAGAGCCCCAACTCGGCCACAACGCCATCGGCGCTGAGAAAGATCTTGTCGGCACTCAAGTGTTCCAGGGTTGCCTGCGCGGCGGCACCGAAGGTCGACATGCTGGAGGCCCGCAGTTCGCCACCGAGCAAAGTAATCTTGGCCTCCGGGAGCCGAGCCAAGGCCGGCAGTGCGAGGATATTGTTGGTGATCACATGCAGACCGCGCCGCGCCACCAATAGCTCCGCCAAGGCGCAGGTCGTGGTGCCGCCATCGAGCAACAGGGTGTCGTTGTCCCGCACATGGGCCAGCGCCGCACGGGCGATGGCGAGCTTTTCCTGGCTGTGTTGAGAGCGCCGTTCTTCGACGGAGGTCTCCGGCTCACGCAGGCCGACATGGGCGGCTCCGCCATAGGTGCGCAAGATCAGGCCTTCTTCCGCCAAGGCGGTGAGGTCCCGGCGCATCGTGGCTTCGGAGACGCCGAAATGCAGGCACAACTCCTCGACGTTCGCAGTGCCTGACAGCACGAGATTGAGAATGGCTTGGCGGCGTGTGGCAACTTTCATGGATGTCCTGGAGATCTGGCCCGAGCGCCTTTATACGGTTTTTCAACGAGGTAGTAAAAGGTCGCCCGGGGAAGTCAGCGGGTAAAACGCCCTGAGTGTTCGAGCGTTTTATCGGTCAACGGTTCAGGCGGGTTGTGTGCTCGGGGTTTGCGACTGCTCCTGGATCGGTTCGACATCACCCAGCAGAAACAGATAATTGACAATGGCCACGACAATCAATCCGGCGGAAAACAACAGGGCAGGAATGAATGAGCCCGTGGCGGCGACGATAAACCCGGTGATGATCGGACCGACCACGCCGCCCATATTCGACACGGTGTTCTGCAGGCCGGCCAGCATCGAGGTCATGCCCCGTGGCGCCACATCGCCGGGCAGGGCCCAGACTTGAGTGGCCGCGACCGTGGTGCCGGATTTGGCAATGCACAGCAGGACAATGGCCAGCCAGGACGACTCGGCGAATGCCGCGAAACCGATGCAGGAGGCCATCAACAGGCCGACCACCAGGAACGTCTTGCGAATCCGTGTCAATGACCAGCGCCCTTGGCGGTAGATACGGTCGGACAGCCAGCCGGCAAAGATTTCCACCAGCATGGCGATCAGCAACGGCAGCGCCGCAACGAAGCCCATGGAGATCAGGTCCATGCCACGTTCTTTCACCAGATAGGTAGGCAGCCAGGTGATAAAGAAGTACGAGTTGTAATTGATGAAGAAAAACCCCAGGCACATGGCCCAGACGTTGCGGTAGCGCAGCAGGTCGTACCAGCGCATGGTTGGCTTGTCGCCGGTGCCTTCCTTGCGTCGCTGGCCTTCGCGGATGTACTTCAGCTCTGCCGCGTTGACCCCGCTGTGCTGTTCGGGATCGTTTTTGTAAAAAGCAAACCAGACCAGTGCCCAGACGATGCCGATGGAACCGCTCAGGACAAACGTCATCTTCCAGCCGACCAGGGCGATCAGCCAGACGATCAAAGGCATGGCGATCGCGCCGCCGAATTTCGAGCCGCTGTCGAAGATGCCTGCGACAGTGGCGCGCTCCTTGTCCGGAAACCAGCGCGAGGCGATCCCGGCGTTACTCGGATAGGCCGCCGCTTCGCCCACGCCCAGGCCGACCCGCAGCGCGAACAAGGAATTGAAGCCGCTTGCCAGGCCGGTCATGGCGGTGGCCACCGACCACCACAACACCGCGCCGCCGAGGGTGAGTTTCTGGCCGAAACGGTCGGCCAACCAACCGGCCGGCAACTGCAGCAGGGCGTAGGACCAGAAAAACGCCGACATGATCAGGCCCATTTCCGCGGTATTCAGGGCGAACTCTTTGCTGATGATAGGGGCGGCGGCGGACAGCACGACACGGTCGATGTAATTGACCGCAATGGCGGTCCACATCAATCCGGCGATCAGCCAACGTACCGAGGAAGCCTTATTATTGTTATGCATGGTTGCAACTCCGGGTTCGGTGTTCGGGGGTGTTCGGCAAAAGCGTGATCGCGCCCACGGCAGGCCGGTTGGCCTACCTATTGAGTGGCTTGAAGTCTGGGGCGCGGGCGAGCTAGAGGCCGTTCACCACGTGTTCGGGGCGTGCATTGGCCTTCAGCACCGCGACAATGTTGCGCACGCAAGTCAGGCTCAGGATGTCCAGTGCCCCCGGCGTGTAGCCGGCGATATGCGGTGAGGCAATCACGTTTGGCAGAGCATAGAGCGGGTGACGGGTGGCCGGTTCCTCTTCGAAAACGTCCAGCGCGGCACCGCCGAGTCGACCGTTTTGCAGCGCGGTAAACAAGGCGTGTTCATCGATAATGCCGCCCCGTGCGGCATTGATCAGGTGAGCGTGCGGCTGCATCAAGGCCAGGCGTTCGGCACCGATAAGATGGTGGGTCGCGTCGTTCAGGCCGATATGCAGCGTGACGTAATCGGCCTCGGCCAACAGCGCATCCAAGGCCAGCAGACGAATACCGTTGGCCTCGGCAAAGGCCAGGTCCGGGTAGGGGTCATGGGCGATCACCTGCATCGAGAAGCCCGCTGCGCGCCGCGCGACTTCCTTGCCGATATTGCCCAGGCCGATGATGCCCAGGGTCTTGCCGTGGACATCGGCGCCGAACAAGCGCGGCCATTCGCCGGCTTTGGTCTGCTGATCGGCCAGCGCGATCTTTCGGGCCGAGGCCAGCAGCAGGGCAAAGGTGTAATCGGCCACCGCATGCTTGTTGGAGTCCGGCACATTGCAGACCCACACCTTGCGTTCACGGGCGGCGGGCAGGTCGATGTTATCCACGCCGACGCCGTGTTTGCAGACGATACGCAGCTCGGGCAGCGCATCGAGCACGCGGGCGTTGATGTTGTTGAAGGCGACGATTGCCGCCTGTGCGCCTTTGGCCTGGGCAATGAACTCGTCTTCGCCGATATCGGCCGGCAGGTTGATGCATTCGATGGCCTGCTCGCCTAGTAGTGTCAGGGGGGCTGTCGAATACTTGGCAAAAGACGGCGAGGTGCAGACGATTTTCATGGTGATGTCCTCATATTGTTTTTATAGGTTTTGCTGACTCAGGCGTTCGCGGGTAATCAGGCCGCCGTACTGCTGCGCTTGTGGGCGGCCAGCTCCACGGCCTGGCGCATCGCCTCGGTCAGGCTGCGTTCGTCGGCGATCCCCTTGCCGGCAATGTCGAAGGCGGTGCCATGGTCGACGGAGGTGCGGATCACCGGCAGGCCAACGGTGACATTCACCCCGGCTTCGAGGCCCATGACTTTTACCGGGCCATGGCCCTGGTCGTGATACATCGCGACCACCGCATCGAAATCACCGCGTCCGGCGCGGAAGAACAGGGTGTCCGCCGGCAGCGGTCCTTCCACACGCCAGCCCCGTGCATGCAGTTCGTCGATGGCGGGCTGAATCTTGGTGGCTTCCTCGCCGTAACCGAACAAGCCGTTCTCCCCGGCATGGGGGTTGATGCCACAGACCGCGATCAGTGGGTCTTCGATGCCGGCGCGCACGAGGGTCTCGCGGGCGCGCTCAATCGTGCGTTTCACCAAGCCGGGCTCGATCTTGGCGATGGCATCGATAATGCCCATATGGGTGGTGACATGAATCACCCGCAGCGTCGGCGTCATCAGCATCATCGAAACCTCTTCGATGCCGGTCAGGTGCGCCAGCATCTCGGTGTGGCCGGGGAAAATATGGCCGCCCGCATGCAACGCTTCCTTGTTCAGCGGCGCGGTGCAAATGGCGTCCAGTTCACCGGCTTCGGTCAGTTGCACCGTGCGCTCAATGTAGCGGAAGGCGGCATCGCCGGCGATAGCCGACAGCTTGCCGTAGGGCAGATCGGCGGGGATCAGCCCCAGGTCGATGCAATCGACGATGCCGTGTTGAAAGCGTGCCTGAGCCGGGCATTCAATGCTGTTCACTTGCAGGTTGCCACCGACAATGCGGTTGGCGTCGGCCAGTCGGGCGGCATCGCCGATCACCAGCGGCCGGCAGGTTTCGTATAGCGCGGCGTGGGCCAGGCATTTCATGATGATTTCCGGACCGACGCCGGTGGCATCGCCCATGGTGATGCCGATAACGGGACGCTCAGACATAGTGCTCTTCCTTTGTTAGGGGTGCGGCGTGGCGGTCAGTTGCCGCCAGGCATCGAAAAGGCTGCTCGGCTGGCCGAAGCCGCCAGCTTTGGTGACGACGGCCAGCTCACGCCCACGCCAGCGGGCGCGGGAGAAGACCACACCGGGGGCCAGGTCACCCTGAAGGTCCAGGCGCTGGATGCCGGCGGCCCCGAGCATGGCGCGGGCGGTTTCGCCGCCGGTGGCGATCAGCGCGCCCGAGCGGAGCAGGGCGGGCTGGAGCAATTGGGCCAGGGCCGTACTCAACTGCGCGGCCTGGCCGGGATCGCGTTGCTCCTGTTGCAGGCTGACCAGTACATGCCGACCCTGTTGCTGGGCCGTCTCGATTGTGGCGGCGATGGACTGCCATTCGGCCGTCGCCGGTCCCGCGCACAAGGTGGTGGGGGCAAGGCGCACGCGCAGTTGATCGCTGTGTTCAGCCAGGTAGTTGGCTTGCGCCTGGGAGTGTCGGGACATACTGCCCACCACGGTCAACACCGGTCCGTTGATCGGCGCATCCAACCGAGGTGATACAGGCGGAAATCCCAACGCCTGCGGCAGGTGTCGGGCCAGCCCGGCGGAGCCGACCCAGAACAACCGCGTATGCAGCGTCGCCGATGCCTGGGCGATATTCGCCAGGTCCGTCTCGGTTTGCGCATCACACACCAGTGCCTGTACACCGTCGGCCAGATGCCTGAGCAGGTCTGCCGGCAATCGCTCCGTGTCACGTACGGCATCGAGAGACAGCGCCGCACAGCGCAGACCTTGCGCCTTCAACCGCTCCAGCAGATTGGCCGTGCCCGCGAGGCGCTCATTGCGCCAGACATCGGTTTGATCGACGGGGACGCCATCGAGGTGTTGAACCCCGCCCACGGTGGTCCTGCCCATCAGCGGAAAGGCCGGCGCCACCAAGGCCATGCCGCGAAGGGCTTGCAACGCGGCCACTTCGCTCGCCACATTGCCGCGCAGAGTGGAGTCGATCTTTTTGTACAGCGGCAACTTGCCCACCTGCGCCATCGCCAACACATCGCGATGGGCCGCGGCGGCGGCTTGCGCACCGAGGCGTCGAGAGTCGAGGTCGAGGGCGATCACCTCCGTGTTCAGCGACGCACCGACCTCCAGCCCGACGTGGCTGAGAATCACCTGAGTGACCATGCGCCTGGCGAAATCGGCGGCGCAGTCAGCTGCCCCGGAGAGGTCATCGGCAATGATCAGCAGGCGCGGCACGAGGGGGAGGCTCATGGCAGCAGGCAGCGATAAAGCTGCTGGATATCGTCGAGGCTGAGGACTTTGGGATTGTTGGCCATCAAGCGCGTCACTTTCGACGCGGCCACCGCCATGTCGGCCAGATGCTCTTCGGCCACGCCGAATTCGCGCAGGTTCTGCGGGATGTTCAGGATCGCTGTCCACTCGCTGATCTGTTCGATCAGTTTGCCGGCGGCCGCTTCGTCGCTATCGCTTTCCAGGGCCACGCCACAGACACAGGCGGCACGCTTGAGGCGGCCGGCGCAGCTATCCAGGTTGAAGGCCATGACATGGGGCAGCAGCATCGCATTGGCGACGCCATGGGTGACATGGAACTTGCCGCCCAGCGGATAGGCCAGGGCATGCACGGCGGCGGTGCCGGCTCCGGTCAGTGCCAGGCCGCCATACATCGAACCCAGCAGCATATCGCCACGGGCCCGCACCGAGTCGGGCTGTTGATAGGCCTCGACGATGCTGCCGGCGATCAGACGCATGGACTCCAGGGCAAAGGTGTCGCTGATGGGATTGGCCTTGGTGGAAATGAACGATTCCAGCGAATGGGTAAATGCATCCATGCCGGTAGCGGCCGTGATTGCCTTGGGCAGGCTCAGGGTCAGCAAGGGGTCGAGGATCACCAGGGTCGGCAGCAGGTGACGGCTGACGACACCGATCTTCAACTCTTCGTCGGGCAGGGTGACGATGGCGTTGGGCGTGACTTCGGAGCCGGTGCCCGAGGTGGTCGGGATCAGCACCATCGGCTTGCCGGGGTTACCGACTTTATCGATCCCGAGCAGCTCCTTGAGCGGAGTGTCGTTGGTCAGCATCACGGCGAACAGCTTGGCGGCATCGAGCACGCTGCCGCCGCCCACGGCGATCAACGCGTCCGGTGCAAAGGGGGCGACCTGCTCGTGAAAGACCCGTTCGATATTTTCCAGGGTCGGCTCGATTTCGACGTTATCGATTATATGCACGGTGATGTCGCGCCTGGCGAACTGCTCTTTGATCTTCGCGGTGACACCGAGGCGGTGCATGGCTTGCTGGGTGACCAGCACCACCTGCTTGAGCGGGGTATCCAGCAGATACAGCTTGTCGCCCAACTGCTCCAGGCTACCGGGGCCGTGGATGATGTTCTTGACGGTCTGGAAGTGATAGATCGCGGACATGTCAGCCCCTCAGGCGTTTTGGCGGTAAACAGCCAGGATCTCTTCGAGTTTTTGCGAGGTCGCCGCATCGAGGGGCGCAACCGGGGCGCGGCAAGGGCCGACCGGCACGTTCAGCAGCTCGGTGGCTTTTTTCAGCACCGAGGGCATGGTGCCCAGGGCGAAGGCATCGCGCAGCGGACGCAGCAGTTCCTGGGCGGCTTTGGCGGCTTCATGGTTGCCGGCCTGGAAGTGGTTCCAGATGGACATGACCACATGGGGCACGGCGTTGGCGGTGGCGGCCACGGCCCCGTCGCCGCCGGCGAGCAGGTTCCAGTAGATCAAGGAGTCGGTGCCGGCGAATACCGCGAAGTCGTCACTGCGATATTTGATCATCTGCACCAGGTTGTCGAAGTTGCCGGCGCTGTCCTTGATGCCTTTGATCTGTGGGTGGCGGGACAGAGTGGCCACGGCACCGATGCCGATGGACATGCCGGTCTTGGCCGGAATGTTATACATCATCACCGGCAACGAGGTGGCGTCGCCGATGGCCTCGTAGTGCTTGATCAGTTCCGCTTGGCTGACGGCATTGAAGTACGGGGTGATGACGGACAACGCGTCGGCGCCCATGCCTTCGACGCGTTTGTTCATTTCAATCACTTCGCGGGTGCTGAACGCCCCGGTACCGACCATGACCGGCAGACGGCCCGCCGAGGCGTCGAGGGTGATGCGGACGATTTCGAGTTTTTCTTCATCGGACAGGGCAAAAAATTCGCCGTTGGTGCCCAGCACGAACAGGCCATGAACTCCGGCGTCGATCAGGCTTTCGACCAGGCCGCGCAGGGCCTTTTCGTCCAAACGCTGGTCTGCGGTAAACGGGGTGACTAAGGCGGGAACGATGCCGTGGAATTTCATGAAGAGGGTCTCTCGTTTTGTTGTAATTGGCACGAGAGTGATTGAAGTGATCGTAATTGGCAAGGGGTAATGACTGAAAAAATCATTAATGGAATTTTTAGTGAATGGTAATTTTTGTGTTTTTGCGTGAATCGATCATTTTTGCCAGGCGCCAGGAGAGGGGGCGCTCAGGTCCCTGAAGAGCGCATGAGCGCACGCTGCATGGCTTGACGGGTTTCGTAGGTCGTGGAGGAGGGCTTCTATTTGTGCCTGCATCGCAGTGGCGCTTGCAGGCAAGGGTCAGGCTAGCGCAATACGTTTTTGTTCTGACACGCTGGTGCGATCAACAAACGCTATTTGCCTACGATGTAGTCGAAGGCTGTTTTGGTCAGTGGAAGCGCCACAGTGACGAGGATAATACCGAGCTGCCAGTACACGAGCTTGAATTTCGATTCGACCTCTTTGTTGGAAGCTTCTAGTTTGACGGCGAGCAGTTGGAGAGCATTGTCATGTTTCTCCCCCATTTTATTCAACGCAGTTTCCTGCTCTTTGATTGCAACCCGTAGCTCGACGCCCTGGGTCTTGGTTTCGCTACGAAGCGCATTGCTTTGCTTTTCCATCGCCATCCAGAACTCATGGCTCTGTTTTTCCATTGCAAGGCGAAATTCGCTGCCTTGCTCTCTTATTTCGGCACGAAGCTCATTGCTTTGTTTTTCCATCGCCGAGCGAAATTCGTTGCCTTGCTCTCTTATTTCGGCACGTAGCTCGTTGCTTTGTTTTTCCATTGCCGAGCGAAATTCGTTGCCTTGCTCTCCTATTTTGCTACGAAGCTCGTTGCTTTGCTTTTCCATCGCCGAGCGAAATTCATTGCCTTGCTCTCTGATTTCAGTACGCAGCTCGTTTCCCTGATTAGCAGAGGCTAGGCCTAGAGCGCTTATCTGTGCACTTTGGGCTTTGACCGAGTCGCTGAGATCTTTGATTTCAGTGCGCAGGTCCCTGATCGAGCCCCGCAGCTCTCGACCCAGATCTTCGGTCTTTTGGACCCGTTGTTTCTCTGTTCGTGTCAGAGCGGATTTTGATGCCAGGTTTTGCACTTCGGCCTCCCAAGCCTCTAAGCGGCTCTGGTTTTTTCCGGCGACGCGTCGATGGCTGACAGAGCGTCAAACACAGCTATTGATCTACTTATGGTGTCTCCTTCTCAATGGGGTGAGATAGCCAGTTGCTTCCGGGCTAATTGTAGGAAATGGCGATGCTTTTTGCGCGTAGATAAACGTAGGCAGCGCACGACGCGATTTGCCGATCTTCGTGCGCGGCTGCCGCACCGCGTCACGAATTTTCCTTGCCGCCAATCGGTGTCGAACGCAGGCATAACCGCCTGGTGATCCCGGTTTATGTACGTACCAAAGCCTTGTTATGCGAATAGATCCGCCAACATTGCGCGGAAAATCCCACGATGAAGAGGCCTAACCAAACCGCTAGTGTGGTCAGCACCACAGGCGCCATCGGATGATCGGCCAGCGGCTGCGAGATGGGCAATCGGGTCAGGGTTTCATTGGTGCCAGGCACGAATGACAACAAGAAACTGAACGACAGCCCGAATGCACTCAAATACGGGCGGGCTCGCCCCAGGAAACTCAAGGCTGGCGCGTATGCACCTGCGAAGGCGGCAAAAAGTACAAAAAGGCCAAACCCATGCCCGGCATTTAAGCCACCGGTGCTGGAGACCCCGAAGGACGTGGCGACCGAGAGCATCAAACTGATCAGGTAGACACTGCCGGAGCGCGTCTTCGGGTCGATCTTGTAGTAGCGGATAAAACTGTAGGCGCCAGCAATCAAGGGGACCAGGCTGATAACGGTATGGATCGCGCCTAAAGGCGATATAGGGTGAGTCATGGAATATCTCTCTACTAGTTGGTTGGTTGTGAAGGTGAAAAAAAGACCGGTCTGCACCGGTCTTCTCAATACGGCTCAGCGAGCCGAAGTCAGCCTGCTGATGGACAATTGAACAAGCGTCTTGAAGGTATCGGGATCACCGAACCCTCGCGCGGCCAGCATTGCTCCATGCACGCTAGCCATGAAAGCCTTTGCCTCGATAGTGGGGCTGCCCTGCAATTGAAACTGCCCCGTGGCGGCGCCCTTTTCGAGGACCGATGTGAGCCAATTAGTCAGGTCCTGAAAATGCCCGCGAACTTCGGCCGCGACTTCTTCAGGAAGCGTCGGCAGTTCGACGGCCAGCATCGCGCAAATACAGAACGGCGAGCTGCCACTACGGATACACGTGGACCAGTAATCGACATAGGTATTGAGCTGTGCCAATGGATCGGCGATCTGTCGGTTGAGCGCCGCCAAGCTTTCCCGCGCTTGCTCGCGATACCGCGCGACCACCACTCGAACCAGCTCAGCCTTGTTGGGAAAATGGTGATGAATGGTCGCCTTGGTGATACGCACCCGATCAGCGATATCAGCATAACTGAAGCTGTTGTAGCCCCCGACTGCCAGCAATGACTGGGCATACTCGGCAATCTCGGTTGCCTTCGGAGACAGTTCTGTGTTCATAAACAATTCCATTAAAGTTGCCGAGCAACGCTGGATATACTCGGCCCCGTGAGAGGGGTTTGAGTCAGCCAACAGGCCGTGAGATGGGGTAAACCTACTAGTAGGTTGGTTTTCTGTCAAGCGACAGCTCCCTACCAATCGCCTCAGTGGGGGCCGCATATCGACCGCGCAGAAATATCGGTTTGAGGGGCAGGGGTGGTGAGTTTTGAGTTTTTGGAAATCAAAGAGGCTGGCAACGCGAACGTTGCCGCCTCGATGCTTAGCGGTGTGGAGAACGATGTGCAGTTCGGTATTGCGCCGTAATCAATCGTTGCTGCAGATGCCGTGGAAACCCGGCTTCGAAGGCATCGCGCCGACGTCCTGTGCGGCATGATTCAGGACGAGACAGGGCGTTTGAATGAGCATCAGCGTACGCATTCTGCAAGCAAACCATGGGGACAGTATCCTAGGCTTGATCAGACACTGCGGCCAAGCGAGGCTTAGTGTTTTCTGCTGGGCTGAGGAGTTTGATAATGACGATGGACAGGAGGATGCAGATGCCGATGAGCACCAGCATAACGTTGTGGAAGGAGGCGTTGTAACTCGAGTCCATGAAGCTGCGGAACAGCTCGGCGTGGCTGGCATCGACCATCTGCAGCGGCGTTGTCAGATTGCCTGTGGCAACCGTGTTGGCCAGTCGCTTGATATCCAGTGCTGTCGCAAAATCCGGCAAATCAGCGCTCATGACGTTATGCAGATTGGTCGCCAGCAAGGAGCCGTAAAAGGCAATGGCGATGGTTTCACTGCCAAGGCGAAGCGTGTTCAAGAAACCAGCCGCCAGGCCGGACTTCTCCGCTGCGACATTGCCTAATGCCTGGCCGTCGGCCAAGCCTGCGCACAGACCGGTTCCCGCGCCGACGAGCAACATGGGGCCGGCAAATGCAAGGAGTGATGCGCCGGTGCTGATGAATAGAAGGCAAATATCACCCAGGATCAAAACGCCAAGGCTCACGAATAATACGCTCTTGGCCTTGGTGCCGGCCTCTACCAGCTTTGCCGAAATCACCGGGCAGATAAACAACGGCAAGGCCAGTAACAACATGGCCAAGCCCGTTGTCCCCGCGCTGTATCCAGCGACCGAGCTCAAGTAGCTGGGCAAGTAGGTGAGCAAGGTGAAAAATCCGAAGGATGGGGTGACGGTGGCCAGGCACCAGCCAACGAACTGCCGGTTACGCAGAATCGACAGATCCAGCATGGGCTGGCGCTGGTAGCGCTCGACGAGGATAAAGACCGCGAACGAAACCACGGACAAGACAAACAACCCAAGGGTCTCGCGACTGCTCCAGCCCCACTGGGAGCCTTGCACAATGCCGGTGACGAGTAGCAATGCACTCAGGACAAACAGCGCGATGCCGATGTAGTCGATGCGTGCGTTACTGAAATGAGGGGCCTGCAGGCGCATCGCAGGAATAATGGCGATCACTACGCCAATGATGCCCGCATGCACGTAGAAAATGGCGCGCCACCCAATGTTCTCCACCAGCAACCCGGAGAGCGTCGGGCCGATACCCACTCCGATCCCTACCGCGGCGCCGGCCATGGCAAACGCTTTCAGTCGAGCGGCGGCGTCGAATTCCGTTGCCAATATGGCACTACCCGCGGCAAAAATCGCCGCGGCACCGATACCGGCAACAGCGCGGGCGCAATCCAGGACCAGGATGTCTGTCGCCGTGGCGCTGATCAGCGCGCCCGCGGCATAAATAAGGGCCCCCAGCGTAAAGGCTAATTTACGCCCGATAATGTCGGCCACGGCGCCCCAGGCGAGCGTGAAGCAGGCAAATGTCAGGTTGAATGCCGTCACCACCCATTGCAAGGTGGTTAATTCGGGCTTGAGTTGCATGGCGATATTCGGCAATGCGACGGCCGTGCCGGAAATCGACGTCGGGATGACAAAGATTGCCAGCAGAATGGCCAGCAGCATCAAGGCCGGGCGTGACTGTCTAGTGTGTAACGGTGTCTGTGTGGAGAGACTCATGGTCATTATCTCTTGGGTGAACCAGAAGTGATCGAAGAGGGCCAGGGGCACTCAGAGGGCGTTGCACTCAAGCACCCTGGCCTCGATGGCTTGGGCCAGGGCCGAGAGCATGTCTTGCAGTGCCGTGGTGACGTCGGGCATGGCCAGGGCCTGTTCCTCACTCACCTGATTGCTGGCGAGTGATAACGTCGGGGAGCCTGAGTCCAGCACCTGCGCACCCATGATGGTCAGGGTTTCCCGCAACGCCGCGGGCGCATGAATAGGGCGTTTCGAGGCGTTGAGCAGGGCGAGGGGTTTTGCCTCGAGTTCGCCGCTGCCCACGATCCAGTCCAGCGCGTTCTTGATGACACCGGTTACGCCATGGGCATATTCAGGACTGGCAATAATGACCGCATCGGCATTTTTCAGCGCTTCACGCAGTGACAACACGGCCGCGCCTTCATGTCCCTCATTGTCCGGATTGAACAAGGGTATTTGCTCCATGGCCTCGAACAAGGTGACGCTCATGTCCGTCGGGGTAAGCCGAGCGCATGCGCGCAGCAGTGCGGTGTTCACCGAGGCGGCACGTAAACTCCCGGACAATGCCAGAACATGGATCATAGTGGGCTCCCGGTGTAGGGGCAGCCTCGCCGGGTTGCTTCGTTCGGCGGCACCTGGGCAGATGAGCCATGGACGGGCTCGGTGGGCGGTTGCCGGGTAGCGCCATCGGTCCAGGTGATCGGCAGTTGCTTCAGGCCATACAGGACCATTTCGTGGCGAAACGGCAGGGCGTCGATGGGGCAGGTCAATGCGAGGGTCGGCAACTGCTTGAACAGGCTGCGAAAGACGATTTTCAGCTCGGCACGGGCGAAATGGGCGCCGATACACTTATGCAGACCATGACCAAAGCCCAGGTGATTCCTGGCTTTGCGGTGGATATCGATCTGGTCGGGCTGGGTGTAGATCAGTTCGTCCCGATTACCTGAGTTGAGCATGACCACGACGCCTTCGCCCGCCCGGATAAGCTGGCCGCCGATTTCGACGTCAGCGGTCGCTACCCGGGGCAGACCGGTATGGTTGACCGAGAGATAGCGGACCATTTCGTCAATGAAGTTATCCGCCAAGGCCGGTTCTTCCAGGAACGTGTTCAACTGCTCCGGTTGTTGAAGCAGGACCACGGTCCCCAGCCCGATCACTTGCGCCATCGTGTCGTAGGCGCTGAGCAGGAGCAACGCCGCCAGGCCGACCAGTTCATCGTGACTGACTTGGCTGTAGCGTGCCGGGTCCTGAATCAGTCGGCCGATCAGGTCGTTTCCGGGAGCATTTTCCTTAAGGGTCACCTGCTGGTCGAAATACCCCATCAATTCGACCACGGCGGCTTCTTGTTCTTCCGGGGAGCGGCTTCTGTCGAGGATGGTATCGGTGCGCTCCTGAACAAAACCGTGGTCGGCGTACGGAACGCCCAGCAGTTCACAGATCACCTGAGCGGCTATCGGCAGGGCGAAGGTTGTAATCAAGTCCTGTGGTGGCGCCAGTGACTTCAGTGCTGCCATGTTTCGTGCGACCACACTCTGCATCAGCGGGTTCAGCGCTTCCAGTTGAGGTCCGATGAACTCACCGACGATCAGGGCGCGCAGCCGCTTGTGGTCAGCGTCATCCATCAACAGGAAAAACCCGGGAGGCGGGGCGATATCTCCCGTCAGATAGGAAGGAAATCCTGGTCGACGGGGATCTGAACTGAAGCGTTTGTCGCTCAGGACTGCGCGAATGTCCTTGTAGCGGGTGACCAGCCAGGTACTGTCGCCACGGGGTGTTTTCACGCGAAGTATCGGTTGCTCGACGCGCAGGTGCCGGTACTCGGGTGGCGGATCGAAGGGGCAGATTCGTTGTGTCGGAATGTCGTGCAGCGTTGCTTCCATGGTGTTCTCCATTGCGTCCTTGAGGGGTTGCATCAGCAACTGCTCGCGTTGCTGGCCAACGCTTGAGCCAGCGTGCGCAGGGTCGGAAAGTCCCAGATCACGGTGGGGTCGACTGCCATGCCAAGGTGGGTGCCGACTTCCCCTATCAGGGTCAGTGCGTAGACCGAGTCGAGCCCGTATTCGCTCAACGGCACGTCTGGCTCAATGGCCTCCAGGGGAAGGTTGACGTAATCGGCAATCCGAGTAGCCAGCCAACGACTCAATTCACCTGCGGAAAACGTGGGGCATGTTTGCGTCAACATCGAAAAAATCCTTTTTTGGTGGAGGAATGAACAGTGCTCATGGCATGTCGGGTGTCAGTGCCAACCTGGCGTCGCGGCCAGCGGCAGTCGGGCCAGATCAAAGCTTTGCCGGGACAGGTAGCGCTGCATCAGTTCGTCGAGCAATGTTTCAGTCAGTGCCGCGGACATGCGTTGACGGGTCAGCCCTGAAAGCGCAGCCAAGCGCAGCAGCACGGCCAAGATCCAGGCCGGCTGAGCAAGGAAGGGATCGGTGGTGTTCTTTTGCTGCGTTTGCCATAGGCCCAGACAGGCCGAGGCGCACAGCAGAACGCTGTAGCGGCTGGCCAGGCGGAAGCTTTCCGGACTCGCACGCGCGGTTGTTTCCCGGGCGGGAAGGGCTGCACATTGTTTACGAAGGGCCTGAAGTTCGTCGGCAAACAGGCGTACCAGGTGAAAGATCTCGCTTTCGCAACGATCTTTGCACACCTCGTTGGTCTCGAGCGTCTGCAAGAACCCGAGCAGGCTATCCTGCCCGCCGCTGGAGAGTGCCAGGTGATCAAAACGTAATGGAGCCGGCTGCCAATCGAGCTCAAAGAGCCCTTCTGGAGCAGGTGCCGCATTGTTCCAGCCGGTCTTGGCCAGCATGGGGAGTTGCGGTAGCAATGTCATCAGGCAACTGATCCGCGCCGCATGCCCAAAACCTACCGGTTGCAAATCACGGAGCAGTTTTTGAAAGATGGCCATTTCCCCTTCACGCACATACGAGTGCGCACCCAGGACACTGGCCAATGAGTCCATGGCCGTGACCAGGACGGCAGGGACCAGGGCCTTGACGGCGCTGCCATACAGATTCAGCTCTGCGGGGACCACATGGGCGGCATTGGCGGCAACGCTGACAAATGCGTCGCACAGAAGCAGATCAACAAAACTGTCTGCCAATCGGGCGCGAACCTGTGGCAGCTCGCTGGCCGGCTTGTTGTACAGCTTGCGCGCACGACAGTGTTTCAGCGTCAGGCGTAAGCCGGTGTCGAGGATGGCGCTGAACATTCCCGGCAATGCGACACGGGTCAGTTGGAAGGCCTTGAGCGTGGTTTCCAAGCCTTGGCCCGGGTTTCCGACCAGGTTTTCGATGGCGAGGTCGCAGTGCTTGAATTCGACCCCACCCAGCGCTATCCCGCGCATACCTGACGTGCTGTAGCGCGGCTGGTCGAGCAGGCTCCCCGCTGAAGCCTCCGTTCGCTCAAACAGTATTTGTGAATGGCTTCTGCCGCCTGTTCCGCTGGCGGTCCTTGCATAGACCAGCAGCGCCTGGGCCCTCGCGGCGTTGGCGATCACCTGCTTGCCGCCCTGAAGCGTGAGTCGTTCCTGACCGAGCTGGGCGCTGCACTCGACACGGGAGATGTCGTTACCGTGTTCGAGCTCATGATAAGCACACGCCAGCTTGCCGTTGCTGAGCAGCACCTCGGCCACGCGGGCTTGTTGTGTGGGGTGTCCAGCGGTCCACACGTTGACGGCGGCGAGGAATGAACTGGCACCGTATCCCAACCCCAGGCTCGGATCTCGCCGGAAGATGCAGCGCATCACCGCAATCAGCCGGTGGAGGCTGGCCAGGCGTCCACCCAACGCCACCGGTACGAATTGAGCGTTGAGTTGGTATTGATCCAGCAGTGTTTCTCCGCTTGCCAACATTTCGTGGCGCTCATCGGCAGCGATGATGGCACTGAAACCGCTGCTGTTGAGGGCTTGCCATGGATCGCCCAGGAGGGCTTCGAGTTGCGATACATCGTTTGGTTCTAGCGTCGGGTTCATGGGCGAGCCTCTTCTGGCGTGTCACGCAGCAAGGAGATGCCGTTAACGGGCCACTCCGTCGAGTGGTCCAGCAGCAGCGCTGCCAGTGCTTCAAAGGCGTTGTGTTCTTCCGCTGTCCTGTCGCCCAGCGTGCCCAGTACCCAGGTGAGGCACGCTTGCAGCCACTGCGGCTTGCGCCTTAGTGCGGGGCCGTCGTCGCGGGGGTGATTGAACAACCAGAATTGAAGGCAAGCCGCGCCGGCGAAGCAACGTTCATACTGGCGCGCCAATTCGAAGGCGGCGTCTGGAATCCCCTCGGTTGTAGGGGCGTACTGGTCGAGCTCGCGGTACAGCGCCTCAACGCGAGCGAGCAGGCGCTGGCATTGGCTGGCCACGGTCTGAGGCACTTTTTTCGCCGCCGCCAGCGCGGTGATCCGGGCTGCAGCCTTGGGCAGTCCCTGCAGGACACTGCAGCCTTGCAATGCAATCAACTGCAGCTGTGTGGGGTTGAACGCCGGGAGATCCAGGCCAGGGGTCAAGACGATTTCCAGACCGGCGGGGCTGTTCCGAGCCCGTTTCCAGGCGCTGGCCAGGAGCGGGAACTGAGTGATCAGGCTGCTGCGATTAACCACCGTGCTGCCATCGAAAATCGGCACGATACGGTGATCGCGCTCAAGCTTCTGATACATCCCGTCATGATGCACATGATCGAGAAAAGCCCTGGCCCCAAGCATTTCACCCAACTGCTTGATCACGCTCTCCACGGTGCCGGGAACAAAAGCCTTGGCGATCACCGAGGTCACGCTCATCTCGTCGGGCAATGCGTGGACGCTACGGGTGGCGGTTAGCCCGACCAGTTCTGCGCACAGATGCATGGCGAGCGCTTCGCCGAGGGTGGCGCGGGCAAGAGGCAGATCGATCAGGTGGCTGTCGTAGAGCGCACGCGTCCGCATGAACGCCACGGTCATCTCAAATGCCTGATCCGCCGCGCCCAATGACAGCCCGACGCACGCGGTACGGGTCAGTTGCAAGGCCTTGAGGACGATTTCAAGACCAGCGCCCGGGGCGCCAATCATGGCGTCTCGGGGCACCCAGGCGTTGTGAAGGGCTATGCCGCTGATGTCCGCACCACGGATGCCATGGGTTTTTACCTTGGGCAACAGGCTGAAAGCCGTGCCCAGCTGCAGCCGCTTGTCCAACGCAAACAGGCTGTACCCGCGCGAACCTGCGGTGGGCGAGGTGCGTGCCAGCAGGCACATCAGCTGACCTCGGCTGGCATTGTTGATCAGCCATTTCTCACCTTCCAGCGTCCAGCCATTATCTTGCTGCGTAGCCGTCAGCTCACCGGCCAATAAATCGCTGCCATGGGACCGCTCGGTCAGCCCCCAGGCATAGACGCTGCCATTGATAACATCGTTGGCCGCCCGAGACTGTTGATCCGGGCTTCCGGCCAGCCAATAGCAGACACAGCCCAGGAAGGTTTTTCCATGGCCAATGGCGACCGTCAGGTCGTGACGGGAGATCGCACGCCAAAGCTGCATCAACTCGCTCATGTCGTTCAGCTTTCCGCCGTGTTGCAGGGGAACGTAATACGCGGGCAGGCCAAAATCATCGAGCAATTGGCACGCGGCTGATGGAAAGGTTTCTTGCCTGTCCAGTTCGGCTAATGCGTCGCTGGCAAATGCACCTCGGTCCCGTTGGGAGGCCTTGAGCAACCGGGTCAGTTGCTGATCGGCTGGTTCCGGCGACGGCACGCCCACCGCTGCCGGGCTTAGCGATTCAGCACAAGAGGTTGGCGCGGTCATGCCGACTCACCGGCCATTGCCAGGTCCTGGGCAATGAGACCGTTCTTCGCTTGCATCAGGCGCAGCTCTTGTACGGTGGCATCCAGGGATTCGTACAATGCCGGCAGTTCATTGGCCAGAAACAGCTCACGCATTGCCCCACGCTGGATTTTGCCGCTGGTGGTACGCCTTACGCTGCCTGAGCGCAGCAACGTTACGCCCACGGCGTAAATACCAAATTCGCGCATGACGGTGCCGCGAATGGCCTGACTGAGGCTGATCAGTTTCTCGGTGTCGGGCAGGCCGCGCACTTCGTGGGTGACCACCAGCGCTTCACCACCCTCCAGCATCACACCAAAGGCGGAGCCCAGGCGACTGGCCAATTCTGGATGATGGCGGCGCAATTCGAACTCAATGTCCTGGGGGTACAGGTTACGCCCCCGGACGATGAGCATTTCCTTGATGCGGCCGCAGACGTAAAGCTCACCCTGGTGGACCACACCCAGATCACCCGTACGCATGAAGCCACGCTCACCGTCGGCCGTGGTGAGGTTGAAGGTGGCTTGCGTCGCCGCGTCCTTGTGCCAGTACCCGGGTGAAACACTGTCGCTGCGTAGCCAGATCTCACCGAACTGGTCGGCGGCCAATGCAACGTGTGAAGACGGACATACGATACGAACGTCAAACCCCACCGGGACACCACAACTGACCAGTTGGCGTGAAGGCTGGCCATCACGGGCGAGTTCGAAGCGTTTGTTGGCGAGCGCCTGGAGATCCACATTCTGGATCAACGGGCCGCGTTTTCCATAACCGGACACATAGACTGTCGCTTCGGCCATGCCGTAGCAGGGGCACAAGGTTTCGGCATTGAAACCGGCAAGCGCAAAGCGCGTGCTGAAGCCTTTGAGGGTCGCCGCCTGGATCGGTTCGGAGCCATTGGTGGCAAAGGCCCAACGGGAGAGATCGAGCCGGCTCAATTGCTCGTCGGTCACGCGCCGGCAGCAAAGATCGAAAGCGAAGTTTGGCGCGGCCGAATAGTGAATATCGTGTTTGTCGATCATGCGCAGCCAGCTGTAGGGGCGCAGCACAAATGCCTGGGGAGTCATCAGTACGCAGCTGCTGCCGAGGAACAGCGCGGGCAACAACTGCGCCATCAGCCCCATATCGTGGAACAGGGGGATCCAGCCACCGAAGCGGGTGTGCTCGTCGAATCCGAGCGCCTGGCGGTAGCTGTCTACGTTATGCAAGAGGTTCTGATGGGTGATCATGACGCCCTTGGGGTCGCCGGTTGACCCCGAGGTGTATTGCAACAGCAGCACCGTCTGGCGATCGATTCGTGGCGCCTGCCAGCTGGCATCGGCCTCGACAGGTTGATCGGTGGCCAGGTAAGTACAGTGGCTCAGGCCTTCCTCGTTGCCCCAGGTCTGCACCTTTTCCAGGTTGTCCTGGTCGGTGAATATCGCGCTCACTCCAGCATCGACCGCAATCGATTTCACTCGGTGGCGCTCGTGCCGGTATTGCCCGGGCAGTGGGGCCGGGACCGCGATCATCCCGGCGTAGACGCAAGCCATGAACGCGACGGTGAAATCCAGGCCCACGGGGTACAGCAGCAGGATGCGTTCGCCGCTATTGAAGCGTGCCTGTAACCAGCCCGCCAATTCGCGGGCGGCGCTATCCAGCTGGCGATAGCTGAGTGTTACCGCGTCATCGTTCTCGACGTCCTGTACCAGTGTGACCGCCTCATGATCCGCCCGGGTCAAGGCGTGGTGGCGCATCAGCTCCAGTACGTTTGGCGTGTTTTGCAAATTGACCATGTTCAGATCCTCCAGTCGCGCGCCAGGGGGCGGCTCATATGCGGTGAGAGACAGTTGGGTTTCACAAGGCGGATAGCGTTTTCAGAAAGCCGCTGCGTTGGAAGTAGTCCAGGTAGCTAGCCATCATTGCGCTGTCCAGCGGCTTGCACTGAATCCCGGATCCTGAAAGGGCCGCGTCCAACTGCGAGGTGTCGAAGCTCAAGGCCGCCCCGGTCTGGCCGACATCCGCCGACGGTTCATGTTCGGCAAACAGCATCAGGTACTTGGCCAATTCATTGTCTTCGCCGCGCTCCACCGCGCCGACCACTGCCCGGTACCAGTCCTTGTAGGAGAGTTCCCGCAGGGGGTAGCCACAATCACGGATCATGTCGATCACGTCCTGCCAGTGCAGGCGGCGAGCGCCTGTCAGGTGGAACGTGCGTCCGTGGTGTTGGCCATTGAGCGCGATGTGGGCCACGGCGGCGGCACAGAAGTCGACGGGGACCATCTCCAGGGTGATGTCGAAGGGCAGGGCGGCGTCGGCCTGGATACAGCCTTTGATGACGGCATTGAGAAAGGTATCGCTGGAGGCTGCGCCGCTGCTCTGCGAGCCACAAATCTGGCCGGGTCGATAGATGCAGACCGGCAGGCCACGCTCGCCGGCCTGGGTGACCAGGCGGTCGGCCACCCATTTGGTTTGCTGGTAGCCGCCGAGCACGTGTTCGGGGCTATGCAAGGGGCCTTCGCTGTAGTGATGCTCGCCGCTGAGCACCGGAAATACCGCGAGAGATGAAATGTGGTGAACCGGCTTGGTCCGCGAATGGCAGGCGAAGCGCAGCACTTCCAGTGTGCCCAGTACGTTGACGGGCTTGAGCTGCCAATAGGACTGCGCATAGTTGGAGAGGGCCCCATTATGAATCACCAGATCGACCGACTCTGCCAATGCGTTGTAGCTTACGCGGTCCAGGCCGAACCATGGTCGGCCGATATCGGCGGCAATACCGTGCAGGCGAGGCGCATCGGCGTCACGCCATAAGCCGTATTCGGCCATGTTCTGTCGAATGCGCAGATTGGCTTGCTCGGTATCGGCGGCACGAACCAGCACATCAATGCAGGCTTGCGAACGATCCAGCAACTCGCGTAGCAGAAAGGCCCCGGTGTATCCGGTTCCGCCGGTCAACAGCAGCCTGTTGTAGGGGGTTGCGGGTTGGCCGGGGGTGAACGCTACGGGTACGATATCGACAGGTAGCAGGGCTTCTTCGATCAAGGCCGAAGGGGCCATGCTGCGTTCACCGGAGGCCGATGCGGCAATTCCCGATCGCGAGACATCAAGCATTTGGGCGAGCGCGGACACCGTCGGTTTCTCGAACAGTTGGCGCAAGCTGAGCGAGGTGCCGAAGGCCTCACGCACCCTGGCCATCATTTGCACCGCGCTGAGCGAGTTGCCACCTAAATCGAAAAAACTGTCGGTGATGCCGATTTTGTCGACCCCCAGCAAGTCGCGCCAGATCTGCACCAGTTGGAATTCATCCGCAGTACCTGGCGGCTGATAGACCTGTGCGCCAGCGGCGCGGCCATCATCGGTCAGCTCGAACGCCGGCAGGCGTTTGCGATCCACTTTGCCGTTGGGCAGCTTGGGTAATGCGTCCAGCAGTACGAAACGCGAGGGCAGCATCGCGGCCGGCAGGTGTTGTCGTGCAAACTGACGCAACTGGGTGCGCACGGCCGACTGAGTAATGGACGCGAGGGGGTTGTTTGTACGTGTCGAGGTATTCAAGAGGTTTGCTCCATGGACACGGCCGTGGGCTGAACATCCGTTCGCTCCGTGGGCTGGGTGCGAGGCGTGGGTAGCGAGAAGTGGGCATCGAACAGATCCATCCGCTCTTGCTCGTGCATCAGCAGTCGGACCTCCAGGCCCATGCGTTCAGCCAGACTGGCGATGTCCTCTGGATTGAGCGCGTGCGGATCCTCGACCAGCCACAATTGGCGCTGCAGTTCCCAGGCAATGGTGCTGGACGGCAGGTCGGCCAATAAGCGAAGCAGGGCCAGGGGCTTGACCAGTCGCAGATTGGTGATGCCTGTGATGGTCAATGGCGCCTGGCCGATCCGGGACAGCGACTGTTCCAGCGCGGCCAAGGTCGCTGGCTGCGCGGAGCTGCCCCAGGCACGGCTCATGCCCGGTTCGCGCGGCTGCGGTTTGGCGTGACCGATCAGTGACACGTCATATCTGAACGTGGTCAGTTCGTTGATGGCATGACCGCGCTTAAGCTCGATGCGTGTCTCGCCGAAGGTACCCAACCGATTGGCCAGTTCGATGAAGTGACTTGGCGCCAGGCAGAGCTCGCCTTCCTCCTTGACCTGGCGTGCGATGTTGCTGAGCAGCTCGGCAGCGGTTGTCAGCGGCGCGGCCTTTTCCAACTGGACTGCGGCGTGGAAGGCTTCCAACAGGCCGAGATGGCGTACATCGCCGATAAACACCTGGCCGTGAGGGCGGACAACTCGAGCGGCCTCGGTCATTACTCGTTCCAGGTATTCGCTGCCCGGGAAGTACTGAATGACCGAGTTGATGACCACAGTGTCAGCCGCCCCGGTGATGACCGAAGACAACTCACCCGCGTCGCCATGGATGAGTTCAACCCGACAGTGGGCATGGTCAACCGTCGACAGGCTTTGCCTGGCGGCCGTCAAGGCGGTTTGTGACACATCGATACCCAGGTAGGCCTCTACCGACGGCGCAAGGTTGCGCAGCAGCAAGCCGACTCCGACCCCTACATCAATCAGTGAGCGAGGGTGCAGGTTGCGCACGTGTGCGACGGTGTGATCCAACCACTCTTGCATCTCGTCGATCGGGATGGGGAGCCCGGTGTAACTGCTTGCCCAGCCTGCAAACTCACTCCCTGGAACATGGCTGACGCCGCTCTGTGGATCGGCGTAGGCGCCTTCCCAGATATCGCCCCAGCGAAGCACGTGGTTGTCTTGCGCCAGCGCGTCGGCCGGATTGGCCCGCACGGAGAGATAGGCGATCAGTTCGTAACCGTTAGCGGTTTCAACGGGCACGACCGCCACGGCAGTCACATCCGGATGCCGGGACAGCACACTTTCCACTTCATCCGGTTCAATGCGGTGCCCGAGGATCTTGACCTGACGGTCGATCCGACCGAGCAGCTCCAGGGTGCCGTCCGGCCGCCAACGGGCCCGGTCACCTGTGCGATAAATCTGCCCGCGACCCTGCGGATGGGCAGGGAAACGTTCGGCGGTCAGGTCCGGACGCCCAAGGTAAACTCCGGACACACCTTCGCCTGCGATCCAGAGCTCACCCGCCACGCCGATGGGTAGGCGCTGCATCTGGGCATCCAATATCAACACCTCGGTGTTGGCGATGGGTTTGCCGATCGGGATCAGGCTGCCATGCTGGTTGCGCGGCAACTCGTGTACGGTCGACCAGATGGTGGTTTCGGTAGGGCCGTACATATTGAACAGGCGTGTATGGGGCAGGGCGGTCAACAAACGATCAGCCAGTCCAGCGGGAAATGCTTCCCCTCCCACCAGCACTGCCCGGGTGCTTTCCAGGGCCGCCAGTGCTTGCGGTTCGGCGCAGACCGCGGCAATCAGTGAAGGCGTGCCTTGCACCAGTGTCACCGCATGCCGACGGCACAACTGCGCGAAGCAATGCCTGGCATCGGCCACTTGGGCATCGTGTAATTGCTTGAGCCGACCCAGCGCCGCAATGCCTAGCAGCGCGTCATCGGTGGCAATGCCGAAGTCCACCAGGCACGCCACTTCATCCGCACCGGCACTGGCCAGGGCGCGCAAGGTGGGACTGACCGATTCTGGCGAGCCGAACAGGCCTGATCGGTCGAAATAGCGATCAACCGCCATATCCAGAACCGAGTCGATGTCTTCCTCGGTCATGACTTCGGGGTACTCGACCCCCATGCTGGAAAACAACAGTCGCCACAGCTCGGTGGACGTACGCAGGTATTCTCTGAAGGGCCCGCGGGCTCTGCTGCGGGCCAGTTCGGCGTCTTCGTCGAGGTAAGTGTGCACCATGACCGTCACGTGTCCGGGGCTGGCATGTCCTGCCGCTTTTCGGGCGTTGCGATAGGTGCTGATCTTGCGCGTCAGTTCGTCGATGTCCTGACCCAGAAGGTGGGTCAGCAGGTTCGCGCCGCTGGCCCCCGCGCGCTCGAAGGTTTCCAGAGCACCGGCCGAGGTCAGCCACAGAGGGGGCTCCGACTGCACGGGCCGTGGGAAAATGCGCAAGGCTACACGGTCACCGTTGCCATTGATCCGCTCGACCGACTCGCCGCGCCAGAGACGCTTGAACTCATCGATTTGCTCAAGCATCTGCTGTTTTCGATTGCCATACGCCTGGGGTGCCAAGGCAAAGTCATTGGCATTCCAGCCTGAAGCGAAGGCCAATCCAACCCGCCCCTGTGAGATGTTGTCGACCAGCGACCACTCTTCGGCCATTCGCAGCGTATCGTGCAAGGGCGCCACGATGCTGCCGCAGCGTATGGCGATCCTCTGGGTCACTGCCGCCAGCGCGGCGGACATGACCGAAGGGTTGGGGTAGAGCCCGCCAAACTGGTGAAAGTGCCGTTCCGGTGTCCAAATGGCCTCCAGCCCCATGGCGTCTGCTGCTTTTGCGCCCTCCATCAGCAGGCGATAACCTTCCTGGCGTTGATCATCGGCGGCACCTGCCGAAAAGAAGAACAGGCTCAGCCCAAGCGGGCGGACCGCGGCCTGGGGATCCGGTACCAGGTTCTGGATGATCCGCTCCCCGGCAATAACTACCTTGGCTCCTCGCGCCAGAGGCCACAGCAGCTCCAGTACGGAGATGTCAAAGGACATGCTGGTGAGCGCCAGTACGGTGTCTTGCGCCTTGCAGCCGACACGTTGATCCATGCCTGCAAAAAAGTTGCTGACGTTGCGATGACGAATGACCGTGCCCTTGGGCAAGCCGGTTGAGCCGGACGTGTAGATCACATAGGCCGTGGCTTCGGCTTCCAGCTCCAGGTCGGGACGCTGGCTTGGGCGCTGTAAGATGGCCGTTTTGTCGCGGTCGATCAGTACGCTGTGCTGGACCCGGTCGATAATCTGGCAGCTTCGTTCCGTGATCAGGGCTGCCAGGCCGGAGTCTTCGGCAATGAACGCGAGACGCTGGTAGGGATACTCAGGATCAAGTGGCACATAGGCGCAGCCCGCCTTGAGCACGGCGAGGATGGCCATCACCATGTCGATACCCCGGTAAAGGCTGACGCCTACCAGGCTGCCTGGCTTGAGCCCACCTGCAATGAGATGGTGAGCCAGGCGATTGGCTTGCGCATCGAGTGCCAGGTAGCTGATTTCGCTATCGCGGTGGGCCAGTGCGATGGCATCAGGTGTGAGGTCCACCTGGCGCTCGAACAGGCTGTGCACGGTAGCGCTTGCGTCGAAGTCGACAACCGTCTGATTCCAGCCGTCGAGGGTGGCGTATTCCGCCGGCTCCATCAGTACCAGCTCAGTGATGCGGCGGTCACCCTGTTGCACCAAAGCGCTCAGTGCTTTGGCGTAATAACCGGCAAGCCGGTTGCAGAACGCCTCATCCAGGCTACTCAGGTCGCAGTCCAGCCAGGCCCGCAGATGACCTTCGACCGGATCAATCAGGAAGTTCACTGCCAACGGGTAGTTGGTCTCTGCCACGCCGATGCCGTGACGAATCAGTACCCCGTTTGCGTCCCGGCGTTTCCATAGGCTGTGAAAATCAATGAAGTTGACATAGCTATCCAGCTGCAGGCCGTCGGCCAGTTGTTGTATTTCGGTAAAGGGAAAGCGCCTGTAGGGGGCGGCATCGCGTTCGAAAGCGAAGGCGCGCTGCGCCAACGAGAGCAGGCTTTGCTCTCGGGTATCGACGCTCAGTGGCAGCGTATTGAGGAACACCCCCAGTACGGCATCCCCACCATCCTCTTCCAACCGGGCATTGACCACCATCCCGGTAACCACCTGCTCGGTGTTGCCCACCAGGCGTTGTACCGCCAAGTGCGCCGCCGCCAGCAAGCTTTTCAAGGGCAGAGCTTGTGCACGCGCCAATTGCTGCAACTGGCCCAGCAGTGCAGGCGCCACGCTGACTTCGAACGCCTGGTGTCGAGTGGCGTTCTTGCCCAAGGGCTTGTCACTGGCACGTGGCAAGCGGGTGGGATCGCTGCCTGCCACGCTCCTGCGCCAGAAGTCACGTGCCGACTCGTCAAGCAAGGCTTCGCGCTCGGCCGCCACGAAGTCGCGGTAGGACGAGGGTAGTTGAGGCAGCCACAGGTCCTGACCTGCCAGTGCCGCGGCATATCGTTCGACAATTTCCTCAAGCATCGCCGCATCGCTCCATCCGTCGAGGATGACGTGGTGCTCGATCACCGACAGTTGGAAGGCATTGGGCTCGCGCAGGTGAACGGTGAAGGCCATCAACGAGGCGTTGGAAAGTTCGAAGTGATGGTGTTTGGCTTTATCGACCCAGGCTGCCAGGTGCCTGTCGATGGCCGCCGCAGACTGCCCCAGCAGGGTATCGATCACTTCAAGTGGCGCTGTGGCGTGCTCCTGCACCAACTGCAACGGTTCGCTGAACGTTGAAAGGTCGAAGCGCGTTCGGAGTACCGGATGCCTTTGCACGGTGGCGTCGATGGCGTTGCGCAGCAGCACTTGATCAAGGCGGGTCGCGATATGCAGGCTGGTCACCACGCGGTAGACCGAGCTGTCGCTGGCCAGTTCCGCGTGGTAAATCATCCCGCCTTGCATCGCCGACAAGGGATAAGCGTCCACCAGGCCGGAAGGCAGTCGCGAGCGATCCTGCGGGCGCAACAGATCGAAAGGTTGGGCACGGGTGAGCGGTGTTTCCTTGTTGAACGGCCGCAAGCGTGTGGCCAGTTGGCGCAGGGTCGGGAAGTTGAAAACGTCTTGGACGTTGAAGCTGTAACCTTGCTGCTCGGCCAGTGAACGGGCGCGAATGGCGAGCATTGAGTCGCCCCCCAGCGCAAAGAATGACAGCTCGGGATCGGGCGAGTCGATGCCCAGCAGGCTTTGCCAGATAGCGCCAAGCAGGTGCTCCTCGGGCGTCTCGAGGGGCAACGCGGCGCGGACTTGCTCGATCAGCGGTGCCGGCAACGCGCTACGGTCAAGCTTGCCATTGCGCGAAAGGGGCAATGCGTCGAGGAACACAAAATGCTGCGTAACCATGTACTCAGGCAGGCTGAGTGACAGGTGCTCGACCAGTTCTTTCGTCGACGGGGGCTCACCGGCGGTATTTACGATATAGGCCACCAGGCGGGGCTCTCCCCGCGGCGGCTGCCAGGCTGTGACGGCGGCCACTGCGACGCGGGGATGACTCATCAAGACGCTTTCAATTTCCCCGGGCTCGATACGAAATCCGCGGATCTTGACCTGGTCATCCAGGCGGCCAAGGAATTCGATGGCGCCATCTCGACGATAGCGCGCCAAGTCACCGGTGCGGTAGATCTGGCCCTGACCGCTGGCATCGGGCAAGAAACGCATGGCGTTCATTTCCGGCCTGTTGATGTAGCCCAAGGCAACCTGTACGCCAGCGATATACAGTTCGCCCACCGTTCCGATCGGCACTGGACACCTGGCTTCATCAAGGATATGCAACTGGGTATTGGCAACGGGGTAGCCAATCGGTACCGAGCCCTGCGTATCGGCGGCGGAGCAGGTCCAATGGGTAACGTCGATGGACGCCTCAGTGGGACCGTACAGGTTGTGCAAGGCGATTTCGGTCGATGGCGTGAAGGTGTCGAAGAAGGCTTTCACGGTGCCGGCGCGCAACGCCTCGCCGCTGCAAAACACACGACGTAACGGACTTGCATCTGACAAGTCGGGCTCTTCGAGAAAGAGATCAAGCATGGAGGGCACGAAGTGAAGGGTGGTCACCCTGTGGTCACGGATCAGTTGGGCAATGTGACGCGGGTCCCGGTGGGCCCCCGGCTCGGCCAGGACCAGTTGGCAGCCGAACAGCAGCGGCCAGAAAAACTCCCATACCGAGACATCAAAGGTGAAGGGGGTTTTTTGCAGTACGCAATCGTCGGCTTGAAGCGAGTACTGTTCTTGCATCCAAAGAATGCGATTCACCACCCCTTGATGGGGGACCGCGACACCTTTGGGTTGCCCGGTCGACCCCGATGTGTAGATCACATAGGCGGCTTGTTCCGGTCGAGTGACGTGCTTCAAGGGGGCGTTCGGATGGGGCAAGTCAGGCAACGTTCGATCCACGCACAGGATCGTGCAGTCACTGCCCTGCAGTCCCGCGAGGGTGCTGCTCAGGGTGCTGCGGGTCAGGACCATGACCAATTGCGCGTCCGCGATCTGAAAGGCCAGACGCTCGGTTGGCAGTTCCGGATCGAGTGGGACGTAAGCAGCACCGGTTTTAAGCACGGCGAACAGGGAAATCACCATCTCCAGCGAACGAACGTCGCAGACCCCCACGCGCTGTCCGGGCTGCACGCCCAAGGCGACCAGATGAGCGGCCAAACGGTTGATGGCGCTTTGCAACTCGCTATAGGTGAGCGTCCCGGCAGGCGCTGTGACCGCGATGCGATCAGGCGTTCGCCGCGCTTGTTCGTCCCAGAGTTCATCAAGGCTACGAGTCAGGTCGTAGGGACGTTCAGTCGCATTCCACTTCGCCAACAGGCTGTGTTCAGCGGGTAACAGGCCATCGATCGCATGGACGGGCAGGTCGGGTTCCGCCTCCAGGAGCGCGTTCAATACTTGCAGAAAACGATCCTGGTGCGCTTTCAGGTCGATTTGGCTATGGCGCTCTGGATTGGCGTCGAAAAACAGTTGTAGCCCGCTGCCATCGGCTCGCCCATAACAGCCGATCAGCAGATCCTCCACCGGGCCGGTCGACAGGTAATGCGGCACCGTCACGCAGTCACCAAAGCGAACGTCCTGGTCAAACGAAATGACGTTGATCACCGGTCCGCTCAGTCGAGTGCGCGCACCGCCACGCTGTTGATCCCGGTGAAGGGCTTCGCCACGATAACGCTGGTGGGCCAGAACGAAGCCGAGGTTACGTGTGACGTCGTGAACCAGGTCCTTGAAGGACGAATGGGCGGTCACGTTCAGGCGCAGTGGCAGTTCATTGGCCAGCATGCTGGGTGTTGAGCGCGCCGCGGCGTTCAACCGGGCTGAAACCGGCAGCGTGAGCAGCAGGTCATTGCTGCTGCTCAGCTTGCGGATATAGATCGCTATGGCCGCAATGATCAGCACCGACCAGCGTGTCCCGATGGACTTGGCCCGGGCTTGCAAGCCTGCTTCCAGCAGCGCTGGCAGTGGCGTACTCAGACGGCGCATGCCGCGGTTGGAAAGTGTGACGCTCTCGGACAGTTGCAGGGGGGCCGGCGGTTGCTGCAGTTTGTCCAGCCACGCCTGTCGATCTTCTTCATGCTTGGCGCTCGCCTCATATTGGGCTTCGTCTGCAAGGATCACGGACAAGGGGCAGGCGTTGGAAACGGGGCATTCCTTTTGTGCCGACAATGCACTGTATATTTCGCCGATCCGCCGCCAATAGAGCGTCTGGCCGTAGCCATCCATCAGGATATGGTGATAGCGCAGGTAAAAGAATGAGCGCTCGGGCCCCAGCTTGAACAGCGCATGCAAGTGCAGTTGCGAGTGAGTGAGGTCCTGGGCAGTGCCCAGGTCTCGCTTCATCCAGGACTGGGCCGCTTGCTGAGCGTCGGCCTGTTCGCTCAGGTCAATCACCGTCAGTGGCTGAGTGCCGTGTGGTTCGATGACCTGCCAGGGCTCACCCTGTTCCTCAACGAATCGTACCCGTAGCGCTTCTGTCTCCTGTAAGGCAAGGGCGATTGCCTGCTGAAAAAGCTCAACATCAACAGGACCCACAATCTCAAGGTACCCTGCACAGTTATAGCGAGGGTTACTCGGGTCTATGCGCTGTGCTACCCACACCCCGCGCTGGGCAGTGGATAAAGGGAGGGGGGTCACAAGCGGGTGATGATGACTATTCATTCTTCAAAGGCTTCCTGCGCGGTTTAAGTCGATATCGTCAACACTGAAAAAAGGCGAATTTGTGATCTCTAGTTGTTGACTTGAACAGCTTGATAGACGGCCAGCTGGGACGTTGCGATATGACCAGGAACGAGTCTGTGGCGTGCGACAAACGAAATACGTACTTTCAGTGAACGCTATGAGTTTGTTTTAATCGGGGGCGTGGTGGGGTGGCAGGTTATATTGAGCGCGCTTTTCGTTTGCTCATCAATTTCAATCCAGAATGCCAGTACTGGTTTGCCATCGATCAATTGCGGTGTCGACACCCGGTGAACGCTGACACCCATGCGTCGCAAGAGGCGTTCGTTGCCCACTGCGGAGAAGGCGATTAAACGTGTGGCCCCGAGTTGGATGGCTGCTGAGACAGTTTCCGCCACCAGGGTGCAAGTGTTTCTCCAGGATTGGAGTGTATTGCTGTTGGGTTCGTTAAGCGCTGTTGCGGAAAAACGAGAGAGCTCCCAGGTATCCGCGGCGTGTGGCAGGGGAATGTCTCCCATTAGTTCGGGGAACACTTCGCTGAGCAGGTAAGGGCGCGTCGTCGGCAGTAGGCGGGCGCACCCGCAAATATCACCCTGTTGATTCTTTGCAACAACGTAAACAGTGTCGGTTCGATCAAACTGGTCCACTTCCTCTCCATTTTTCGAGGGGAGCGGCCAACCTAGTTTTTCGAGGAAGATCTTATGGCGATATGATGCCAGTGCCATCTCTACGCGAGAGCCTAGCTCCGTGGCTGTACCGGTTATGGTCTGTAGCATGCGACTCTCGGACGGTTGAAAGTGAACCCTTAGTTAGTCACAAGAGGTTGATCAGGATAAGCTGCCCTTTTGGGCAGGGTGCGTTCAGCAGGGCTGAGGGACGCCACCTTGCCAGGGTTGGCTGTGGAGCCAGGAAGCGAGCAGTTCTTCAGTCAATTTGGCGCCCAGATCATAGCCGTTGGGGGTGCGCAACATGACGTTGGAGCTGATGCCGCCGGGGGCTAATACGGGAGCGGCGGTATTGGCGTGCCGCAGCCACCCCCAGCCTAGACTGACCCGTGGTATCGTGCGGTCCCCGGCCCACTCGCAGTACCCGGCCGATTCGACGCTGACACCCAGGCCTCGAAGTTCTTCCAGCAATGAGGGGTCAGGCCAGGCAATATCCTGCTTCAGCGACAGGGTGCAGAAATCGCTGAATGTCATGCGAATGTATCCGTCTGGAGTCAGCATAGTCGTTCTCGATTGATATCTATAGGTTGCGAAATGATCGCACTACTCACAAGGATGGGAGCTAAGTGATGAACCATCAAGTTTTTTGGTGCAGTGGAAGGGGGACAATGGAGAATCCTACGCACTGTGTCACGAGTCTGGAATGGCACTTTCGTACCAATATGTAACAGGATGAGAATTTTGGACGAGTTTCGCGAAAGGATTTTTAGCTTGTGTACGGAATCAAAATCGGAACTTATACTGTTTGAAGGATTGAAACAGATAGCCTCTGATTTGGGGTTTGAACATTGCTCCTATGGGATGCGCATACCTATTCCCATAACCGATCCTGGTTTTTATCTCTTGTCGAACTTTCCGAAAGCTTGGGAAGAGAAGTACGTCGGCAATAATTACTTTGCAATCGATCCAACGGTGCGGCACGGTTTGCGAAGTAGCACGCCGCTGATCTGGTCCGCGACCAACCCCATTGGCCAGCCTGAGTTTTGGGAGGAGGCGCAACAGGCGGGGTTATGTAACGGTTGGTGCATGCCGGTACATGGCGGTTTTGGTTCGGTCGGCTTGCTGTCCTTGATGCGCTCTGCCGATCGGTTGAGCGAAAAGGAAATGCTGTCGAATGAAGAAAAAATGATGTGGGTGGCGATGAATGTGCATTCCGCAATGGCCCACTTGATCACCCCCAAGTGGGTGCCCGAAGCCACTCAAGAACTGACCTCGCGTGAGCAGGAAGTGCTGAAGTGGACGGCTATCGGGAAAACCTACAGCGAGATTGGTTGTGTCCTGTCGATTGATGCGCGCACCGTAAAGTTTCATCTGGTCAATACGATGCGTAAGTTGAATGCGGCCAACAAGACCGAGGCAGCGGTTAAGGCTTATATCCTTGGGTTGCTTCATTGAGGGCTTGCTGAAAGGTCCCGGCAACGGGGAAGGTGCCCGTTGCTCAACCTCCTCGTAACGAGGCCCCGTATGGGGCTCTGCGCAGCTTAGAGCTCCATGACCATCTCATGCCAAACCATGCCGCCGTGGTCGGAAGGCGAGGGCTGAACGTAGCGATAGCCCATGCGCTGATACAGCGCCACGTGCTGTTCCTTGCACATCAAGTGGATGGTCTTCTTGTCCAGCGCCTTCATGCGTTGGATGAACTCGCGCATCATCAGCGTGGAATGGCCTTGACCCTGCCGTGCGGGATCGACCACCACCGACATGATCACGACATTCGGTGCCTCGGCGGAGTGCCCCAGCAGTTCCTTGAAGGCCTCATCGGACATCACCACCTGATGAGCACAGCCACTGTTGATGAAGCCGATGACCTCACCGGCATCCTCCAGAATCAGAAACCCCCGGGGGTATTGGGCGATGCGCGTTGAAATCTTTTCCAGGGTTGCGGCCTCGTCGCCTTCATATGCGCAAGACTCGATTTGATAGCAGCGCGAAGCGTCTGACGGCGCGGCATTCCGAAAACTGAGGGTGGACATTGCAGTTCCTGATCGTTGGGTGGGGCTTGATGGAGGCGCCAGGCATTATAAAGCAGCTCCAGCGGCCAGTCCCGGTCGGCGCCATCGTCGAAGGCGAATGGCATACCAGCCGGGACTGTACGCAACATCCCAACGGTTCAGCTAGCGATCAATTGACGGTGATGTAGGGGTCCCAAGTGTAGTTTGGGCCGATCTGGTTCAGGTTACGGTCCAGCAGGACTAATGTGACGGTGTACCAGAGTTTCCCGCCGTTTTCGGCAGTGGCCTGCCAGAAGGTGTAGGTCACATCGGTCTTGGCGATGCCGTGGGGGGCGTTTTTGTCCAGATAGGGCACCGGGATACCCGGGATATTGTAGTGGATAGGGGTCGACATGGAGCCCGGATAGTCACCGCCCTGGTGGGGGTTGCCTTGTTGGACGTTGACGATCAGGGCGACGCGGTCGAAGTTGCGCGACAGGGTGGTGGCACGCCAGCGGATGTTGTCGCCGGGATGGACGTCGATCCACAGCTCGTCGCCGCCGTCGGCGGTGTTGCCGCTGGCATGGCTGTCGACTTTATCGCGGCTGACCAGCATGGCGATTGCGCCGCCTACATTGCCAGGGTTGTTGATCAGGTAATCGGCATCAACGGTGACAAGCACGTCAATGGTTTGGGTCGCTCCAGACATTTTGTTGCTCCTTGAGGTTGGCAGTGATGACCGCGCCCTAAAAGGGCGTCCGGGCCACCCGGTCCCTGGGTGCGGTCATTGGGGAGCGTAGATGACGGCTTTGGGGTGTCAAGCGCATCCTCGAAAGCGGCAGGACGGGCGAGTCCCCTGGTGTATCGGAACCTGTTCTCTGACGCGCTATCGCGGTCAACAAAGCGCCATTTACCAACGATGTAGTCGAAGGCTGTTTGGGTCAGCGAAACTCACTGCCTGGCTCTCTGGTGCTAGCGAAGCCAGAAAAAAACCGCATAGCGAGTCCGTGCGTTTGAAGCTAGAATTTGTCAAGCGGGGTTAATTTTATGAGAGCTTCATAAGTTTTTTATAAATGAAAGTTCATTATGGCCGGCACTTTGAAAGGGGAACCTGATGCGCGAAGGTAACAAGACAAAGAAATGGAATCCGTCTATGACGGAGGTGCATAATCAAGGCCATATTGCTCACAATCCCCATATGCCGAAAAATCTATACGTGCAGTGGCGTAATGCTGAAAACCAGAAACGGATGTTAAAAGAAACAAGAGATGAGCTGCAAGATTTCTGGGTGGGGAATAAGCTATTTAATTCATCTAATTTTGATAAAATGCTTAAGGTCTCCGGCGTCTGCGTGCCTAATACGTATTATCGGAAAATATCCCAGGCTGAATGGAATGCTATTAATGGCGCTCCTAACCCATTTAAGCCAGTATTTGACTACCATAATACAGTTAACTATCGCTACTGGATCTCATCCTCTCTGGGTAAAGTGCGCGAGTTTGGCAATGAAAACTCCACGGATGACGGCGGCATCATCATAAAGCTGGTGTTTTCAGCTGATATAAGACGGCCGGTGGACTTTGTGTTAAAAGCTCACCAAGAGGCGGGTGTTCAAGGTAATCCGCAAGTCATTGCTCTGCATCGCGAGGGCTTTGCACAAATTGGCAATATTGATAAAGACAGTCAGATCACCGAAATCCGTAATCGAGGGTTAGATCATAATCTTGGTTTCACCAGTGCCCAACTTAATTATTTGAAAGCAACGCTTGTTGGATTCAGTAAAATGTAGTGAAAACGGGATAGATTTATATTGTTTCGTGCTCGCTTTCGGCCATGAAGGGGCATTCGCCGGTATTGTCAACCGGACGTTCAGACGTCGGCTCCGCCCAGCAAACGGCTATTCGATCGGTTGTCAGCCGTCATTGTGCCCTTGGCGCCGGAGTACAACATGGGTGGCTTTCTCCGACGCAACGAACTGAACGCATTCGTATCCTAGAGCGCGCACGTCAATCCCCTCGAACAGTCGCTCTCCCTCGCCCAGCAGGACCGGCGAAATAGCGATGTGCAGCTCATCGATGAGGCCCATACGCAGATATTGCTGGATGGTGTCGGGTCCGCCGCCAATTCGCACATCCATTCCGTTGGCTGCATCGCGGGCCCGATCAAGCGCTTCGTGAATACCACCCGTGACGAAGTAGAACGTGGTTCCGCCTTCCATCTGGAGGGGCGGGCGGGGGTGATGAGTCAGGATGAAAGTTGGTACGTGATAGGGTGGGTTGTCCCCCCACCAGCCTTTCCAGTTCATGTCGGGCCAGGAACCGCGAATCGGTCCGAACATGTTTCTTCCGAGAATCCAGGCACCCACATTCTCGAAGCCCCGCGCAGCGAAATCGTCATCGATCCCCGTTGTGCCGCCGTCGGCACCAAATAGGATTCGTTGGAACGTGCGTGTCGGGATTAACCACTGGTGCAAATCTGCCCCGCCCACGCCGAGCGGATGATTCAAGTCCTGATTCGGACCCGCTCCGTATCCGTCAAGCGAGATAGTAAAACCCTCAACTCGGATGCGTGTCATTTTCATGCCTTCCTTTCGATTGACGCCTGACTATCTATTTCGACAACCATTCAGCTGTATAACTCCGGCTGCTTTTGTATAACAGTCCGCAGGAAAATTCACGGAGAACGGCCCTCGGCCTGGTTTTGCATGAATCTCCCGCCATTTTGCACCCTACTGAATTGGGATGAAAAGCAGCAGGCCGCCGCAATATGTGTCAACACCGGTGTCGTGATCAACAAAGCTTGTGGCGCGTAGATAAACGTAGGTAGCGCACGGCGCGATTTGCGGATTTTCGTGCGCGGCTGCCGCACCGCGTCACGAATTTTCCTTGCCGCCAATCGGTGTCGAACGCAGGCATAGCCGCCTGGTGATCCCGTTTTATGTACGTACCAAAGCCTTGTTATGCGAATAGATCCGCCAACATTGCGCAGCAAGTCCCATGATGAAGAGGCCTAACCAAACCGCTAGTGTGGTCAGCACTTCAGACGCCATCGGATGATCGGCCAGCGGATGCGAGATCGGCAATCGGGTCAGGGTTTCATTGGTGCCGGGCACGAGTGACAGCAGGAAACTGAACGACAGACCGAATGTGCTCAAATACGGGCGGGCTCGCCCCAGATGTCGTAGAGGGCGATGGCGTCCTTGATAAGTTTGTCGGCCAGATCGGCTTGCAGCCGGTGACCACGCCGGTACGCACTCCGCAAAGCAACGGTATGGCGGAGAGTTTCGTGAAGACGATCAAACAAGATTACGTGGCACACATGCAGAAGCCAGATCGAGAAACAGAACTGCGCAATCTGACGATTGCCTTCGAGCATTACAACGAGCAGTATCCGCACAGCGCGCTGGAATATAGGTCGCCGAGAGAATTTAGGCGCTTGGCAGCGGTATCAATTTAACGGGGAGTTGGTGCCCGGTCTGGTAAGGGCAAGTCCAGCAAATAGAAATTGACCCGTCGAAATAGCTTTGTACTGTCCGGTGCGTCAGCGCCCAGCGGTTCAAAAGGCGCTCCAGGAAGAAGGATTGGATTGATGTCGAGCTGCGAGGAGGCGTTGCTGAACACTTAATCGTTCACTTGTTCATCATATCGCCATGATGTGCGTCTCCTTCCATCGCGTCCTTGCCATGGTCGGAAAGCTGGGCGTCAAACCACTTGTGAAGCGCCGCGATCAAGGCGGGATCTGAGGCCTTGAAGACCAATTCGGCGCCACCTTCGATGTCATTGTAGTTAATCGCAATCTGCCCAGGCTTGGCGGCTTTCAGGTCCGCCAGGCCAGGCATGTCTTGGCCATGGACATGCGCTGGACCTGAAAAATCTCCCTTGAGAAATCGCTGCTGAATGTCTTGAAGGTGCTGGCGAATCAACTGCACTTGGGTCGCATCTTCAGGTTTTTTGGCGACGACCTGTTGAATTCCGCCTCCAGCAGTCTTGGTGAAGATATGGGTTGTCGCTGCGAGGCTGAACGGCATTACATCCTTACCGTGACCCGACACCTCTGCTTGTCGTTGCGCGTCGGCGTTCGAAGGATCCAGGGGCTGAGCCTGAAGGCTTGTAGCAAGCGCCGAGAGAGCGATTGAGACGATGACAGTTTTTAGCACGGTCTTTCTCCAGTACAGACAGGGCGTGGAGCCAACGCTGGCGTATCAATCCAGCAGGTGCTTTAGCGCAGCGACGCCAACAGGCGGCTTCGCTGTCCAGGGCACCACAATGACAACATGGCTGGTTTGGTCGGCTACTCGTGTCATCTGTTTTTGCTCGCTATCCAGGCGCGCTCGCAGCAGCGGGTCGGTGGTGTCTGTGGCCAATAGCGACTTATTGACCACCCATGCAAACGGTTCGATGCTGGCCCTGCGCAAGTCATCTTGCAGCGCTGCCGCCTGAGATACTGGCGTGGCTTCGGGCAGCGTCACGAGGAGGATTTTGGTGTAGTCCGCATCTTGCAGGCGCATTAATGGCGTGACGATGTGGTCGGAGGCATGGCTTTTGAATTCCCTAACCATCTGACGGTGATAGGCGCCTGTGGCATCCATCAATAGCAGCGAATGACCCGTGGGAGCGGTGTCCAGCACCACGAACGAGGTTCTGGCCTGAGAAACCACGCGGGAGAAAGCGTGGAAGACGGCGACCTCTTCGGTGCAGGGCGAGCGCAGATCCTCAATGAGCAAGGCTATTTCATCTTCCGTCAGGGTCGAAGCGCGGGAAGCTACGATCTTGTCGACGTATTTTTGGGTTTCGACCTTAGGGTCGATGCGGCCGACGCTGATCCCTTGAACATCGGCGTTGAGGGTCATCGTCAGATGCGCCGCAGGATCCGTCGTGCTCAGATGCACGGACTTGCCGTGCTGCGCCAAGCCAAGCGCGATAGCGGCGGCAATGGTTGTTTTGCCAACCCCCCCTTTGCCCATGACCATGATCAACCCGCGTTCGTCATTCGCAAGCTCGGCAACCAGTTCCGAGAGTTTGTGATGTTCGAGGCGTGAGGGCTCGTGGGTTAAAGTGCTTATTGGCCGAGTAAACTCCGGGGCAAGCAGTCCGCGTAGTGCCGGCAAGCCAACGGAATCCACAGCCTTGAGCGGAATGTAGTCGACTGCAAGCTGGCGCAGCGAAGCTGGCATCTCGTCGAGCGCCTGCTGGCCGATGGCTTCGATGGCTGCTGCGATCGGGTCATTCAAGTCGCTGCGTTTGAATACAGCGTTCACCACTAGACGTTGGTTTTCCAGACCCAATTCGCGAAGCTCGTCAGATGATCGCGCGGCCTCAGCGAGCGCGCCTTTGTCCGGTCGAGCCACTAGCACGACGGTGGTCAGGGCTGGATTGTTGAGCGCCGTCAACGCCTGATTGAAAAGCTGCTCCTGCATTTTTAACCCCGAGTGCGGCCCCAGGCATGACGCACCACGATCATTGCCTTCCAGAAATCCGCTCCACGCTTTTGGCAGGCTCAACAGTCTGAGCGTGTGCCCCGTGGGCGCGGTATCGAACACGACATGATCATAGGCCGCACCGCCCTCTGACAGGAGGTGGGAGAACTCATCGAAGGTTGCGATTTCGGTCGTGCATGCCCCCGAGAGTTGCTCGCGCACCAGAGCAATATCTTGATCGCTGGCCTGGGAGCCCATTTGCTCGACTACCCGGGCTCGGTAGTCGATGGCTGCGGTCCCGGGATCGATGTTGAGCACGAACATTCCAGGCACATCCGGCACAGCTACAGGCTGATTGCTCAGCTCGACACCAAGCATCTCATCAAGGTTCGAGGCGGCGTCTGTGCTAACCAGCAGTACTTTCTTGTCTGCATCAGCCAAGGCGATGGATACCGCGGTGGAGACCGACGTTTTGCCAACCCCGCCCTTGCCAGTGAAGAACATATATTGGGTGGGCTGATCGAGCAGTTTGATGGTGGATTGCATGGCACGCTAGCCTCCCTGCGGAGCACAACTGAGGCCCAGAGTTTAGACCGATGTTCAGCACCCTCAACTTTCGAATGTATGTAGTGGTCAACTAATCCCGGACACACCGTTAAGTTTTTCTCAGCCAGAGCGGGTGCCAGCCCATCGTTGAATTGGTGCTGCCGGGATTAGTTGAGCACTACAAGAGGATTCTTTGAGTTTCGTCAACAAAGGATGTAATGCCCCAGGAGACAGTGTCTGCATTACACGCCCGCAGGCCGCTGAATATGACCAGACGCAATGGACGTGATGCGCGTTGCAGCGCTTGAACGACGAAACGCTCGACTGAACGTGTAAATGGCCAGCGTCTGGCTAGGCTCCACGGACGGTCATGTCACTTGGCAGCCTCATTCCAGAGGGAATTGAAATGTATCCGAAGGACGGCGAAGCAGGCGGGAAGAAAGCGGTGGCGCGGTCGTTTTTTTTCAGGTCGTTCAGGCTACCGGGAGCCCTGTTGGGGGCGCTAGTGCTCCTGGTGCTCTGTCAGTCGGCCCAGGCCCTGCCTTCCTTTGCACGTCAGACAGGGCAAAGCTGCGTTGCCTGTCATGCGGGTGGGCAATTTCCCGAGCTGACACCTTATGGGCGCCTGTTCAAACTGACGGGTTACACCAATGGCGTACGAACCAACCCTCTGGCAGCGATGATCGTCGGCGACTTCACCTCAACGCGCAACAACAGCGACGGTGCGGGCAGCTCGATTTCACCCAAAGACAAGCAATTCGTACTCGATTTTGGCAGTGTGTTCCTCGCTGGAAAAATCACTGACGTTATCGGCGGCTTTGCCCAATTCACCTACAGCTCGTATGACCACCAGGATGCTTCGGGTAATTGGGTCAGTCACCTGGGCTCGGACAACTTTGACCTGCGTTATGCGGACCGCCGGGTGGATACCTCGAGTGATGTCATCTGGGGGGTCACATTGAATAACAACCCCACGGTTCAGGATGTCTGGAACAGCACGCCGGCCTGGGGCTATCCCTATGTCAGTTCAACCTTGGGCGCCTTCGGCGGGGTCCCGACCGCTACCCTGATTGAGGGGGGATTGGCTCAACAGGTCGCGGGTATCGGTGCGTATGTTTATTTGAACAAGTCGTTGTATCTGGAGTTGACCTCCTACCAGACAGCCAAAGACACGTGGCAGTTTCTGAGTCTGGGCAACAAGAAGGGTGACACCTACCATCCGCTGACGTACATGGATGGCTCAAGCCCTTATGCCAGACTGGCCTATACCTACGAGTGGGGGGCCCAAAACGTGATGGTGGGAGCCTTTGCGATGAACGCCAAAATTCTGCCCATGGATGGTTCCAACAATCCGATCCACGGCCAGGGCAGCACCGAGTACCGGGACGTCGGCTTCGATGGCCAGTATCAGTACCTCCTGGAACCTCATGCTTTCACGGCACAGATACGCTATATCAAGGAAGAAATCAGGGATGGCACCCAGACCCTCTTTGACGGACCTGCAACCCTGCGATCATTCAAATTGAAGGGCAGTTATGTGTACCGTTCCAAATATGGTGCGAGTCTGGCGTATACCAATGTCAATGGCAGCTCGGATGCCACGGCGTACCCGGACAGCGCCAACTTTTCACCCGATACACGAATGTGGACGCCAGAGGTATTCTGGTTACCGATGCAGAACCTGAGGGTCGGGCTCCAATACAACTATTTCACCCGCTATTTGGGCGCAACGAACAACTATGACGGCAATGGCCGTGATGCCAGTGAAAACGACACCACGTATCTTTATATGTGGTACGCGTTTTGATCAGTTGAACGCAGGGGTGTAGACCATGGACGCAGTGGGCATGAAGGGTACTTTCAAACGATCGCGTTTTTTTCTTGCCCTCTGCGTGGTTGCGCTCACGGGCTGCACTGGTACGAACGAGCAGGCATCGGAAAAAAACTCGCCCATGCCCGGTATCGCCATGGTCGACAAGGTTTGTTCCATGTGCCACGGGCTGACGGGGGAGTCCATCTCGCCGATGTTTCCCAAGTTGGCCGGCCAGCAAAAAGAGTACCTGAAGTTACAGCTGGCGGACTTCAAGGGCCATGCACGCAGCGATGTAACCGGGACTCAATACATGTGGGGGTTTACCCATTTGACAGAGACCCAGATCAGCGAACTGGCCGACTACTTTTCCAGTCAGAGCCCCATGAAGGCTGACGACGATAAGCCTGATGCGCGCGGTGAATTGATCTTTCGCAAGGGCTTGCCTGAGTTGGGCATCGCTCAGTGTAGTTCCTGCCACGGTGCCGACGGCCAGGGCAATGGTCAGTTTCCGCGTCTGGCGGGTCAACATGCCTACTACATGATTCGCCAGATCAAGGTTTTTCAACAGACTGACCAGCGCCCGCGTGGTGCCCTGATGAAGCAGGTCACTCATTCACTGTCTGATGCCGATGCCGAAGCTGTCGCTCATTACATTGCGACGCTCGGGGCAAAAAAATGAGGGCCGATACGAGTCAATCAAAAAAGCGTCGGGATGAAGACGGTAAGCGTCAAGCATTAGCACTCGATACTACTTGAGTCAACCGGTTTGGGGCTGTCGTTTTATCGCCCGGTAGAAATTGACTAAACGTAGATGAAGCATCGGTCTCAAACTACCGAATGCCTCATCAGCGAAGCACACGCTAGTCCTAGCGCTGGGCGACGCCTGTAGCGAGAGCTGAGCCCGCTGCCAAGCAAGTGTGCCTGCGCACGAAATGCTCCGATGATTGCAGCGGACTGAGTTTAACGGTTGGTGTGCCATCTTATAGTCTTAAACAGAGCGGGTTCATGGTGTGGCTGTCTGTTGGAGAGCTACCAAACTTTCCACCACGGTTTTTTTACTTTCATTTCTGGTGCACTAGTACACTGGACTGATTCTTCACTCAGCTGCAAATACCAGATATTCGGCTTTAGGTCTGACTCCCATGGGCAAACGCCGAAATTTTCAGTGAGCGCTTCGTACACCAAACGACTGGTCAAGTAGTACTCCGGCACAGTCACCTTGCGATCATCAAGGTAATAGACCTTCTGCCACTCTTCTTCCGGACAATCGTCTTCATCCAAATAGAATTCAGCCGTTTCCCACTTTTGCTCGAATGGCTTTGTTACGCCGAACAGCCGCACGTCAGATCCGCTGTCCTGAAGTCGTGATCGAGTCAGAACACCGTCTTCGATGAGTGCATAACCATAACTGTCGCCGGAGTCGTACTGACAGAAGGCAATCATCAACGCCGGCTTATCGAGTATTTCGTGCAAGCCGCAAAGGTCATGTTCAGGGTTTTCGAGAATGGGCCAAACCAGCGCGTGATTGCTGATGATCCAGACGTCGCCAAACTGCTGTACGAGAACATGGTGGTCATGACGGCTGTCAAAGGAGCGGTCAATGGGGGCTGATAATCTGTTTACAGACTTCCCAAAAAGGCTCGCAACGGCCAGTTCCGGGGTGAAGCTCTCTTCGCCTGAGCGAAAAACGATTCCTGCTTGCACTACGCCCACGTTAATTTCCTTCTGCACAGGATCAACTTGCGGGAACGGTCAGCTAGAGATAAACGAAACCTGAATCCCAGAATGTTATCGGCATAATCGAGAAAAACTACATCATAGCGCGCATCAAATAAAGCGCCGATTTCAGAATGGGCGCCGAGTCTGGATACACTGCACCGGACCGCAGACATTCAACATTACAACCACTCGTGCATCTTTAGGCCTGAGGCTCTTCATTATTGCGTCGGAGTCCGTTAACTGGGCGGATCCGACGTCTGAACGTCCACGCAACGGTATGGGCAACTGACCGCTCCTGGCCGATTGCAGTCATTGGGACGAAATCAGTTGTTCCTGGGAAGCGGTCTGCGCGGGCAGCTGAGAAGCTAGCGAGCGACAATGCGTGCATTGCTTACAGGATTAGCACTGATATTCAACGTTTCCGAGCAACCGAAGATGTGAATCGCGATCAACAAAACGGGAAGCCAGGCTTCCCGTTTATCCGCAGAACGCTGTCAGCCGCTGACGCCGACTGTCTGCCCATCCAACACCGAGTCCATCCTGAGTTGTGCCAGCTCAATCAGGTGCACCACACCCATTGCCACCTTGCGGTTCGAACCGGTTTGGTTGTCGGCGTGTTCATAGGCTGTGGCCGCAGCGGATTGCAGAATCGAGTAGACGTTGACCAAGGTGTCTTCCTGATTTCTAGGATCAGGTAGATCACCATGCAACACAGTGTTTTGGACTGGTTTCGAACCTGCAGCCGGACCAAGGTTGTAATGAGACAAGACCCGGTCGGCGAGACGAGGATCGATGGTTTCAATGTTGGATGTTGCCGGTGGATTGGGGGTGATCTTGAACATAGAGTGGTTACTCCCGATCTGTTGAGGGAGCCGCCAACATCGCTGCTAAACGAGAGGGTGGCAGCCGTACGCAGGTTAGCAGACCGGTGATCAGGAAACCCGGGGCACCGAAGTGCCCTGCGCACGACCACCATAACAGTGCCTCATACAGCCAGGAAACCAGCATATCAGCCGCTACTGTCTGAGCGCTGTTCGAAGCCGTTACCGATTGGAAGGATTGGTAAGCCATGCGTGGCTTGGCGTTTTGCACCATTGCCTGCGCAATGGACATTGATCTCGCAGTACCGAGGTGTCACCCATGAAGTCGAAGCCGCTGCCCACCCGCCATGGCGGACCGTCGGATAGTCCGGGATTTTTGCTCTGGCGCATCTCCAATACCTGGCAGCGTGAGCAGCGCGCTGCTTTGCAACCGCTGGGTCTGACGCACACTCAGTTTGTCATGCTGGCAGTCGCAACCTGGTTCGGTTCGCAAGAGCCACTGACCCAGATGCGCCTGTCCCAGCTGACGGGCAGCGACCCGATGACAACCTCCCAAGTCGTCAGAATGCTTCTTGCCAATGGGCTATTTGTGAGGGATGCCCATCCTACCGACACACGGGCCAAGATTATTTCAGTCTCCGAAGCCGGTCGTGATATGGCCCATAAGGCGATCGTGATTGTGGAGGCTGTAGATCGCAAATTTTTTGCACCTTTGGGCGAACAGCAATCCAGCCTCGTGCTTCTTTTCCAGAACATGCTCGATAAGGAATCAGTGCCAGGATAGAGACGGCTTCGGAAAGCGGCAGTCCCGAAGCGGGCGCTGCTGGTCCCGGCAGCTCAACAACCTAGCCACTGCCCCCGATTCACGCTTACCATACCCTCTCTTACTACCTGGGCTTTATGCGCAAACCTTTGTCATCGTTCAAGAATTTACAAACCGAGTAGAAAATATGAACCGTCGTAAGAAAATAAAGCAGCTGTTACAGGCGCACGCAAAAAAGGCCAGTGCCAAACTGGCACCGGCAAGCAAGTCTAAATACATTAGTAAAGCTGACCGATTGAAGCTGGCGGCTGAAGCCAGTCCAGACTCAATCGTTTCCCCTGAGAGCTGATCCATTCCCGCGCTCCTTGGCGATACCTCGCAGGTACGCCGCCATCGCCGCAAACCGCTGCCGAGTCTCGCGCTCGAACACCCGATTAACCAGCGGATCCAGAACCCACCCCAACCACCTCGGTCGTAGCCGAACGCTAAACGTATATCCTTGGCATAAGCTCTCAGCGGCTAGGGTATAGGGCTGCACCGCACCGTTCAATGAAGGCAGAGGTCCCGGCAAACCCTCAATACCCTGGGGCTTGAACGTTGAACGCTATCCAAAACAATAACGATACCGAGGAACGTCAGATGTCCGAACTCAAGCTTCACCCGCAAGCCGCTGCTTCGCTGCAACACTGGCATGAGATGGTCGCGCACGGCGACCTGGCCGCTTTGCCCGAACTGTTGGCGGCGGATGTGGTGTTCCGTTCTCCCATGGCCCATCAACCCTACCCCGGGGTGTTGGTGGTCTCGACCATCCTCGGTACGGTCATCAAGGTCTTCGAGCACTTCACCTATCATCGTGAACTGGTCACGGCTGACGGCCTCAGTGTGGTGTTGGAGTTCAGCGCCGAGGTGGCGGGTCGACAACTCAAGGGCATCGATATGATACGTTTCGACGAGGCCGGCAAGATTGTCGAGTTCGAAGTCATGGTCCGTCCCATAAGTGGGTTGCAGGCACTCGGTGAGGAAATGGGTCGGCGTTTGGCGCCTTATCTGGCGGCCGCCAAGGCCCAGGGCTGAAGTTCACCGCAAGACTGAGAACGCGGCAGATTTATTTACGCAAGGAGAGGCGACCCCCCATGACAATCGTCAGTGTTCGCAAGCTGGAAAATACCGATATTGAAGCGTTGCTGGCTTTCGAAATCCGTAACCGTGAGTGGTTCGAATCCCAGATTGACGCGCGCGACCCTTCCTTCTACTCGTTGCAGGGGGTAACCGATCATATCGAGCGCTATTTGTCCGATTTTGCTATCGGGGTCTGGCACCCCTTGGTTATCGAGGATTCCAGTGGCGCGATAGTGGGGCGAGCCAATCTGAAAAGCATCAACTCGCCGAAGGGTTCCGCGGAAGTTGGCTATCGGATCGATCAACGCTTCTGCGGGCAGGGACTGGCCACGCTGGCACTCAAGCATCTTATCCAGGAAGCACGGATGCGCTGGCGCCTCACGCAATTGTTGGCCCATGTGTACAAGGACAATATTGGCTCAAGAAGAGTACTTGAGCGGTGTGGGTTCCTGGTTGAGCCGAACTCCTGGATGGATCAAACCAGGGACGAAGGTCGATTTATACTTTCGATCTGAACAGTGTTTTTGACCTGCCCCACCATCTTCTTCCAACGCGTAAAGTCCCGGTCGTTCCGGCCGGGTCTTTTACGCGCGATCAGGTGAGGCGATCAGCCAGGCAGGGCCCTACTGGATGGCTGAACCGGCGCCAGCCAATGGTTCTGGACTGACACCTTCGTGGGTGGGGGGTTACCAATCGACCGCGTAGCTCAGGCTCAAGGTCCGACCTTCAGCATTCGGATAGGGCGCGCGGGCGTTGGCCTGGGCGAACATGTTCTGGTAGTTGCGGTTGGCCAGGTTGTAGACACCGCCTTCCAGGCGACCCACCGGCAACGCCACCGAACCCAGCAGGTCGAATAGCGTGTAGCCCTTGATATCGCGGCCGTTGTTGTCCTTGAAGGCCGCGTCGTAGTCCGACAGGCGCATGGCTTGCAGGCGCAGGTTGTAGTCGCCACGGTCATAACCGACGAAGGCCGTGGTCTTGGCCGGGGAAATACGTGTGGCGGGCAAGTCGATCCATTTGCCGTTCTGGTCGGTCTCACCCTTGGCGTAAGCGTAAGTACCACCCACCGACCATTGGTCTGTCACGTTGTAGCTCAGGCTGGTTTCCACACCGCGCACGCGCTCCTTCTGGTTGATCAAGCGCAGTACGCGGTCGTTGGCATCAAAGAACTGGGTGACATCCGAGGTGTTTTCGTAGGCCGTGACACTGGCCTGCCACTGGTCCCAGTTACCACGCCAACCCAGCTCATAGCTGTTGACCTTGATGGCCTGGGCGTTGAGTTTGTGGATGTCGTAAGTGCTGCTGACGTCACGCAGGAAGCGCTGGATATCCGGAAGGGAAAAGCCCTGGCTGAAGTTGACGAACACATCCTGGTTTTCGTTCAGGTGGTACACCGCCCCGAGGTTGTACAGCGTGTCGTTGTAGTTCAGGGTGCCGCCGGGCAGCGTCGCGCGATTGCCGGTCTGGACAATTTCGCCATAGGCAATGCTGTCGGAAATCTCGCTGTCGATCCATTCGCGACGCACGCCGCCACGCAGGGTCCAGTCGCCGACGTCGTAGGACAGCTGACCAAAAATGGCTTTGGTGGCGGTCGCGACGTCGGGCCCCATTTCAAAGGTGGTGCCGGTCTTGGTGTAGGTCAGCCCATTGACCTTGTACTGATCGCCGCGTTGGCGCGAGGTCTCGTGGTCATAGTCGGCGCCCCAGACCAGTGTGCCGGTGGCCGGGCCGATGTCCGGCATTTTGCTTTCGATCGCCGCCCGCAGACCGTAGACGTCCTGCACGCTATTGTTGTCGGAGATCCCCGCACGGCCCCGTGACAAGTCCGGGAAAAACAGCGCATCGGCACGCCGCCAGTAACTTTCGACCTGCAACCCCTGACCGTGGAAATCCTTGTCGGTGTAGTTGAGGTTGACGGCCTGGTTGTGGGTGAATGGCTGGTCATCCAGCTTCAGACCTTTTACCGCGACGGCGTTGTTGGTGTTGCGCGGGTCCTTGGTGTAGCCGGTGTCCTGTTGGTCCTTGTAGTCCTGCAGCGACAGGCTGATCTTCTTGTCGGTATCCAGCGCGTAGCCGAAACGACCTTGCAGGTCGTAGGTGCGAGTGTCCATGTTGCTGCCCTGGGACGTGTCCTGGGGAATGCGCTTGCCGTTGCCGTCGAACTGGTCGTTGCGTTGCACGGTGTTGGCCGAGACGTACCAGTCCAGCGCGTCCTTGCGCCCCGTTGCGCTCTGGAACGCATCGTAGGCAAAGCCCTTGCGATTGAGGTTGTTGCCGGTGGTCATGCCGATCTTGCTGCTGAACGCCAGTTCCTCGCCCTTGTTGCGCTTGGTGATGATGTTGATGATGCCGCCCGACGCGCCCGCCCCATAGACGCTGCTGGCGCCGGAGACCACTTCGATGCGTTCGATGCTTTCCGGGGCGATGCTGTTGAGCTGGCGAAAGTTGTCTCGCGTCGCGTTCTGGGAAACCCCGTCGATCAGGATCAGCGTGTTGCGCCCGCGCAGGGTCTGGCCAAAGTTGCTCATGCCGCCGGTGGAAGGGGAGATGCCCGGCACCAGTTGGCCGAGGATATCCGCGACCCGTCGTCCGGCACCGGTCTGCTGGCGGATCTGCTCTTCGTTGATCACCTGCACGGAGCCTGGAATCGAGGCAATGCTGGTTTCGCTGCGGGTGGCGGACACCACCATTTCCTGCAGTTGCAGGGTGCCGGGCGCCGCTTGGGCAGGTTCGCTCTGATCGGCCCAGGCCGGTGTGCTCAACGAGCCGATAAAGGGCAGCAGGATGGACAGTTGTGTTTTTTTCATTGCTCTTTCTTTATTTAGCCGCGAGGCGTGTTGGTCGATAAAACGGTTGTTTCCGGCGTTTGTGAAAATGCCCGGATGGCGCGGATACCCAGGGCGGCAATGGCGTACGTGACTGCCACCAGCCAGAAGCTCTGCGCCAGGCCGACGATTCCCATGCCGATGCCCCCCATCAAGGCCCCGCACAACGCCCCGGCCTTGGCCGCGCTGTTGCCCAGGCCCAGTGCAAAACCTTGCTGGCTGGGGGTAATGGTGTTGGCGATCAGGGTGTAAGCGACGGGTAGCAGTGCGCCTTGCCACACGCCCCAAAGCAGTCGGCTGGCAAGAAAACCCATCCATTCGCTGGCCACGGCGGTAAAGGCCAGGGTCAAGGCACAGGACCAGGCGACCCATTCGATGACGCGCAAGGTGTGCGCGGGCTGATGGCGGTCGAACAGCCGACCCCACAGCGGCGCGGACAAGGCGAGGGTGGCCGCACTGGCGGCATAGCTGGCGCCGATCAACCAACCAGGCGCGTGCAGAACGTCCGCCACGTACAAGGCATAGAAAGGCTGCGGCATCATCTTGGCGGCCTGGATCAGCACGATGACCCCGAGCATGGCTCCCAGCCAACCCTTGGGCAGGGCGGCGTGCGCCGGTTTTTGCTTGTGCGCGATGCGTTGTGTGTCGCTGGGCAAAAACAGGCTGATCACGGCACACAGCAGGCAAATCGCGGTGGCGCTGTAGCACAGCACGGCGAACCCCGAGACATCCATCAGCCAGCCACCCAGCACCGGCCCGGCCAACGAACCAACCGCCGTGGCCGATTGCAGTCGGGCGAGAATCTGCCCGCGGCCGCTGTCGCCGCAGCAGGCCAGTGCATAGGCCTGGGCCGCGGCGATGAACCCGGCCAGCGCCCCTTGCACTACTCGGATGCCCACCAGTAACCAGGGATCGAAGGTGATAGCGGCCAGCGCCTGGCATAGCGCCAACGCCAGCAGCGCCCGAATGATCATCGGTTTGTGGCCGGTCCGGTCGCCCAGTCGCCCCCACAAGGGCGTCAGGATCATCGCCGCCATCATCGGCCCGGCGTACACCAGCGCGGACAGCAGGCCGGTGTACTGGGCATTGGCGGTGCCGAGCAGTTTCTGGATCTGCAAGGGCCAGAACGGGCCGCTCATTTCCATGGCCCCCATGGACACCCACTGGATCCCGACCAGCAACCGCAACGCGGTGCCGTTAGCGGCCATCGGCATTGACGCTCAGCGGGTTGCGCAGGCGCCCGACGATATCGGCGTGACTGTCGAGCAGGCGCATCCGCATGAACGACTTGGCGGGCCAGTCCTGTTCCAGCAAGGCCTGGCGCTCGGTCGCCCAGCGCTGCGGTTCGACCTGATCGCGCAAGTTGTCGAAGCACTGACTGACCTGCGTTGCCAGTTCACCCCAGAGCAGGGCCTGGGGGATGTCGAAGTGGCGGGCGCTGAGCAGCACCAGTTCGCCCAGATGACACATGAAGACCGTATGCAGCAGCTTGTCGCGCACGAAGCCGGCGTCGTCATACAGGGTCATCTTCGGATCATGCAGCTCGATGTCCAGGCCCTGTGCGTGCAAGGTCTTGCGGTCGATCCGGATATCACCGAAGTCTCGCAGCAACAGGCGGTTCAGTTGTCCGTCCGCGGCCATGATCATGAAGCTGTTCTGTTGATGGGCCTCGAACGCCACGCCGTAACGCAGGTACATGCCCAGCAGGGCAGGGACCGCAATCGAAGCGTAGTCGTGGAAGAACGAGCGCATGGCGGCGCTGTCGTCCGCGCCCTTTGCCAGGCGCACCCACTGCCGCAACAGCGGTTGCTGGTGCTGGTCGATAGCAAACAGACTGCCGACCGGAATGGCCATTTCACCTGGCTGCAACTGGCTCAGCGGGTTGTCCCGGTACAGCACGGCCAAGTGGCGGGAGCGTTCGTCGTTTGCCGGTTGCGGCTTGAAATGCACACCGAGGCGTTCGGTAACGATGCCGAGAATGTTCTGAATCGCGGGTTCGCGCTGCAGGATGGTTTGCATCAATTGGCTGATGCGCGGGCCCATGCGCGCCGAGCGTGGCGAAACGGTACGCTGCACGCTGGTCAGGCGCAGGGACACCGGCAGCTTGACCATCGGTGCGTCACCACGGCCTTCAGGCAATACGGTGCGGAACGACATGGTCGGATGCGCCGTGAACGCGACGATGTCGGTCAGGATCAGCAAGCGGTCACCGATCTCATTGGCGAAGGTCTGCGGCAGCTCCTGGCGCGCCTGCCAGGGATGGGCCGGCAGCGGCAGATAGTCGCTGGCTTCAAGACCCTGACGCGCCAGTTCAGTGCTCAACTGTTGTGCAGCCTGGGGGAAGTGGCCTTGCCACCACTGCCAGTAATCCACGCTGCCCGCCAGTGATTCGACATGGGCAAACTGGCGGTGCAAGGCGCAGAGGATCACCGGGAAACGAGCCTCGAACTCCGGCGAGAAAGCGATGACCTGTTCCGTGCTCAAGCCCAGTTTGGTTTTGTAGTTGGGGTGCCATGGGTGGCCCAGCGTGCCCCACTGTTCCAGCAGCGAGGTCGGGTTGGCAATGCTCGGCTCATCCTTGAGCCAGCCCAGCAGATTGTCGCCATGTACCGGGTCCATGGACTCATGCAGTTGGCGTGTCCAGCGTTCGTGGAAGGCCAGGCAGAGCGTGTCGTTGGCGAAACTGTCGTCAAGCTCTTCGTTGAGGCGGTTCAGCACCTCGGCGTCGGCGGAAGACTCGAGGCCATTGTTGAGCAGGGTCAGCAGTTCCGAGGGAAACTGGATCTTGTGCGGGGGATGATCGTCGCCGTAAGCCGTGATGTCGCCACGCAGGTCCCAACTGCTCATGCGCCCGGGGAGCAAATGCTCGAAGCACAGGCGGGTTCGGTCAGGAAGGGTCAGCCAGCATCGAGGTGGCTCATCGTATTCGAGAGCGCTGGCCTCCAGCAGGCCTTCGCGAAACAGCGCCTGGATCAAGCGCTGGAAACTGCGTTCGGCGGCAGGCGCGAGGGTGTTGACCAGCGCGTCGAGGGTGATGTGGTGGGTCTGGAAAAGAGGGTTGCCCAGTGCTTCGCTCCAGCGACTTAGCAGGGCTTGCGGTTTCTTGCTGTATTCATTCTTCAAGTCAGACTCCTTGTGCACGGCCTTGAGTGAAAGCACGCGGAGAATAACGAGTAAAAATACGAAAACCAATGATAATCATTGCTATTGGTATCTTAAAATTTACATTCGCTCAAAAAATACGATCATTTTATGGGTTCGGATAAGCGGTTCAAACCCGCGTGTTTCATGGCTTTGAGGGTTTCCAAGTGGTCGGTTGGATCCACCCACGGGGAAGAAGTGTAAAAATTTACTACGTAGAAACGGGACTTCTCTTAGGGTGGGGTTGTGTGGACTGGTCGCTTTGCAAAAGCGTCGCGAGCACCCTCTGACGGCGCTGTCAGAGGCGGTGCTCTGTCGAGGTCGAGTCCGTGCTGGAGGCCTATCTCGAGCAGGTCGGACGCGGGTCAGGGTTAGTGATCAGGTCGCCGAGTTGCTGTCGATAAACTTCTCGTAATACAGATGGAAGCCGTCGATACGTTGCTCGACAAACCAGGTCTTGACCGCCTCGACCATGGGCGGCGGGCCACACAAGTAGATGTCGAACGGGTTGGCGTTCATGGTCTGGCGGTCGAAGTGTTGGGGAATCCGTCCGGTCTTGCCTGGCCATTCTGGCGAGGGCTGGCTAACCACCAAGTGATACTCGAAACCCGCGATGCGCGTTCGATACTCCGCCAGGCGATTCAGTTCGCACAGGTCGGTGTGTTGGTTGACGCCATAGAACAGCTTGATTGGTTGTTGGCATCCGCCTTTGTCGGCGATCTCGTCGAGCATGCCGAGAAACGCCGAAAGCCCCGTGCCACCGGCCACCATCACCAGCGGTTTGTTGACCTGCCGCAGATAGAAACTGCCCAGCGGGGCCTCGAACTCCAGCGCTTGCCCGGGCTCACACCGTTCGCGGATAAAGTTGCTCATCACGCCATCCGGTAGCAGCCGAATAAGGAACCGCAACTGATTGCCCGGGTTGGGCTGGTTGGCGAACGAATAGGAGCGCCAGGCCTCGGTGCCAGGCACCTTCAGGCGCGCGTATTGACCGGGCAGGAAGTCCAGCGGCCGCTCGCTGGAACTGGCGTCGACATGCAGGATCGCCGTGCTGCTGGAAACCTGCTCGACCTTGGCGATGACGGCGTGTAGGCGTTGGGTGGCGCCGGCATTGCACAGGCTTGAATCGAAGTCGAAGTAAAAGGACGCCGCGGACTGCACGCGCGTCTGACACGAGAGCATCTTGCCTTGCGCCAGGTCGGTTTCGCTGAACACTTCGTCGTCGATATAGTCTTGCGTGTACTGGCCGGATTCGCAGCGTCCCTGGCAAGTACCACAGACGCCTTCGCGACAATCCAGGGGAATGTTCACGCCGTTGCGCAGGGCCGCGTCGAGCAACAATTCGTTGGCCTTGACCTCAAAAAACGAGGTTTTGCCATCGGCAAAATTGAAAGCCACTTTGTGGTTCATGTCGGGTACTCCGTGGCTTACAAATGGTAGAAGTCGAGCACCGAATTAATCGTGTCGTTGAGCAGCAGCACATGTTTGCGGGCGATCTTCCAGCTCTCGCCGTCGGGTCGCAGGCGGTAGGTGGCGCGGCCGTAGAATTGCTCGGAGGTGGCCATGCGGTAGTACAGGGTCTGCCAGTTGACCCGGACCTCCAGTTCGTCGTTTTCCAGCGCCGCGATGCGCAGGTTGTTGATCATGTGCAAGGTGCGTGGCATTGGGATGGTCGAGGCGGCCTTGCCAGTGCGCAAGCGGAACACCCGATCTTCCAGGCCGCCGCGGTTGGCGTAGTAGATCAGTGACATGCCCTTCTTCGGGTCAGTGGTGTAGACGTGCTCCGAATCCCATTGCGGTAGGTGGAACTCGCTGTCCTCGCTGAACAGGTCGAGGTAAGCGTCCCAGTCCTGGGCATCGCACAGCTCGGCCTTGCGGTAGAAAAACTGTTCAACACGGTATTGCAGTTGCGAATTCATGATTACACCTCGCGCAGTTGCAGGGGTTGCTCTTCGGCGGCCTTGCGCGCCAGGCCTTCGAGCAGGAAGCGCTGCCAGTTGCCGTGCTGGTTGACGTAGAGCCCTTCGTGGGTGAACTCGGTTCCGGTCAGGACCGGTTGGATGCCGAGGGTCTCGCTGTTGCGGGTGGCCCCCGTGACCCATTGGTCATGGCCACGGGAGATGTCGCTCCAGCGCTCCAGGCGCGCCTGGAAGCCGCGCTGGGCTTCACGGAACTCCACCAGGTCATCAGGGGTGCCGAGGCCGGAGACATTGAAGAAGTCTTCGAACTGACGGATACGGTTTTCGCGATCGGCATCGGACTCGCCCTTGACCCCCAGGCAGAAGCTGTGGATCTCGGTCTTGTTCCAGGCCAGCGGACGAATGATCCGCAGCTGCGAGCTGATCTGGTCGAGGAAGAACATGCTCGGGTAGACATTCAGGTTGCGCAGGCGATGCATCATCCATTCGGCCCTGTCCTGGCCGTATTCTTCGACCAGGCGCGGCATGATGGTGGCGTAGCCGGGGCGCACCGCCGGGTTGGGCATGTCGCTGAACAGCAGGCTGTGGCCGTTGTTGAAGGAGAACCAGCCGTCGTCGGTCTCGGCATCGCCGGCACCGAGCTTGCTGTAGTCCAGGGTGTCGCTCGAGGCGCTGCCTTTCTCGGCGTTGACCTGCTGGCGATGCTGCACCGTGGCGACGTAGTTGTAATGCACGGTGCTGACGTGATAACCGTCCAGGCCGTTTTCGTTCTGCAGCTTCCAATTGCCGTCATAGGTATAGGACGACTTGCCGGGCAGCACTTCCAGCTCGCCGCTGGCCGATTGCGCGACCATCATGTCGAAGAACACCTTGGCGTCGCCCAGGTAGTCTTCCAGGCTGTCGCCGCCGTCGACGTCCAGGCTGACGAAGACGAAGCCCTTGTAGCTTTCGATACGGGCTTTTTTCAGGCCACGGGTGGCCTTGTCGAAACTCTCGGGATATTCACCCGGCGCCTTGACCTTGACCAGGCGGCCATCGCTTTTGTAGCACCAGGCGTGGAAGGGGCAGGTGAAGGTCGACTGGTTGCCCTTGCCGACGCGGGTCAGGGTCGTGCCACAGTGCTGACAGGCATTGATCAGGGCGTTGAGCCGGCCTTCGCCGTCGCGGCTGATGATCAGTGGCTGGCGCCCGGCACGCAGGGTCATGAAGTCATGCTTGTGGGCGATCTCGCTTTCGTGACAGGCGTAGATCCAGTTCTTTTCGAAGATCAGTTCCATCTCGAGATCGAACAATTCAGGTTCGGTGAACATTTCCCGGGCGATACGGTAGATGCCCTCCACCGGACGGAAGTCCAGGCAACCCTGGATGAAGGTCTGCCATTGGGCGACGCTTTTTGAATAATGCATAAGTCGGTACCTGTTTCATCGGGTGAATCGGTACACGTATTAAGAGTCGGCGCAGACCTTCGGTCTATCCGCATAGTTGGCGAAGACAGTCCGGAAATTTTGCGCGTCTGTCCGGCGTGCGACATTCAACCGTCCGAGCCATGGACGTGGCCGGTAATCGCACAGTAAATAGCGCAAACCAGACCGTCCATTCAGCGGGTGGCACCCGCGTACTGCCGGTTGTGTAAGATGGCCAAAGACTATCCGGAACATCATCGGGTGCTTGTTGGCACCCGGTGATGGCATGGAGCTTGCGTCCGGACAAGCCAGCGCGCCGTCAGAGCCCGTATCGAAAATAGCCTTGTTGAGTAACGCCGATGAGTAGCAAGCCCGACAATCATTTTCGTGACATCCATGCCGATCACTTCGACCTGGCTGGGGCGCACTCATGGATGTCGACGATCTGCGGCCCACATTTGCTTCATGCGAGCAAACCCAACAGCATCCAGTTCCACCACAGTGGCAACGTGCTCAAGTCGATGTCGACCACCCTGGGCATCATCGAGTACGGCACTGATGTCACGGTGGGGGTTACCGACGTCGACAGCTTCAACAGCTACAGCCTGAGCTTGCCGTTGAGTGGTGAGCAGGAGCTGAGTCGGGGCGGGGAGCTGTTGCGCTCTGATCGCGACCATGGCGTCATCGTTTCGCCCAACGAGAGTCAGCAATTGAGTATCACCGGCGACTGTCGCAAGCTGCAGGTGGTGATCACCCGCAGTGCCATGCGCAAGACCCTGGAAGACATGTTGCAGCATCCCTTGGGCACCACCCTGCGTTTTGAGCCCGAAATGGATGCGGTGACCGGGTCGGTTGCCTCCTGGTGGCGCACGGTCAAGCACTTCATCGAAGAGATGGAGCGCAGTGAGCTGTACGGCCAGTTGCTGTTCAATCGTGACCTGGAGAGTGCCTTGCTCAAGGGCCTGATCCTGTCCCAACCGCACAACTATTCTGCTGAGCTACGCGAGCGTCTGGGGGTGAAACTGCCGCATTACCTGGTGCGTGCCAAGGACTTCATTCATGCCCATGCCCGTGATGCCCTCAACCTTGACGATATCGAAGCCGCCGCCGGGGTGTCGCGGTTCAAGCTGTTCGAAGACTTCAAGAAATACTTCGGAATGTCACCCATGGCTTACCTGAAGAAATATCGCTTGATGGGTGTCCGCCAGGAAATCCTCGAAGATCGTTCTGCCCACAATATTTCGGTGATCGCAATGGGCTGGGGCTTCAGCCATCTGGGGCGCTTTTCCTGCGAATACCGCAAGCTGTTCGATGAGACGCCGAGCATGACCCTGCAGCGGGTCGATGCCCGGCGTGACCGGTCTTGATGAGCGTAACCACACCCCGGGTGTTCGGTCCTTGCTGCCGATAAGATGGCTCACAACGTGAACAGGTCAACCGTTGCCTGTAGTGAGTTGGACGAGGCTTGTAACTGCCTGGATGCTTGCGCGACTTGCTGGACGGCGGAGGTGTTTTTCTCAGAGAGGGTCGCCATATCGGCCACATTGATGGCTATTTCATGATTGGCCGCGTTTTGCTGCTCAAGCGCTGTGGAAATGCTATTGACGGCATCCACGACCTGTTCGGAGCAAGCGCTGATCTCATTCACGGCACGTCCTGCCTCACCAGCCATTTCGACACCCGAGTTGGCACGGTCCTGCCCCTGTTGCAGGGTCTCCACCACCTGTTCCGTTCCCGATTGGATGGAGTCAATCATTGTGCTGATTTCCACCGTGGACCTGGCGGTGCGCTCGGCAAGTTCGCGCACTTCATCGGCGACTACTGCAAAGCCGCGCCCGTGTTCACCGGCACGTGCGGCTTCAATGGCCGCGTTGAGTGCAAGCAGATTGGTTTGTTCGGCGATGGATTTAATGACGCCGACAATGATCGAAATCCTGGAAGAGTGCTGCCCAAGTAAGGTTATTCGCTCGGAAGATTGGCCGACGCTATCGGCGATGTTGTGCATTTCTGCCGAAGCCTTCTCCACCACGACACCGCCGAACCTGGCTTTGTCGCCAGCGTCTTGAGCCAAGGCAAAGGATTCGCGGGCCTTGACCGCGACATGTCCGATACTGGTGCTCAACTCTTCCAACGCGGCGGCGGCGGACGCCGCCGCGCCACTCTGTTGCGCCGATTGAGCGGCCACCTCTTCGGCGGAGGAAGAAAGTGAAGACGACAGAGTGGAAATACCTTGGGCATTATCCGCGATGTTTCCGATCATCTGGCGCAATGACGTCTGCATATTGCTCAGTGAGCGGACCAGGTCGCCAATTTCATCGTTACGTAAGGTGATTGGCGGCGGTGATGACAAATCTCCCGCCGCGATCTTGCGAGCAATCGATACCGCCTGGTTCAGGGGCGTGACGACCAGCGAGCGCGACAGCCAGAAAACCAGGCCCATCAACGCGCCCGACAGCGCCAAGCCAATAGCCGTCACTTGGATAATTTGATTTTTTACTGCAACACGCACCTCATCCTCGGGGTAAGCGGCAATGATAGTGAATCCCCAAGGGGAGAACATCTCACGCTTCACGACCCAGCCATTCAGGTTGCCGCCTGCAACCCGTTGGACGGTATCCAATGGAACACTTTGCGACTGAAAGCGCACATTGCCTTTGTCGTCCAGCAACGCGACGAAGCCGCCGTTCAGTATGTGGCTTTTGGCAATGGATGCCTGCAAGGCTTGCATGTCGACTTTGTAACCCACATACCAGATGCCCACCGTCTGTTTCTGGTCGTCCAGAATCGGTTCGTACCCTGTCAGATAGGGATTGCCCAGGATATCGACTTGCCCATAGAACGCTTGGCCTTTTCGAATAGCGGCGCTCGGCAATCCATTGGGGTCCAGTAGCGTGCCAATGGCACGCCTTCCCTCGAACTGCACATTGGTACTGATACGGACAAACTCGCTACCGGCCTTGGAGAATAAAGTAGCCGAGCCGCCCTGACTTGACGTCACGCGGTCAACCAGTTCGAAGTTGTTCGTCTGTGCCTGACCGCCCAGAAGGAGCTCGGGAACCATCCGGCCACTGAGGGCGATGGGGTCACCTTGATAGGGCGCACGCAGATATTGACCTTGCTCCATCAGCAACTTCATCGATCCTTTTACCCGTTCCATCACGAGCGTATCGGTGACGTTGAGGACGTGTTGCATGCTCGAGAGCTGTTCCTGCATTTTGTCTTGCGCGGACTGTTCGATGTCATGGCTCGTTTTTTCGGAAATGACGGCGACAAGAACAAGTGTGGTAAACGCCACAATGGCGAAAACAGGGAAAACGAACTTCAATTGGAGGCTACGAGAAACCATGGGACATCCACTCGGTGGTGTTTTTATGGGGTGAGCAGGCGCGGTGTTTTAGCACAGCGGGTGGTTGTGCTTAGCGTGTTTGTTAACGATTTTTTCAGCTCGCTGAGCAGAATCATTTCTTCCCATCTGTCCATGTGCAAAATGCCCGTGCGCGGGTTTGTGAGCTCCAGTTGCCAAGCCAGCAAGTTGCAGCATTTTCTAAGGGCTTGCAGCGTAGGGCCGTTCATTTTTTTTTTGATTCTGGGTGTGTTGATTAACGTGTAGAGTTCCAGGCAGAAGCGATTGATCGAAACGAATAGTGCAGTGTCGGCCGACAGGGCTAACCACCTGATATGCCGGATCAAACATTGGGTGGCATCGGAATCGCAGGGGATCAATTCGAGATGGCTCAGGCATTCTTGTATATCGATCATTCGCGTTCGCGAGTCCGTTAACGATTGCCGGATCGATAGATGGCGCGGATTCCAAGACATGATGTGCTCTTATGACAACCCATTAAAAGTGATCTGAACTCTTTACCGTCTGACGGGGGTGCTCGTGGATGGGGTGAATCGACGTGTTCGCAATTTAAATAGTTCGGTTGGACTGTCGAGTAACGCCTGGCACTTAACATACATCCTTGAATGTATGCAGGTTATCTACAATACGGATGGATTTAAAATACATAAAAAATCGATCTCGATATTTTAAAGATATCGAGTTTACGCTGTCGCTCAGCCGGGTTGAGCGGACGGCGTTATCAGGCATGGGGCGTTCAGCTCATGGCGATACGTTTTGCCAGATTGATGAAGTTGTACAGGATCGGTCCTTGCTCTTCATGCCGGCAAATCAGGGTGATCGGTGCGACCAGTTGTGGCTGGGCGTTGATGCGGCAGTAGACCACTGACTTGCGATGAAACCCGTTCATCGACGCGGGCACAATGGAAACCCCCGCCCCGGCGGCCACCAGGCTGATATTGGTCAGCATGTGTTCGACTTCGAAGGCAACCTTGGGTGTGAAGCCGGCGTTTTCGCAGGCCTCGATCAGCTTTGAATACATTCCCGTGGTGCCACTGCGTCGAACGAGAATGAACGGCTCATCAGCCAGGTGCTTGATCGCGATGACAGGCATCGACTCGTCGCCGCCCGCCGTGTTTTTTTTACCTGTGCACTTCAATAACCGGTGCCCGATCGGAAGGACCAGCAGCATGTCCTCCTCGAGCAATTGATAGAAGGTCATTTCGTAGGACCGGCTTACGGGCACACGGAGGATACCGACGTCGAGCTTGTGCTGGACCACATCGTCGGTCAGTTCCCGGGCACTGCCCTCATTGAGCAACAGGCTGACACCTGGATACGCCTCGCGATAGGCGCGGATGATGCAGGGAGTCAAGTGGTGCGCAGCGGCTGAACAGGTGAAGCCAATCGACAGCGTTCCCTCATACCCTTGGGCGACCTTGGCCGAACGCCGTGCGGCGTCCGCGACCCGGTTGAGAATATCCCGGGCTTCCTGAAGGAAAATCAGCCCTCCGGGCGTCAGGTCGACGCCTTTGGGATGACGTCGAAACAGATCGAATCCCAGCTCCTTTTCCAGGGAGCGAATCTGCTGACTGAGCGGTGGTTGTTGTATGTTCAGTCGAACGGCTGCTCGAGTGAAATGCTGTTCCTCGGCGACCATCAGGAAGTACCGCAAATGTCGAAGTTCCATAGCGCCCTGAAAAATTCGGATCGATCGAGAGGCTCCGGGTAAAGAGCGCCAATAAGAGCCGACCAAACGACGTCGGTCGGCACGCGGTCACACAAGGTCTCTGGAGGTGAGCCTGCGCTCGCCGGGTACCCTGGACAGCACGGCATCGATCAGCGCCTTGGCAATATTGGCGGGAGGGTTGACCCACAGACCTCGCGGCAATATCGGCTGAAGCAGGGCGGCCATGGGAAGTATCAAGCGTTCGGCAAGACGAAACTCCTCACGGCGGCCACCGATCATTCCCGGACGAATAATCGTCAATGAGGGGAACCCGATGCGCCGGATATCCCGTTCCAGCTCACCTTTAGTCCGGCAGTAGTACAGGGGGATGGAGAGAGAAGCCCCTGGTGAAGAGATCAGTGCGCAAACCTTCGCCCCTAGCGCCAAGGCCAGTTCTGCGAACTTGATCGGCAACAGGTAATCGACTTGTCGAAACGCCTCCTTCGAACCGGCCTTCGCGATGGTTGTTCCCATCGCGCAGATCATGGCGTCAATCGGCCCTTTGGCGAGATCCACCAGTACCTGGCCTAAATCCTCTGACACTGGGTTATAGAGCTTGGGATGCGCCGGGAGGGCCTTGCGCGTGGGTGCGATAACCTGCTCGATACGCTCGTTTTCCAGGGCTTGCTGAAGCACGTTACGGCCAACCTGGCCCGTCGCCCCAAGAATCAATAGCGTCATCGTCATCGTCATCGTCGTTGTCTCTTGTTCTGAGGGCCGCAAGCCCCGGTGGTGTGGGAGAGGGGGGCTGGGGCTACGCGCCGCGAGCTCCATCGTTGCAAATAGCGCAAGGGTTGCAATCGGGCGCAATGATGGACTGTTTTTATGAGGAGATAATTACGTAAAAATAGGCTATATAATTCCATTTACTACAACTATCAGACGTCGTACTTTTCGATGGATCGATTCCAAGAGATGCAGGTTTTTGTGCGAGTCGCCGATCGCCAGAGTTTCACCGCCGCGGCGGAAGATCTGCGGATCCCTCGGGCCACGGTTACCAACCTGATCAAGCGGCTGGAGTTGCGCATTGGCGTGCGCCTGCTGGAGCGCACGACGCGGCAGGTGCGCCTGACCCACGACGGTGAGGCTTACTATCATCGTTGCGTGCGTTTGCTGACGGATCTGGAGGAAGCGGAAACCTCCTTTAGCGATGTCCGCCCAAAGGGCCTGCTGCGAGTGAATCTGCAAGGCACCCTGGCCAAGCACTTCGTGATGCCGGCGTTGAGAAATTTTCTGGTTCAATACCCCGATATCACCCTGCACCTGAGCGAGGACGATCGGCTGGTCGACCTGGTGCGTGAGGGGGTGGACTGTGTGTTGCGTGCCGGTTCACTGCAGGACTCTTCGATGATTGCCCGGCGCGTGGCACGTATGGAGCAGGTCACGGTGGCCAGTCCGGACTATTTGCAGTGTCACGGTGAACCTGTCGACCTCGACGACCTGCGTTCCCATGTAGCGGTGAGCTATGTTTCCAGTGCCACCGGCAGGCCCCTCGGGCTGGACTTCAAGGTTGGCAATGAAGTCGTCGAGATCGACCTGTGTTCTATCGTCTCGGTAACGGGGGCCGACCTCTACACGGGCGCCGCACTCTGCGGGCTGGGGTTGGTGCAAGTGCCGCGTTATCGGATCGAGAGGGAACTGGCCGAAGGTCGGTTGAAAATCATATTGCCCGGTTTCGCGCCGCCGCCCATGCCCGTGACGGTGCTCTATCCGCAGAGCCGACAGCTGTCCTCTCGCGTACGTGTTTTCGCCCAGTGGCTGGGCCAGTGCTTTGAGAATGCCCCCTACGCCGTGCGTGACTGAAATCGGGCCTGAGGCCAGGATGGGTTCGGTACGCCCACAGCTCAGTAGCGCAAACTCTCCCGCCGCAGTCGCGCGAAGCGCTCTAGCGCGCTGGCGTCGAGCGCTTGCGCGGCGTCCGCCGACGCGCCGTCGCGAATCGCTTGCCAGACCTTTTGTGAGCCGATCGACGCGCGGGTTGCGGTCAGATCGAAGGTGTCGGGATAGAGCCGGTGCAGTGTCGCGAGCAGCGCCAGGCCGAGGCTGGCGATGGGGCGTGGCGCGGCGCTCGCGTTGCGCACGATGCTGACGCCATGACAGAGCTGACCGCGCCAGGTTGACTCGGTCGGGACGAAGTCGACCGGCTCGAAATGCGCGCCGGTATCCAGTGCATTCAGCGCGTTGGCGAGCCGGGTCGCATCGATCCACGGCGCGCCGATCCATTCGAATGGATGGGCTGTGCCACGGCCCACGCTCAGATTCGCGCCTTCGAGCAAAGCGACATCCGGGTACAGATCCAGTTGGGGCAGCGTGCGCAGGTTCGGCGAGGGCGGCACCCAGCCCAGACCGGTGTCGGCGAAGGTCATCGCGCGTTGGTATCCCTGCATCGGCACGACGCGCAGATCCGCCCCGATGGGCTTGTTGCGGTTGAACAGGCTCGCCAGTTCGCCGACTGTCATGCCGGGCAGCAGCGGCGCCTGGAAATAGCCGGTGAAGGATTCGTGGCCGCTGTCCTGTAGCGGTCCGCCGAAGCGCTGTGCACCCAGCGGGTCGGGTCGGTCCAGTACAAACAGCGGGATGCCACGGGCCGCCGCGGCTTCGAGTGCGTAGCCCAGTGTTGTCTCGTAGGTAAAGAAGCGCACGCCGGCATCCTGGATATCGAAGACCAGCGCATCCAATCCGCGCAGCGAGCCGGCCGGGAAGCGCTGTGTCGCGCCGTAGAGGCTGTGGACGGTGAGGCCCGTCGCCGGGTCGACTACGTCGCCGACGCGCTCGTCCAGATCGCTGTTCAGCCCATGTTCCGGCGAGAACAGCGCGGCCAGCGTGACGCCTGGCGCGTGGGCGAGTACATCGACGGTGCGTCGGCCGCTGGCGTCGAAACCGCTGCGATTGGTGAGCAGGCCGACGCGCAGGCCGGCGAGCGGCGCAAATTGCTCCGCTTCAAGCACGTCGATACCGGTTTGCACAGGACCGGTCGACGTCGGCAGACGCTCGGCGGCACGCAGCGCCGGCCATGCCGAGGGTTGCAACCGGCCGATTTGTGCGACGCTTGCCGGCGTGCCCCGGCTTGCCAGCAGCGCGAGCAACTGCGCCCGCAGCGGGCGGGCATCACCACGGTCGTTCGGATACACGCGGTTGCTCAGGATCACAATGAACTGGTGTGTCAGCTGATCGATCCACAGGCCCGTACCGGTGTAGCCGGTGTGACCGATCATGCCGATCGGCGGTAGACGATCACGGTTCGGCACCAAGGGGGCGTCCAGTTCCCAGCCAAGTCCGCGCCAGGGCAGGCTCGCGAGCGGCGAGGCGGCCGTGGCGAGCGCGCTGATGCTCTGCGGCCGGAGGATCTGCTTACTGCCCGCGTGTCCGTCGTTGAGCAGCATCTGCGCGAAGCGGGCGAGGTCGTCCGCCGTGGAAAACAGCCCGGCATTGCCGGAGACACCCCCCATCCATTGGGCTGTCGGATCGTGCACCTGACCTTGGCGCATGCCGGCCTTGTCCGGGGTTGTCGGGGCGCTGCGTGCCGCTCGCCCGGCATCCGGCAGAAAGAGTGTGTCACGCATACCCAGGGGGCCGAAGATATGAGCCTGGCCATAGGCGTCAAGGGGAAGGTGGCTGATACGCTGGACCAGTTCGCCGAGGACCACGAAATTCAGGTCGCTGTAGATAACGCGCTCACCCGCCGCGCTGCGCGGACGTTCCGCGGCGATCGCCTCCAATACACCCGCGCGGCCTGGATGTACCGGCGGTGCGGGCAGGCCTGGGGGTAGCCCGGAAGTGTGCGCCAGCAGGTCATGCACGGTCACCGTGTCCTTGTCGTGCGCCGCGAAGGCTGGCCAATAACGCGCGACAGGGGCATCCAGGTCGATGAGCCCCGCTTCGGCCAGTTGCATGATCGCCGTGGTGGTGGCGATAACCTTGGTCAGCGAGGCGAGGTCGAACTCGGTGTTCAGCGTCATCGGCTCAGGGGTCAGTAGGGTCGCGCGTTGCCCAAAGGCTTGGCGATAGAACACATGGCTGGCGTCCCCGATCAGCACCACGGCCCCTGGAATACGCCCAGCGGCGATTTGCCCCTCGACGATCCGCGCGGCTTGCAGGCGCGTTGCCGCATCGAGATCGACGGCCCCGCTGATCGGCGTCGTCAGCATGGCGGCCAGCAGCGCCGAGCATTTCAGGGTGCCGATCAACGTGGCGGCAAATCGGCGGCGTTGTAGTGATTGTGCGGGTTCCATAACATCCATCCATCGCTGTCGGCGGCCTCGGCGGCCTTTATTTGCGCACTGATTGCCGCGGCGTCAAATACGCGATGATCGAACGCATAATCGCGAAAGGCCTGCAGCCATGGGCGAAAGCGCACTCCCGGTAGCTGGCTACGCTTTACCGCCTCCGCCAGGGAGCGCCTGACGATCTGGCCGGGATCGCTGACGGGGTCGCTCAGGCCCGGCAGGCCCCAGGTGAAGCCGGACGGGTAGAGCATCGGTGAAATATAGTCGAGCGGTGTACCGAGCATTTCGAGTTGCTGGCCGATGGCGGTGTCGTCGAGATTCCAGCAAACGTAGCCGAAGATGTCCGCGGAGATAAAGACGTTGTAGGGCGCGAGTCGTGTGCGTGCAGCCTGCAGGAAACCGACAATCGCCGCGGTCCGGTTGCGCCGGGTGTTCGAGAGGGCAAAGCGCAGCCCGCCCTTGTCGGGAAAGCGCACATAGTCGAACTGGACCTCGTCGAAGCCCATCCGCGCCGCCTCTTCGGCGACATCGAGATTGTGCTGCCAGACTTCGTGGGAAAACGGGTCCATCCATTGCAATTTCTCGCTATCGCGCCATGGCGTGCCTTCCACGGTGTGCACGCTCCACTCCGGATGCGCGCTGGCGAGCGGGTCGTCCTTGAACACCACGATGCGCGCGATCAGGTACAGGTGTTGCGCATGCAGCCTGGCCAGCAACGCCGGAAAGTCCCGTACTTGCGGTGCGCGCTGGGTCAGCTGGGCCACGGCAGCGATCTTCTCGCGGGCCACGCTGTGATAGGGCGTCAGGCCGCGGTCGCCCTTGACGTCGATCACCAAGGCATTGATGACCGTGCTCTGGGCCAGGCTGACTGCCTGGTTGCGCAGGGTCGTGTTGGTTACGCCGAATACCGACAGATAGAGCGCTTTTGCTCGAAACGGGGTCAGCGCCAGGGTCACTGGCGTTTCGTCGGGCACCTGTGCCTCGCTGCGCAGATAACCGGGGGCGCGGGCGCTCACGCCGGTGACCGGCAGGGAGGTCGTGAAGCGCCCGTTGTCATCGGTGCGCAGTACCTCGGTGGCAGTCGTGATTATTGCGTTGGCGATCGGATGCTGGGTGCTTGAGTCGAGCACCACGCCGCTGACGGCCAGGGCATTTTGTCCGGTCAGCAGGGTGGCGATGGCAAGCAGTGCCGCGATCATGCAACACCTCAATCGCTGCTGGAGGGTCATTGCCGGTTCTCCGTTGCGGGCATCGGCAGCGAGTCCGGTTCGCCGAGCAGGTGCGCGAATGCGTGGGCGCCATAAGCATCGATCATCAGGAAGCGCGGCAGTGCCAGTAGCGGTGCGTGCCGGTCCGCCTTGCGGGCATCGAGGGTGAAGGCCGCGACGTAGTGCTCCTCGGCGGCGAGGGCGAGCAACTCGTCGTCGTAGATGCCGTAGGGCCAGGCGAGCATGTCAATATGCGCGCCCGTTTGTGCTTCGAGACGGCGACGTGAATTGTCCAGTTGTGTGCGGACGAACTGCTGGAAATCCGCAGGGGTACGCTGTCTGCGCTCGACCTTGAAGTTGGGGTGCCAGTAGGTATGCGATTGGATGTCGAACAGCCCGGTCTGTTTCAACGTTCGCAATTGCTCCCAGGTCAGTGCATAGGAGGCGTTCGAGATCGCCGATGGATAGATGAACAGCGTGATCGGAAATTGATCGCGCAGCACAATGGGCAGCAGCTTCTCGAATACCGAACGATGCCCGTCGTCCACGGTGATCACCACCGGTTTGTCCGGTAACCTCGCATTGGAATCGCGCAACCAGTCGATGACCTCACGCAGCGGTACGATGTGGTAACCATGCTCGTGGAGGACGCGTAACTGGGTCTCGAAGGTGCGCATGCGCACTGTCATCGAGTCGTCCGCAGTCTCCGAAAAGCGGTGGTAAACGAGGATCGCGACGTGGGGCTCGGTAGTGGGCGTGGAGCCATCCGCACCCCAGGCAAATCCGCAGAGACTGGCCAGTACCACAGACAGCATGAATTTTGCGCACATGCCAGTGCTCCTGCGCGAGTCCTTGTCACTCGCGTTATCCGCCTCGCGACAGCGCGGCGTATCCAGTGTGTGTCGTCTATGGCTGCGGCCATATGATGCAAATCAAATCCGTGCCACAGGGAACGCTCCGGAGTGCTGATTTGATCTACCTCAAGGTTAGTTCATCGTTGATGGGCGACGGTGTAAAGCGACGGTTACTAGCAAATGCGTTGAGCGATCAAACCTGACTTTTTCATCTCCAGAGCCTGACAGTGGCCTCGAGGGTTATTTGTTCTTCCAGTATTTCTGCATTTCGAGAAACAGAAACGAGGCCGTCCAGGAAATCAGCACCAGGCCGGTCAATCCCTGCAACCCGGTCAGGTACTTGAGGTGGCCGACGGGGGAAATGTCGCCGAAGCCGATCGTGGTGTAAGTGGTGAAGGAGAAGTACACGCAGTCCATGAACGAACCATCGAACGGGCCCACCAGGCTTCCCCATTTGCCGGAACTGACCATCAGGTAATAGACCAGCGCGAAGCACCAGACTTCTGCCGCGTGGGCCACCAGCGCACCGAATACCCCGACGACCAGCCTGAAACGATTCCAGAGTTTGAGTCGGGGCAGCCAGTCGTTCAACCGTAACAGGCATTCGTAGTGGATCACCACGACGACGATGACGACCAGTGTATTGATCAGGGTGACCGCCAGCATGGCCGACCTCCAGCAATAGAGGAAAAATGATCGCCTACCGTCCTCACGCCTGGTATCGATCAGTACTTTCTACGCTTGGGCATCGAAAAATAATTGAGCTAAATCAACAGTGCCTTTGGCCGGTCGATAGATGGCCATTTGTTGATAAAGATCAGGGGCCGTTGGCAAGGGCGCCAGATACTTGCAACACCCCCTGAAATCCGTGGAAGCGTTCTGTCGCAACCGATGCATCCAAGGCTGGCAAACACCGCGTAGCCATTCCATACCAGGCCATGTTGGGCAGGAGAGATAATGAGTACGGAATCAGCCGCTTCTGTAACGCATCCGGCGATCGTTTCAAACGGCCTGAGCAAGTGGTTTGGCGAAGGTAGTGCGCGCATGCAGGCGGTCGACCAGGTGGCACTGGTCGCCGGGTTTGGCGAAATGGTGTTTATTGTCGGTCCTTCCGGCAGTGGCAAGACCACCTTATTAAGCATGATCTCCGGCATCCTGCGCCCCGACTCCGGTACGGTGATGATCAACGGACAAGATATCTGGAGCCTGGACACCGACCAGTTGGCCGAGCTGCGCCTGAATAATATTGGCTTCGTGTTTCAGGACTATCACCTCTTCGCACGCTTGACCGCCGCCGAGAATGTCGCGATTCCGCTGATTCTTCAGCACCACGACTGGGACGATGCGATCGCCCGGGCCAGACAAAGCCTGGAAGTAGTCGGTCTCAAGGACCGCGGGGATATTCTGCCGGTCAAGCTTTCCGGCGGCGAACAACAGCGCGTGGCCATTGCCCGGGCGATTGTTGGTGGACCGCAGATCCTGATCCTCGACGAGCCGACCGCCTCCCTCGATGGCGATACCGGGAAAATGATCATCGCCTTCGTCAAGACCCAAATCCTCAATCAGCAGCGCTGCATTCTGATCGTCACCCACGATGCGCGGATCAACGAGTACGCTGATCGCATCATTCATATGGAAGACGGGCGTATCACCGAACTTGAACGGGTCGCCTCATGAAAAATCGCCTGCTGTTCAGCCTGGCGGTGGTCGGTGTCCTGGCCGGTTTGGTGGCCGCTTATTTGTTTGGACGCGTACCGCGGACGCCACCGCCGGTCTTCGCCCCGGCGAGCAGCCCCTATGAGACCGCGATTTTTGCCAACGGCATTATCGAGAGCGAACAGTCCGGTGGCTCCGATATCGTGATTTATCCGCAGGTGGCCGGGCCGGTGACGCAACTACTGGTGCACGAGGGGCAGAAAGTGACCCAGGGAATGCCCTTGGTTACCCTCGACGACGCGGTGCCCAAGGCCAATTTCGAATTGGCGCAGGCCAATCTGGCCACTGCCCGGGACCAGTACAACAAGCGCCTGGCCTCCTACAGCCTGGACCCCAAGTCCATCAGCAAGGATACGCTCGATACCGCCAGAGATACGGCTGCTCAGGCCCAGGCGGCGTTGAAGGCCGCGGCGGCGACGTTGGCACAGTATGCAATCAAGGCGCCGGCGGATGGGGTGGTGTTGGCCATCAACAGTACCGTCGGCAGCTATGTGTCGTCCCAGGGCGCCTATGACGCCTACACCCAGGGCTTCAGTCCGCTGCTGGTCATGAGCTCCGCGCAGGATCACCTGGCCGTGCGCTGTTACGTCGACGAGATCCTGATTGCCCGCTTGCCGGCCCCCGAACACATCCACGCGCAGATGCAGATTCATGGCACGGATATCAAGGTGCCGCTGGAGTTCGTGCGGGTGCAACCCTACGTGTCGCCAAAAATCGAGTTGTCCGATCAGCGCCAGGAGAAAGTCGACCTGAGGGTACTGCCGGTGATTTTCCGCTTTGAGAAAAAAGACCTCCCGATGGTCTATCCGGGGCAGCTGGTGGATGTTTTCATAGGGCAGAAATAATGGGCCGACCACGCGTACTTCGCCTGACATGGCCCTGTGGCCGTTGGTTGATCCCTGGTCTGTTGACGCTGGTCAGCGCTTGCACGCTCGGTCCAGATTTCTCGCGCCCGGCAGCCCCATCGCAGGCGGCTTACCTGCGCGACCCGGTCGTTCGCACCGTGGCCGCGCAGGGGCAGGTGCAGCGCTTTTTGCCGGGGGCCGAGGTCACGCCTGACTGGTGGCGACTGTTCCAGTCGGCGTCGCTGGATGCGGTGGTACGCCAGGCGATTGCCAACAACCTGACCCTGCAGGCGGCCGAGGCCAGCTTGCGGCAAAGCCAGGATACCCTCATGGCCGGCTATGGGGTTTTCTACCCGCACCTCGATGCTCATGCAGGCGCTGACCGCGAACGCAGTGCACCCATCCAGCAAGGACAGGGTACGGCGGGGTCGATCTTCAATGTCCTGACCTTGAGTGGCACGATCAGCTACACCCTGGATATCTTCGGCGGCGCACGTCGCAGCGTGGAAGGCCTGCAGGCCCAGGTCGATCATCAGACCTGGCTAAGCCATGCGGCTTACCTCACCTTGACCGCCAATGTCGTCAATACCGCCATCGCCCGTGCCGCTTATGCCGCGCAGATCCAGGCCACCGAACAACTGATTGAACTGCAAAAACAACAGTTGCAAACCACGCAGGTGCAGGTGCGCAGCGGTACCACAGCCTATTCGGCGATCCTGAGCTTGCAAAGCCTGATCGCCAGCAACGAGGCGTTGTTGCCGGCCCTGAAACAGAAAATCAGCCAGGCCGAGCATCTGCTGGCCACTCTGGAAGGCGTGGTGCCCGCTGAAGTCAAACTCCCGGACATCCAGTTGAGAGGATTGTCGTTGCCCAAGGATCTGCCGCTCAGCTTGCCGTCGGAACTGGTTCGCCAGCGCCCGGACATTCTCTCTGCCGAAGCACAACTGCACCAGGCCAGCGCCACCATCGGCGTGGCAACGGCGGCGATGTTTCCCAGCTTCAGCCTGACCGGTACCTATGGCGCCGCCGGATCGAGCTCGGGATCACTGTTCGCCGGTGCGGGGCGTTTCTGGAGTGTCGGGCCTTCGGTCGATATCCCGCTGTTTCAAGGTGGCAGCCTGTGGTTTGGGCGTAAAGCCGCGATCGATGCCTATCAGCAGGCTGCGGCGAATTATCGGCAAGTGGTACTGGAGTCTTTCGCCCAGGTCGCCGATACCCTCAAGGCGTTGGAGTTCGATGCCCAGGCCTTGCAAAAACAGGCCGAAGCCCAGGACGCCGCCGAACAAGCCTTGCGGTTGGTGCAAGCCAACTATCGCTCGGGCCTGGTGACCTATCTGGACCTGCTGGCCGCCGATGTGCAGCTGCATCAGGTCAATATCGCCTATCTGCAAGCGCTGGCCCAACGTCACCAGGACACTGTCGGCCTGTTCGTTGCCCTGGGTGGCGGTTGGTGGAACAGTCCGGCGGCTGCCGCCAGTGGGCCGACCCGATGAAGTACACGGGTATTCTGCGCATAGGCTTCAAGCTGCTGGTCAATGATCGCTCCAAGTTCTCCGCGCTACTGGTCGGGATTACCTTTTCGGTGTTCCTGATGATGCAGATGACTGCGATGTTTGCCGGGATCCTCAATCGCGCCTACTCGACGGTGACCAACGTCGGGGCGGCGATGTGGATAATGGACCCTGCGGTGAACACCCCGACCAGCGTTATCCCTTTGCCTGATTACCTGCTCGATGCGGTGCGCAGCATGGACCAGGTTCGCTATGCCGTGCCGATTTTCATTGGCGGTGCCCAGGTCCGGCTGGCCAGCGGCACTTACCAGTCGGTCAGTGTGATCGGCCTGGACGACACCAGCCTGTTCGGCCGGCCGCAGCTGGAGCAGGGCGCTATCGAGGATATCTACGCCGAAAACGCCTTTATCATGGTCCACGATGCCGAGTTTTCGAAGCTGGAGAACCCCGGCATAGGCACCTCCTTTGAACTCAATGACCATCGCGGCAGCATCGTTGGCATTGCCAAGGTACTCACCAGTGGCCTGACCGGGATACCGACCCTCTACACCACCTACAGTCGCGCCATCGAATACCTGCCAACCACCCGATTCACCATCTCCTATATCCTCTTGGAACCCAGGAGCGAAGCGGCCGTGAGCCTGATCAAACAACAGGTTTCGAAGCTGGGCTATATCGCCCTGACCAAGAACGAGTTCAACCAACGTATCGCCAATTACTACATCTACCAGACCGGGGTCGGTACCAACATCCTGATGATGACGATCATCAGTTTTCTGGTCGGGTTGTCGATTTCCGGGCAGACCTTCTACACCTTCATCCTGGAAAACCTGGACAAGTTCGCGGCGCTCAAGGCGATTGGTGCCAAGAGCCGTGAGCTGATCTACATGATCCTGTTCATGGCCACCTTCACGGCGATGACCGGCTATGGGCTGGGCATCGGCCTGGTCACGCTGATGATCTCCGTGGCGCGCTCCAATCTGCCGAACTATGCGGCCATCATCACGTTCTGGAATCTCGGGCTGGCCTTCGCTCTGGTGCTGTTGATCGCCGGGGTATCCAGTTATGTGGGCGTACGCAAGGTCCTGAAAATCGAACCCTTCGATATTTTCAGGGGGTGATGGGCGGGCTTGTTGAGCTCATCAGGCGGGTAGGGAAGTCATTCCCATTGATAATGGTCAACAGTCTTTACCTGCAAAGGGAGGATGAATAGAACACTTAAACTGTGTTCAAAGAGACGACCATGCGAATGACATTTCTCGGTGCGGCGGGTACGGTCACAGGCAGCAAGTATCTGCTGGAGCACCACGACAAACATGTGCTGATCGATTGCGGCTTGTTCCAGGGCTACAAGCAGTTGCGCTTGCACAACTGGGATGCATTCGGGCTGCCGGTTCACCAGCTTGACGCCATTGTGCTGACCCACGCTCATCTGGATCACAGTGGCTACCTGCCGGTGCTGGTGCGCCACGGATATCGCGGCCCGGTCTATGCCACGGCCGCGACCTGCGAATTGCTGAAGGTCCTGCTGCTGGACAGTGGTCGTTTGCAGGAAGAAGAAGCCGAGTTCGCCAATCGCCATGGTTTTTCCAAGCATAATCCGGCATTGCCGTTGTACACCGAACAGGATGCCCAGCAGGCGCTGAAGCTGTTGCGGCCACTGGCATTGCACCACAAGGTCGAGATCCTCCCGCAGTTGAGCCTGCAGTTGCGCGGTGCCGGGCATATCCTGGGGGCCGCCACGGTGGAAATCGTTGCCGATGGCGTGACCCTGGTGTGCTCGGGTGACCTCGGGCGACCAAACGATCCGCTGATGTTCGCGCCGGAAACCATCGAACAAGCGGACTATCTGCTGGTGGAGTCGACTTATGGCGATCGGAAACACCCTGTCGAATGCCCGGAAGAAAAATTGGCCCAGGTCATTACCCGCACCGCGCTGCGCCACGGCATCACCCTGGTGCCGTCGTTCGCGGTCGGGCGTGCACAGTTGCTGATGTATCACCTGTATCGGTTGAAACAGCAGCATGCGATCCCTGACTTGCCCATCTATCTCAACAGCCCCATGGCGACGGATGTCACGCGCCTGTATGAGCGCTTTCGCGATGAGCACCGCTTGTCAGCGGAGGAATGCCGGGGCATGTGCGAAGGCACGCACTTTGTGCGCTCGACCCAGGAGTCCATCGATCTCGATCAGCAACGGACCCCGGCGGTGATCATTGCCGCCAGTGGCATGGCCACCGGCGGGCGGGTGCTGTACCACCTCAAGATGCTGGCGCCGAACCCGCTCAACACCTTGTTGATACCAGGCTTCCAGGCCGGCGGCACAAGGGGGGCGCATATTGTCGCCGGCGCGCCTGCGGTGCGTATCCACGGCCAGGATGTGCCGATCCGCGCCGAGGTGGTGCCGATGGATAGTTTGTCCGCGCACGCCGATGCCGATGAAATCATCCAATGGTTGCGTGGCTTCAAACGGCCACCCAAGCACACCTACGTGGTACACGGCGAACCGAATGCCTCGGATGTACTGCGCCAGCGCATCAGTCAGGAGCTGGGTTGGTCGGTGTCGGTGTCGGAGTACCGGGACAGCGTCGAACTCAACTGACTCCATCACAAGGGCAATGGCACCCTGGCGATCAATCGGGCTCGATTGCTGGCCAGGGGACCAGCACGATTGCCCCCTTGACCGCTCCGGCCCTCAGTAACGCCAGCGCCTGGTTGGCTTCGGCCAGGGGAAACACCGTGACGTCGCAATGGATCGGGGTGTGCTCGATTTCGTCGAAAAACGCCGTGCCGTCGTCACGGGTGAGATTGGCCACCGAACGCAGGCAACGTTCGCCCCACAGCAACTGATAGGGAAAGCTCGGTATATCGCTCATATGAATACCGGCACAGATCACGCAACCGCCCCGCACGGTGGACGCCAGGGCCTGTGGCACCAGCGGGCCGACCGGGGCAAAGATCAGGCTCGCGTCCAGGAGCTGGGGCGACGGCTGGTCGGAAGGCCCCGCCCAAGTCGCGCCCAGTGTGCGTGCGTAAGCCTGGCCTTCCACATCCCCGGGGCGGGTAAAGGCATAGACCTGCTGGCCCCGGCCGAGCGCCACCTGGATCGCCAGATGGGCCGCCGCGCCGAAACCGTAGAGACCCAGGTGCTGCGCCGGGCCGGCCAGGCGCAGGGCGCGAAAGCCAATCAAGCCGGCGCAGAGCAGGGGGGCTGCCTCAGTAGCGCTCATGCCTTCGGGTAGGGCAAAGCAGAAGCGCGCATCGGCCACGGTGTATTGCGCATAGCCGCCGTCCAGGTGACAACCGGTGAAGCGGGCCTGCCCACAGAGATTTTCCCGGCCCGAGCGGCAGAATTCGCATTCCCCACACGTCCAGCCCAGCCAGGGCACGCCGACCCGACGGCCGATCCAGCTGACCGCGACAGCGTCGCCGACGGCAACCACTTCACCGACGATTTCATGCCCGGGCACTCGCGGCAGTACCGCCTGGGGCAATTCACCGTCAAGCAGGTGCAGGTCGGTGCGGCACACGCCGCAAGCCAATACCTTGATCAGCAACTGCCCGCCGGCCGGATGCGGAACCTGCCGTTCCTCCGATTGCAGCGGCTGGCCGGGGGAATGCAGAACCATGACATGCATGACGATTCTCCATAAGCAGTGGTCTTGAGGCCGCCCCGATTCATCAAGGCCGACGCGCGACTCGGCACTGATTTCGACTACCTGCCTGATGATGTCGGTCGCGCCCGACGAGCCTGGCTGGAGAAATCACAGGTGCTCAATACCCGCTCGCTGGTGCAACTCGGGGATTATCTTCGTAGCGTCCGCGGCAACGCCCGGGAGGCTGGCGGGGGCGATAACGTGGCGCAACTCGGTGTTGAGGGGCGCCAAGGGCATCAAGGCGGGGAACTCTTCCGGTGTGAGCGTCTCCTTTTCCATCAGCAGCTTGGCACCGTTATCCAGGTCGACGCGCCGCTGGTTGAGTAGGGTCTTGGCCCGTTCGTAGGCTTCGGCGAGCAAGGCGCGAATTCCCAGGTCGATTTCCCGGGCGGTCTGTTCCGAGTAGTCTTTTTCGCCCATGCCAGGCAGACGCTCGCCCAGATAAGTGGGCGACTGCCGTTCCAGTACCGACTGGCCGAGCTCGGCGCTCATGCCGAAGCGGGTAATCAACTGCCGGGCGATATCGGTGGCGCGCGCCAGATCGTCGGCCGCGCCGGTGGAGATCTGGCCGTAGACGGTGTATTCGGCCGCGCGTCCGGCCATGAGAACCACCATCCGATCCTTGAGCATCTGGCAACTGATCAGGAAGTGATCCTCGGTCGGTCGCTGCAAGGTGTAGCCCAACGACCCGGCTGCCCGGGGAATGATTGACACTTTGTGCACCGGATCCATCCCGGGCAGCGTCGCGGCAGCCAGGGCATGCCCCATCTCGTGATAGGCCACGATCAGGCGTTCTTCGGGATGCAGCAGGCTGCTTTTGTGTTCCAGGCCGACGACGATGCGTTCTACCGCGTTGGTGAAGTCTTGCAGGTTGACGCTCAAGCCTGCGCGGCGGGTGGCGACGATGGCGGCTTCATTGACCAGGTTGGCCAGGTCGGCCCCGCTGAAACCGGTGGTGATATCGGCAATCCGTTCGGCGTCCGTACTGGGGTCCAGGGTGATTTTATGCAAGTGGACCTTGAGAATGGCCAGGCGTCCCTTGCGGTCGGGACGGTCGATCAGGATCTGTCGATCAAAGCGCCCGGCGCGCAGCAGGGCCGGATCAAGGATCTCCGGTCGATTGGTGGCCGCCAACAGGACCACCCCTTCGCGGGGATCAAAGCCATCCAGCTCCGCCAATAGCTGATTGAGGGTCTGTTCTTTTTCATCGTTGCCACCCAGGGCTCCGACACCGCGGGCCTTGCCCAATGCATCCAGTTCGTCGATGAAAATAATGCACGGAGCGGCCTGCCGCGCTTGCTCGAACAGATCACGGACACGGGCAGCCCCCACGCCAACGAACATCTCGACGAATTCGGAACCCGAGATGGAAAAGAACGGCACACCGGCTTCGCCGGCAATCGCCTTGGCCGCCAACGTCTTGCCGGTTCCCGGAGGACCGACCAGCAGCGTGCCTTTCGGAATATGCGCGCCCAGGCGCGAGTATTGTTCCTTGTCCTTGAGGAAAGAGACGATTTCCACCAGTTCGGCCTTGGCCTCGTCGATGCCGGCGACATCGGCAAAGGTCACCCCGGTATCGCGTTGGACAAAAATCTTGGCCCGTGACTTGCCGACATTCATCATTCCGCCGAGGCCCTGTTTCTCAGCCATGCCGCGGAACAGGAAATGCCAGACCACCATGATCATGACAAAAGGCAGCAGCCAGCCAATCAAGCCCGTGAGCAGGGTGTTTTCGTTAACGCCAGAGAAGTTGGCATTGGACTGTGCCAGTTCGGTCGCCAGCGCGGGATCAACGCGTACCGTAGTGAACCGGTCATGGCCATTGATGGGCTCTTGCAACTTGCCGCTGATCTGATCCTTTTCGACCTGCAAGTCACTGACTTTGTGCGCGTCCAGCAGTTGGAGGAACTGGCTGTAGGGCAGGTTTTCCACAGTGTGTTGTCCACTGAGGAACATCTGCAACGCGGCAAACACGAGTAAGGCAATAAAAAAATACGACAGGTTCCATTGATGAGTCTTTTTCATGACCTTGGCCCTGGGCGGAAGAGAGGAGAGGGCGGTGTTTTCAAACCCGGCTATCTGTTGTCGAAATCGTAGTTCATGACAGATCGCAACAGGCCGGCCACCCTCTGTTTTTTACGCTTTGGGGCCGAGAAATCATTGAGTTATATCAACAATGCCCGGATCTGTGGTCCACGAGGGGGCGTCTTCTCAGCTGAATTCCTTAGTGCCCGGCGCTCTGTCCACCATCCACATGCAGGATCTCACCAGTCACAAACCCGGCGGACTCCAGATAGACAATCGCCTGGACGATATCGCTGATTTCCCCCATCCGCCCAACGGGATGCAAGCGTCCCAGCGCCTCATGGGTTTCTTGCGCATGCATCGGCGTCTTGATAATCCCGGGGCTGACCGCATTGACCCGAATCCCACGCTTGGCGTACTCGATGGCCAGGGATTTGGTCGCCGAGTTGAGCCCACCCTTGGTCAGCGAGGCGAGTACCGATGGCACACCTTCAATCGCATGATCCACCAGGCTGGTGGTGACGTTGACGATATGGCCCTGGCCTTGCTTCTCCATCTCGCTAATCGCCAACTGGCTGATGTAGAAGAAACCGTTCAGGTTCACCGCCAGCACGTTGGCGTAGTCTTCGTGGGTGTAGGCGGTGAACGGTTTGGCAAGGAAGATCCCCGCGTTGTTGATCAGGCTGTCGATGCGACCAAAGCGGGCGACACCTTCACGGATCACACGCTCGGCGGTGGCCGGGTCGGCGATGTCGCCGGCGACGGTGAGGACGTCCGGATCAGTGGACGGCTTGACCGAGCGGGCAGTGGCGACCACCCGGTAGTCGAGGTCACGGAAGGCCTTGACCAGCGCAGCACCGATACCTTGGGACGCGCCGGTAATGACAACGACTTTTTTTACATTGCTCATGATAGAACCTCTATAGACAGATAAATGGGGTAGGGCGTGATCAATCAAGCGGCGGTAGACGATATTTCCCGCAGCATCTGTTCGTAGTACTCGACCGATTGCGAACCGGAGACCAGGTGGCGGTCGTTAAGGATCATGGCCGGCACCGAGTTGATGCCGCGTGCGCGGTAGAACGCTTCCAGTTCACGGACCTCGTCGGCAAACGCGCCAGAGGACAGCACGTCACGGGCACCCTCGGCGTCCAATCCCGCGTCAGTCGCCAGGCGCACCAGGGTTTTGCGGTCGCTCGGGTTCTGACCTTCGCTGAAATAAGCGCGCAGCAACGCTCGCTTCAGTTCGATCTGCCGGCCTTCCTGCAAAGCCCAGAGCAACAGGCGGTGGGCATCGAAGGTGTTGTAGAAATGACTGCGTTTTTCCAGGTCGAACTTAAAACCGATGGCCTCACCGCGGCTCATCAACATCTGCTTGCCGGCGGCGACTTCCTCGGCGCTACGGCCGTATTTACGCATCATGTGCCGGACCGCGTGCTCGCCTTCGGCGGGCATGTCCGGGTTCAGCTCGAAGGGTTTGAAGGTCAACTCCACCGAGACTTCACCGGCCAGGTTGGCGATCGCCTGCTCCAGCGCCGTCGCGCCCAGGGCACACCAGGGGCAGACCACATCGGAGATAAAGTCGAGTTTGACCGGTGTGCTCATGATGGGTTTTGCGCCAGTTGCTTGCGGTACTGGGTGGTGCTGATACCGGCATAGCCCCAGTTATCGGTGTCGACTTCCTCGATCACGATGTGGGTCAGGTCCGGGCGTTTATTGAGGACCCGTTGCAGGGTCTCGGTGATTTCGGCAATGACCTGGGCTTTCTGCTCTGAGGTAACGCCATCGCGGGTAATGCGCACGCTGACAAAAGGCATGACAACTCTCCAGTGACCAGCCCATCGGCATGATGGGCAGGCAGTGGAGTCAATTTATTAGGTTGTTCATGATGGATAAATAGGTGTTGAAGAACATCATTAGTGATGCAGTGTAATGAGTGGGCCGCTCGTTCAGCCGATTCGTTCAACCAATTGTGATCTATAGTCCTTAGTGGATCTGTCGATAATCTCTTCGCCCGGACGCTGCAGGGAGCACCCGCTACTTCCTTGAGTCATTCACCCGGCGAATGTCCGTCAGCCTAGTAGTGTTGGTACAACGCAGGGAGCACAGCATGTCGATCCTACGACCAGACGGACTGAGGTCGGCTCCCACTATTGCCCGGTCTGCGGACGCCATTGCCCAGGCCACCCGCAGCTTGTTGCGGCGTGGGCTCGATCAGGTCAAGGAAGCCTACATCCTGTTCCCCCTGCTGGCACTTGTCCTGTTGCTGGTCATCTGGACGACCACGCTGCACCTCATCAGCAGTGAACTGGCGCGGGCGCAGCGCAGTGCGACCACCGCCAGCCTGGAGATCGGCGCCACCTACGAAGCGCAAATGTTGCGTGCCGTTCACGAAATCGATCAAACCCTCAAGTTGGTCAAATACACCTATGAGGCCGAGGGCGAGCGTAATCCACTGCCCAGGCTCAAGGAACGGGCGTTGTTGCCGCCGCCGCTGTTGTTTGACGTCAGTGTGACCCATCCGGACGGCGGGTTGGTGGCGAGCACGCGGGCCAACGAGACGCAAACGAGCGCGGACCGGGATGAGCAACAGACCCTGCAGCACAACGACACGCTGTTGATCAGCCACCCCTGGAAAAACCCGCTGACGGGAGAGTGGCGGCTGCGCTTCAGCCGACGCCTCAACGCGCCGGACGGTGGGTTCTCTGGTATCGCCCGAGTCGAGGTCGATGCGGCCTATTTCGTCAGCAGTTACGACGCCTCGAAGCTCGGCGACCAGGGCGTCCTTGGCTTGTTGGGTACCGATGGCGTTTTCCGGGTGCGCCGCACCGGGGAGTCGGTGCTGGCCGGCGACGCGGTGGATTACGCGGCGCTGGTCCCGGACACCGAGGACACCCAAGCGCTGCTGGCGACCAATACCTGGGATGGCGTGCGCCGCTACACCAGTGCCCGCCAGCTCTATGACCTGCCCCTGGCGGTGATTGTCGGGTTATCCGAGGAAGAGCAACTGGCGACGGTGACCGGGCAAGCGCATACCTACCTGTGGCGGGCCGCAGGCGGCAGTCTGCTGCTGGTGTTGCTGGTCGGCCTGCTGAGCCGGATGAGCTGGCAGCTCACGCAAAGCCGCTTGCGCACGGCTGAAGCCCAGGCCCAGTTGGTGGCTATCGCGCGCCAGGCGGGCATGGCGGAAATCGCCACCAATGTCCTGCATAACGTGGGGAACGTGCTCAATAGTGTCAATGTGTCCGCCGAAGTCATTACCCGTAAGCTGCGCACCAGCAAAGCCTTGGGCCTGAGCAAGGCGGTGCAGTTGATGAACCAGCATGCCGAGGACTTGGGCCACTTCATCTCCGTTGATGAGAAAGGCAAGCTGCTGCCGGGCTATCTGAACCAGTTGGTGGAGGCTTTGGCGGTCGAACAGAAGAGCATGGCCGACGAGCTCGAACAATTGACCACGAGCATTGATCACATCAAGGAAATCGTCGCGGCCCAGCAATCCTATGCCGGTGCCTCCAGTCTCTGCGAGGCCGTGCAGGTGCCGCAGTTGATAGAGGATGCGCTGCGGATGAATGCCAGCATTCTCACGGCTCGCCGGGTCAGCGTGGTGAAAGAGTTTGCCGAAACACCCTTGCTGCAACTGGATAAGCACCGCGTGCTGATGATCCTGGTCAACCTGATTAAAAATGCCGGCGGCGCGATGGACAATCCGTCGGATCGCCCCCCGCGAATGACGTTGCATACCGAGATGCTGCCGGAGCAAACCCTGCTCATCAGGGTAATCGACAACGGTGAGGGGATTGCAGCGGAGAACCTGACGCGGATTTTTGCCCACGGATTCACCACGCGCAAAGACGGCCACGGCTTCGGTTTGCACAGCTGCATCCTGGCGGCCATGGAGATGGGCGGCGAATTGAAGGTCCACAGCGACGGGCCGGGACAGGGGGCGATCTTCACCCTGGAGCTGCCCCTCAAGGCCTCGGCCTCGGATACGCTTGGATAACCCGGGCGTGCGGGGTTTTGTCGATTACAATTTGGCTGGTGGCACCGCAGGATTCTTTGAGCCAACGTTACAAGGAATAGAACGAATGGCCGCAGTCCTCCCTGACAACCCATCAGTCACTGTCCAAACCCGTCCCGAGCCAATGCCTGCCTGGATGCCTGCGCATCCTGCGATGCCGTCGCGTTGATCCCATGAGGCCCACATTCAATACGCTGGCCTTGGCCGTGATGACGTTATATGCCTCGACCGTCGACGCCGACGATGCCAGCTTGCCGAGCTTTTCCCTGAGCAGTTTCGGTACGGCCGGTATTGTCCACTCCAGCGAGAAAAACGCCGACTTCACCCCCAGCATCTACAAACCCAACGGTGCCGGTCACACCCGTAACTGGGATGCCGATGTCGACAGCCTGATCGGGGCCCAGGCAACGGCCAACTTTACCCCTCGGCTCTCGGCCGTGGTACAGGTCATTTCGGAGCAGCGCTACGACAACAGCTACCGCCCGAGCCTCGAATGGGCGAACTTCAAGTACCAGTTCACCCCCGACTTCAGCCTACGTGTCGGGCGCACGGTACAGCCGGCCTTCCTGCTGTCCGATAGCCGCAAGGTCGGTTATACCTTGCCATGGGTACGTCCGCCGGGAGAGGTCTATAGCCTGATCCCGGTCACCAGCACCGATGGCCTCGACCTCAGCTACCGGCAGCATTTCGGCGACCTGACCAATACCGTGCAGGGCAATGTCGGCCAGGGCGATTTCCGGATGCCCGCCAACACCGGCAGGACCTTGAGCCGGGACGCCTGGGGCATTTCCAACTTGACTGAATACGGGGACTTGACCACCCGCGTCACCTATCAGAAAACCCACTTGACCGTAGAGTCGTTCAATTCACTCTTCGATGGTTTCAGAAGCTTTGGCGAGGAGGGCAACGCTATTGCGGACCGCTATGATGTCAAGGACAAGCCCTTGGACTTCGTTGGCTTGGGGGCCATCTATGATCCAGGCAAATGGTTCGTCATGGGCGAATGGGGGCATTTCGACAGCCGTTCGGCCATAGGTACAATGAGCGCCTGGTATGTTAGCGGTGGCTACAGGATCGATGCGTTCACGCCCTATGTCACTTACGCACGCTCAAAGACGGTGAGCGAAACTTCCACTGCGGGCTTGAACACCTCGGCTTTACCGCCTGCCTTGGCGGGGGAGGCTGCTGGCCTCAACAACGCACTCAATACCCTTCTGGCATCGAGCAGTGGTCAGCAAACCCTGTCCGTCGGCATGCGCTGGGATTTTACGAAGAATATGGATGCCAAACTGCAGTACGACCACACGCGTTTAGACAGCAACGCCAGTGGTCCATTGATCAATCTCCAGCCGAGCTATGAGCCGGGAGGCTCGTTCAATCTGCTCAGCCTCGCTGTCGATTTTGTCTTCTGATGGCGCCGATTATGAGATTTCTCAAACGTGCCGGTTGCACGCTGGCGGGGTTCGCCCTGTGCCTCGGCAGCGCGTTGGTCATGGCCGATGTCGTGGTGGTGGTCGCGGCTGCCAGCCCGGTGCAGACGCTGACGCACAATCAGGTGGCGGATATCTTCCTGGGCAAGACCAATCGCTTTCCCAGCGGCAAGCAGGCTATTGCGATCGACCAGACCGAAGGCTCCGCGACCCGCGACGAGTTCTACACCACTTTCACCGGCAAATCGGCCGCGCAACTCAAGGCGCACTGGTCGAAAATCATTTTTACCGGCCGAGGCCAGCCTCCAGAAGCCCTTGCAAACAGCGCGCAAGTGAAAAAACGGATTGCCGAGAATCCCGATAGCATCGGCTATATCGAGGCCCGTGAAGTGGATAGCAGTGTCAGGGCACTGCCGCCCGACCCGCAATAAGTGTTTAGCTGGCAGGCGGCGTGTTGGTCGCCTGGCTCCGGAGCAGGACCCCGAACTGATCGGCCGGCACCGGCTTGTTGAAGTAGAACCCCTGGAATTCGTCGCAGGCGTTGTCACGCAGGAAATCGGCTTGCTCGCGGGTTTCCACGCCTTGGGCCACCACGGTCAGGCTGAGGGTTCGGCCCATTGCGATAATCGCCTCGGTCAAGGCTTTGTCTTCCGCCACGCTGGTGACGTCACGGATAAACGAGCGATCGATCTTGATCGAGTCGAGGGGGAACTGCTTGAGCGCCGAGAGCGACGAGTAGCCAATCCCGAAATCGTCGATGGCGATGCGGATTTTCAGTTTTTTCAGGCCGTTCAATACCTGCAACGCTCTTTTGACATCTTGCATGAGCAGGCTCTCGGCGATCTCCAGTTCCAGCAAGCCGGCATCCATGCCGGTCTCTGTCAGTATCGCGGCGAGATCGGTGAGCAGGTTGTCATCGACAAACTGCCGGGCCGTCAGGTTCACGGCGATCCCCAGGTGCGGCAGCCCCTGCTGTTGCCAGGCGATATTTTGCAGGCAGGCCGTCCTCAGTACCCACTTGCCTATGGGCACGATCAAGCCGGTTTCCTCGGCCACGGGAATAAATTGCATGGGCGCAATCAGCCCCAGGTCGGGGTGTTCCCAGCGCAGCAGCGCCTCCATGCCAGTGATCTGGCCGCTGCGGATATCGCGTTTGGCCTGATAGTGCAGGCGGAACTCGTTGCGTTCCAGGGCGTGGCGCAAGCCGAGTTCCAGGGTCAGCCGTTCCAGCGACTCCGCGTTCAGTTTCTCGGAGTAGAACTGGAAGTTGTTTTTACCCTGTTGCTTGGCCTGATACATGGCGATGTCGGCATGTTTGGTCAGGGTCTGTTCGTCCAGGCCGTCCTGGGCATAAAGGCTGATGCCGACGCTGGCAGTCACCCGGAACTCTTGTCCCTGAAGGTTGAAAGGCTTGGCAATCGCGGAGAGGATTTTCTGCGCGGTGGTCGCCACGTATTTGGCCTCGGACAGCTCCGGCAGCAAGACCACGAATTCGTCGCCCCCCAGGCGGGCGACGGTATCGCTGGCGCGCAGGCAGGCCTTGAGGCGAATCGCGACTTCTTGCAGCAATTGGTCGCCGGCATGGTGGCCCAATGTGTCGTTGATGTGCTTGAAACGGTCGAGGTCAAGGAACAGCACCGCCAGTTGTCGATGATAACGGCGCGCCTCGCCGATGTTCTGGCTCAGCAGTTTGCTGAACAGACTGCGATTGGGCAGCGCCGTGAGGCCATCGTGATAGGCAAGATACTCGACACGCTCGGCATAGGCGACCTTGGCTTCGGCTGCGCGCAAGCGACTTTGCGCCAGTTGCCAGTTCATGCGACTGAGCAGGCCGGCCAGGAGCACCAGCAGCAGACTGCCAGCGGCGGCTCGCCACAGGTAGGTCTGCGCTTGTCGGGTCACGCTGGCCAGGCGTTCTTCGGCGGATAGCCCGACAATCACCGCCAGGGGAAAGTCATACAGCTGGCGTACGCTGGTGTAGCGCTGCACGCCATCCCAGGCATTGGTCGAGAGCCGCGCTTCGCTGTCTTCGGTGTTTGGGGCCAGTGTCGTGTAGTCGACGGCATCGCCGGCTTGCACCGACTCTCCGGTGCGCCGTACCCGGAAGATGCCATCGGTGCCCAGGAGGCCAAGGACGCCGTGGTCGCCGAGCTTCGAGTCGTCATAGCTGCTGACGAAATAGGTCGCATCGACCTCGACCCGGGCAATGCCCGAGAACGTGCCGTTCGCTGCGTTGAGCCGGCGACTGAAGCGCAAGCGCCACTCTCCGGTCAGCGGACTTTTCCAGGGACGACTGATCGACAGCGTATCGTTGTGCCGCAGCGTCTGCTGTTCATCCGGCTCGGTGCTATTTCCGGTCTCGTTGGCACGGGTGCTCACCACCAGTTCACCGTCCGGGTTGACCACACTGACGTCAAACAACAGGGCCGGCGGCAACAGAGCCCGCTCCTTGAGCTTGGGCAGGGGATTACGCTCACCTTCGGCCTCATAGGCGTATTTGACCAGCTTGAGGGTTTGATCAATCTCGCGAACGGCACGCAACATTTGCGCTTCGTAGGTGGCGCTGATCTCCAGGCTGGCGGTGGCGGCGCTGCGTTGCGCCCGGGTCTGTTCGAGCTTGATCAGGTAGAGGGTGGCCGACCAGGTGACCAGCAAGAGGAGGGCGGCCAATAGCGGGAGCAGGATATAGGCTTCCTTGATCGGCTCGAGCCTGCGCCGAAAGAGACTGCGGCGGGTCTTGGCAAGGGTGTCAACGGGCTGGGCGATACCGGGAGTCGATCTCAGTCCATTTGTCCGTTGGATCGACATGCTGTGCTCCCTGCGTTGTAGCAACACTCTAGGCTAGCGGGTATCCGACGGGGTCGGGGCTCGAGGAGGGGAACCAATGCTCCTGGTAGCGTCTGTGCGAAAGAGATTATCAACTGACCCGGTAGGAACTATAGACTACAAACCGCGTTTGTCCCCGAGGAGTGATGACCGTGCTGGACCAGATCAACAACCGATGGGCAGGGGAACGCTACGTGTGGCCCGGGATGCCGATGTTGTTAAGCGAAGGTTCGATTCTAGCCGGTAAAAAGTACGTTGACATCACTCGATATCCCTGTGTAACGTAGATCCCATAGGTCGATTTTTCTTGCCAAGAAATTTCAGACCATCAGCAGTATTGCTGACTACATACCGGCTATAGAAGCCCCTGATTTGCGTGATAGCGCATTCGGGGGCTTTTTTTTTGGAAAATTTTAAATGTCGACTTTGCAATCTTCTGACGAAATCCAAGCATTTCCGAGTATCACGGTGGCCGCCTTACAAATGGAACCACGAGTGGGCTGCAAGGCTGAAAATCTCGAAGTGTCACTTCGTTTGATAGACGACGCGGCTACCGCTGGTGCGCAAATCGTTGTGCTACCCGAGCTAGTCAGCAGCGGTTATGTCTTTTCCAGTCGCGAGGAGGCATTTGAACTCGCCGAGTCAGTACCGGGAGGGGTCAGCACCCAAGCGTGGGAAGACATCGCTCGGCAGCGCAACATTTACGTCATAGCCGGCGTCGCGGAACGAGTGGGGCACAAGCTTTACAACTCCGCCGTCATGGTCGGCCCCGAAGGTTATGTAGGGACTTATCGCAAGCTCCATCTATGGGGTGACGAACATGTGTATTTCGAAGTCGGAGATCTTGGTTTACCTGTGTTCCATACGCCTTTTGGCCGCTTGGCGATGATCATCTGCTATGACGGCTGGTTCCCGGAAGTATATCGGCTGTTGGCCATGCAAGGCGCCGATATCGTCTGTATGCCAACCAACTGGGTGCCCATGCCGGGACAGGGTAACGGCGCCATGATCATGGCCAATACCCTGGTCATGGCCAATGCGCATGTGAACAGTCTGAACATTATTTGCGCTAATCGTGTAGGCACCGAGCGTGCTCAGCTCTTTGTGGGCAACAGCATCATTGTCGGCGCCGACGGTTGGCCATTGGCTGCCCCAGGCAGTGCAGACCGCCAGCAAATACTCTATGCCGATATCAATCTGAAGGCGTCCCGCCAATCCCGGCACCTTACGACGTTCAACACGGTCCTGCGTGACCGCCGCACCGACATCTATGACCCCATGCTAGGTACCGGCTGGCGGCTACCTCGCTACTAACCCCCCTTATCTACAATAAAAACGATTGAGGATACTCACATGAAATCCACTTTTCCCCGCATCCGCATCGCCGTTCTTGCTGCAACAGCGCTCGTAGCCGCTCAGGGGCACGCCGCTGAACCTATCAAGATTGGTGTAGCGGTGGGGTTGTCAGGCGCCAATAGCGTCGTGGCACCCGCTGTTGTCCAGTCCTCACAGCTCGCGGTGGAGCAAATCAACGCCGCAGGGGGAATACTGGGTCGTCCTGTGCAGTTGGAGATTGTTGATGATGCTTCCGGCGCGCTAGGTGCACAGAAAGCATTTGATACGCTGGTGCTGGAAAAGAAAGTAAACGCCATTATCGCGATGGAAAGTAGCGCCGCGCGCAATGCCGCCTTGCCGGTTATTTCCCGAGGTCGCGTGCCCTATATCTACACCTCGTTCTATGAAGGCCGTTCTTGCAATAAGTGGATGTATGTCAACGGTTGGGTACCCGAGCAGCAAGTTGCCCCTGTAGTGGATTACTTCAGCCAGAAACTCGGGGCAAAAAACTACTTTCTTGTCGGGAGCGATTACGCCTTTGGCCGGGGCATGCTGAAGTTTACTAAAGCGTACATTGAGCAACACGGTGGAAAGGTTGTCGGTGAAGAGTACCTGCCGATGGACGGAAGTGACTGGACCGCCGTTATTTCAAAAATTCGCTCGACGCAACCTGACGCGCTTATCAGTGCCACAGCGGGTGGCGCACCTAACGTCTCGTTGGCCAAGCAGTTGAAAGCGGCGGCGTTAACACTGCCTTATGGCAACCTGGCCATCGACGAAGGCACCGGCAAGACCATGGGGGATGTCGCAACGGGCATGTACATGTCGGCCTCGTACTTGACCAGTATCGACACAGCGGAAAATAAAAAATTCCTGAGCGACCTCGGCCAGAAGTTTGCAGGGAACATGTCCACGCCAAACGAGCTTTCCGAACCGCAATATGAAGCCTTCTTTCTCTACAAGGCCGCGGTGGAAAAAGCCAACTCCATCGACTCCGCTGCGGTTGTAGAGGCGTTGAACGATGTCTCGATAGTCGGGCCTCGCGGTGTTGTGCAGATGAATGCCAGCCGCCATACCCCCCTGGCCATGCGTCTGGGCCAAATACAACGCGACGGGTCTATTCGCATCCTTGAAACCCAAGAAGGAGTCAGCCCAGGTATTCAATGCCCGAGTTTTAAATAGTCCATTGCTTGATGACTAAGTATCGCTTCACGTTGCATTCTCCCCGGAGGGAGACGTCATGGTGTTAATTCTAGATATAACAACAACAATAGCCATGCTGTTCATTGTTACTGCGGGCCTGATGATGATTTTCGGAATAATGAAAATCGTCAACTTCGCTCACGGTGCCTTGCTGACAATGGGCGGGTATTCGGCGTTTGTCGTGACCCAACTGGGATGGAGTCCTTGGCTTGCTTGGCCGTTGGCTCTCGCGACCGGGATGATTGTTGGCGCGATCATCGAATGCCTGATTGTTCGGCCGCTTTATAAACGCCCCCTGGATGCCATCCTGGCAACGTGGGGATTGGGTATCGTGATCGGTCAACTGATCATTCTCGCATTTGGCCGGGATGTGAAGTTTGCCGACGTGCCCCTGAGAGGAACCTGGTCGCTGGGCGGAACTGATTACTCCGCCTATCGATTGCTGTTGATTCCCTTGGCACTCGGCCTGTGCGCTTTGCTGACGGCGCTACTCAACGGCACCCGCTTCGGTGTCAAAACCCGCGCCGTCATCATGAACGAGGAGTTGGCCAGTGGCCTGGGCATCCATGCCGGGCGTATACGCTTCATTACCTTCAGCCTGGGCGCGGGTCTAGGCACATTGGCAGGCGCCTTGATCAGTCCGCTTTCGAGTATTGACCCTGGCATGGGGATTACCTGGCTGGTTTCTGCCTTCATGCTCGTCATGGTCTCCGGGCATTCGATGCCCAGCCTGATCATGACTTGCGCGGTATTCGGTGCATGCCAAGTCATCGTGAGCACCTATGCGAGCCCGGTACTTGGCGGACTCACGATTGCCGTGTTGGCGGCGCTGACCTTGCGTATTCGTCCAAAGGGGTTCGCACATGGCTAACACTACATTGCAGGCGGCGAACAGCCGACCCACGGGGTCCGGTCGCCAGGGCGCTTGGGGACGTTCGGGCATGCTGGCTCTGGTCGGTATCGCATTGCTGGTCGCAGGTCCATGGATATTCGACAGCTATGTTCTCAACCTGCTGATCAAGGCCTTTCTGTTTTCGATCGTCGTCATCACGGTGGATGTGCTGTGGGGCTACACCGGATATCTCACCTTCGGGCAGTCGGCGTTCTTTGGTATCGGTGCGTATGCCGCAGGTCTGGTTTTTACTCACTTTGGCCTGTCGCCCGGTTCCATTGCCATCGCCATCGGGCTCGCAATTGTCGTCCCGATGGTGGTTGCAGGGCTGGTGGGGTGGCTGTCCTTCTACAGGGGCTCCTCGCCGTTTTTTGCCACGGTTATCTCGCTGGTGTTGCCCATCGTAATGACCCAGTTGCTGCTGTCTGGCGGTGAGTGGACGGGCTCCAGTTCGGGCCTGACCGGCTATGACACCTTCGACTTGTCGCTGAACGCCTGGTACTGGATCGCCGGGAGTAGCGTGGCACTGATAGGGCTTTTCGCCTGGCTGTTCGTGCGCAGTGATGCCGGGCGTGTGCTGGCGTCGATACGTGACAACGAGTCCAGATGTGCGTACCTGGGGATCAACGTCCCGAATATCAAAATCCTTCTGCTGATCGCAACTGCGGCTATTACAGGGATCGCAGGTTTTGGCTACGGCGCCTTCAGTGGCGTGGTAGCACCCGAGTTATCCGGTTTCGTCTTGGGTACCGAGTTGATCATCTGGGTTGCGCTGGGTGGACGCGGAACGCTGTGGGGACCCATGGCGGGGGCGATTCTGATTAACGTCGCCACGGCCTATCTCGGCAGCCGGATGCCGTTTTTGTGGCAACTGATCCTTGGCCTGTCTTTTGTGCTGGTGATCGTCTTGCTGCCTCAGGGGATCGTCCCGGCACTGCTCAAGCCCCTCGGGTTCGGCGCACGTTCGCGGCGAATACCTGTGCTGGTTGAACGTGCCGGGAAAACGGTCCCCGAGTCGAAGGGTGTGCCTGCACTCCTGATGGAAGATGTGACGAAGAGCTATGGTTCGCTCAAGGTATTGCAGGGGATCAACCTCAAGGCCGAGGCCGGTGATCTGGTTGGACTGATCGGCCCCAATGGCGCCGGTAAAACAACACTGATGCGGTGCATGAGCGACGGGGCCGACCGTACATCCGGGACGGTGCATCTGTGCGGTAACGATATCCGTCGGCTTCCGGCTGAGGCCTGCGTTCGTTTTGGTCTCGGGCGCAAATTTCAAAATGCCAATATTTACGAATCCCTGACCGTCGCCGAGTGTCTGCGTATGGCCGGCACCCTGCACGAACGGCCCTTGTTTTTCACTCGGGCGGAGACGTTGGCCTTGCCATCCTATGCCTTGGACGTTTTGCGGGTTACCGGGCTGGATACCATGCTGGACGTGGTCGCTCGAGACCTGTCGCACGGTGAACAGCAAGCATTGGAACTGGCCATGGTGCTTGCCCTGGAACCTCGTATCGTACTGCTCGACGAGCCTACAGCAGGGTTGACAAAGACCGAGCGCACGCAAATCGGCGTGGTGCTTTCCATGCTCGCAAACCACTACAAGTTGTGTTGCCTGCTGGTTGAACACGATCTGGATTTTGTGCAACAGATCGCTACCCGAATCGTGGTATTACACCAAGGGACGATGGTCATGCAGGGCACCTTCGAAGAAGTCGTCAACTCGGACTTGGTCAAGACGATTTATGCCGGATCTGCACTTGCTCCACTGGAGGTCGTATGAACGGTGCCACCTTGGAACTGAATTCAGTCACGAGCGGTTACAGGGCGTCAGTCGTCATACGGGATATGTCGTTCAAAGTCGCGGCCGGCGAAGCGGTCGCTTTGCTGGGCAAGAACGGCATGGGCAAGACGACATTGCTCAAGACCATCATGGGGTACCTACCCAAGAAACAAGGCGCTGTTCAAGTCAACGACTGCGACATTACCCGACTGTCGCCTCATCGAGTCGCACAAGTGGGTATCGCCTATGCGGCTCAGGAAAAAGCGCTTTTCACCGAACTGAGCATCCGGGACAACCTGCGTATGGGGCTCGAGAAAGACGCGTTGTTCGATGAGCGTTTCGCCACCATCGAATCCGTGTTCCCGGTGTTCAAGGACCGTCTGAAGCAGTACGCCGGCACGCTGTCGGGAGGCGAGCAAAAAATGCTGCTGGTGGCGCGTGCGTTGATGATGCGCCCCTCCATCATTCTGCTGGACGAAATCACTGAAGGCTTGCAGCCCTCGGTGATCGACCGGATCGCTGTCGCACTGGTGCACGAGCGGCAACTCCACGGCACGACCCTGCTGCTTATCGAGCAAAATGTGCCGTTTGCCTTGAAGGTGGCGGATCGATACCTGGTGCTTAAACAAGGTGAGATCGAAGAGGAAGGCGACGCCCGTGCGCCGGGTGCTACCGAAGCCATTTTCAACCATCTGAGGGTGTGACGCTTATGGCCCCGTCCAGTTCTGACGACCTGCCGTTGTGCCTGTTCATCGCAACAGGCGGAACAATTGCCATGCAAGTTGACCCTTCAACGTCAGCTCCGATACCTGCGTTGTCGGGCAGCGACTTGATCAAGGCCGTTCCTGCCATAGCGAAGATCGCGCGGCTCGAAATCAACAACCTGTCCAATGTTCCGTCAGTCGAAATGGGGCCGCAGCGCTGGGTACAGCTCCATCAGGTCATTGAAGCCGCGTTGGCCCGTGAGAATATCGCGGGTGTGCTGGTGTCCCACGGCACCGATACCCTTGAAGAGACCGCGTGGTTTCTCGACTTGACGTTGACGTCCCGCAAGCCTGTTGTGCTCATCGGTGCTCAACGCAATGCATCCGAATCGGACTTCGACGGGCCACGCAACCTGATGAGCGGCGCCAGGGTCTGCATTGAGCCTGAGTCTTCGGGCAAGGGTGTGATGGTGGCCCTGAACGATCAGATCAACGCAGCACGGGAAGTCAGCAAAACCCATACCTCGGACGTTGAGTCGTTCAACTCGGGCGACGCCGGTTTTCTCGGAAGAGTGGACGGCGACACCGTCATTTTTTATCGCTCATCCTGTCGTCGACAATACTTGCCTCTGGGGCGAGACCGCTTGCCTCGCGTTGACATTGTGGCCATGTACGCCGGCGCCGACGCTACATCGGTGAAAGCCGCCGTACAGGCGGGCGCCAGGGGGATCGTCATCCAGGCGCTGGGGGCGGGAAATGTGAATGCCGACGTGTATGTGGCCATTTCGCAGGCCATCGAAGCCGGTATCACGGTGGTCGTTGCCTCCCGCGTCCCCCGTGGTCGGGTCAGGCCCCTCTATGGTTTTACCGGGGGCGGTAGTACGTTGAAAGAGACCGGTGTCATCTTCGCCAATGACCTGAGTCCGCAGAAAGCGAGGATATTGTTGATGTTGGCTATCCAAAACTTCAGGTCCGCAACCGAACTACAAGAAATTTTTGATCAATAGGTGAGCGTCATGCCAAGCACCAAGACAGCAGTCACTAAAGATCAGGGGTGGCCCATTGGCATCTTGTACTCGCGCTCGGGTGCTACCGGTGTCACCGAGTCCGAGCATTTTTTTGGTACTGCGCTGGCGATCGAGGAAATCAACGCGCTGGGTGGCGTCCTGAGTCTGCCGTTGATCCCAACCGCTTATGACCCCAAGGGGTCTACGGAAGAATACCGGCGCTTGACCGGCAAGTTACTGATCGAAGAGGAGATCAACGTCATTTTTGGCTGTTCCCGATCTTCCAGCCGAAAAGCGGTGCTGCCGCTCATCGAACGCCATAACGCTTTGCTTTGGTATTGCTCGTTCTATGAAGGGTTCGAATATTCACCGAACATCATTTATACCGGTGCCGTCCCCAATCAGAACAGCATTCAACTGGCCGCCTACCTGCTGCAAAACAAGGGTACCCGGTTCTTTCTGGTGGGCGCGGACTACATCTATCCGCGTGAATCCAATCGCATCATGAGGGACGTTGTTGAACAATACGGTGGCGAAATTGTGGATGAGGTCTACCTGCCCATCGACGCAGGCGTAGAGCAACTCAAGGATGTTTTGAATGAAATCCGCGAAGCCCAGCCGGATGTTGTTTTCTCGACCCTGGTCGGACAGTCGGCCCGATCTTTCTATCAACGCTATGGCGAGCATGGGCTTGATCCCAAAAAGATGCCCATTGCCAGTCTCTCCATGACCGAAGAAGAAATCCGGCTAATTGGGCCGCAACGGTGTGAGGGCCACATCACCGCAGCCACCTATTTCGGTTCGCTGCGCAACGACAGTAATCAACGGTTCATTGAGCTTTGGCGCACACGATTCGGCGATCGCCCAACCAGTACCTGGTCGGAAATGGCCTATTCCCAGGTTCACCTGTTTGCGCGTGCCCTGGAGCGAGCTGGTAGTCTGGATAGGCGCAAATTAGTCGACGCCGTACACAAGGTGAAGTTCGCTTCGCCAGAAGGTCCGATAGCGATTGATGCGGAAAATAACCATTGCGCCCTGACTCCCCGGATCGGCATCTGCCGCAGTGATGGCCAGTTCGACGTCGTATGGGAAGGTTCGGGGCCGGTCAAACCCGATCCTTATCTCTCCACTTTCGGCTTCTCTGAGTTTTGGTTGAGGTAACGCCATGAGTTCCAGCCTTCGCCGTCTCTATGAAGATTTGCGCAGTATCTGCGTTGCGTTTGTTTATCCCCCTGGGGATGATCGCGATATTGTCATGCAGCAGCTGAAAAGAATTGGATGCCGGGTGAAGATCGTATGGCCATTCCCTTCAGAGCCTCCTGCGGACGTTGACGTCATTCTCTTTCAGATCACGCAGGAACTGGAAGGAAACAAAATCTGGTCGGGCGCATCTGTTTCTGCGGCGCTCATCGCGCTCTCCGACTACGAAAGCCCGACCATTTTGAAGTTGTTACTCGATACGCGTGCTCACGGTGTGATTTCCAAACCGTTTCGCTCTTCCGGAATTCTCAGCACACTGGTACTTGCGAGAGCCTCGTATAGCTATCAAGAGCGGTTGCAAGGGAAAATCGACAAACTGGAATTGACCATAAAATCTCGTCGACAGATCGAAAAAGCAATTCGTGTACTGGTCGAACGTCAAAACTTGACCGAGACGCAGGCTTACGAGCACATGAGGTCGCGGGCAACTAATTTGCATGTAACGGTCGCCGAGGTGTCCGGAATGATCATCGAGGCCCATGAGGCCATGGAAAGGCTTGGTTTGAAACCTTAGTCTGGAGGCGGCATTGATGCGTCAATGATGGCGTGTGTGTGATCGTGAAGCCACATTCATTCTTGAGCCCGACGATGACTGCCGTACTCCTTGGGAAATGGCAAGGGTTGATACCCAAACAGCCATTGACAATTTGCTCAGGTATTTACCTGAAGCTCAGCAGCAACCGTTGCAAATGGCCTGGGAAAATTTAGAGCAATATCGGATGCGGTTCGAAACTTCTAGTGACCGCCAGGCAAAGAGTCGGTTGAGCGCGCGGAAAGTGCGTAGTCAGGTTGATCAGGCTTTTGAGTGGGCTCGCCGCGCATTGTCTTAGGTGTTGAGCTTAAAGTCGGGCCTCTTTCTCACTCCATTCCTCCTTGATCCGCAAAAGCTGCGGGAGGATCTTCTCGAACAGATCGACCAAGCGCGGCTCGAAATGGCTCCCCGCGCCCTTTCGGATTTCTGCCAGGGTGTCCTCGATGCTCCACGGCTCCTTGTACGGACGCTTTGTCATCAAGGCATCAAAAACGTCAGCCAGGGCGACGATTCGGGCCACCTCAGGAATCGCATCTCCCGCGAGGCCGTCTGGATAGCCGCTGCCGTCCCATTTTTCATGGTGATGATGGGCGACCTCCGCAGCCATTGCGAATACCTTGGAATTGGACTTGCTCAAGATACCGAAACCGATCTGCGCATGCTGTTGCATGATCCCCCATTCCTCTGCCGTCAGCTCGCGCGGTGCCTTAAGAATGGCATCCGGTATGCCGATCTTGCCGGTATCGTGCAAGGGCGCGGCGAGTTCGAGGCGCTCCACCAGATCATCGGGCCATCCTGCCGCCGACGCCAGGGCACCGGCATACGCCGCCATGCGCCATATGTGAGCGCCGGTATCGGTATCGTTGAAATGTCCGGCCTCACCCAGCATGAAGACGGCCTGCCTTTGGCTTTCTTCCAATTCATGCATCCGGACCAGGGACAGATGTGTCTCCACTCGGCGTAGCAGAATGGGAGCGGAAACCGGCTTCTGGATGTAATCCACCGCACCCGCGTCGAACCCTCGTGCCTCATCCTCGACCTCACTCATGGAGGTGACAAAGATCACGGGGATTTCCCGCGTGGATAGATTGGCCTTGAGTTTCTCGCATACCTCATAGCCGTTCATACCTGGCATCATAATGTCCAGCAGGATCAAATCGGGCTGGTGCTTGGCCGCGGCCTCGATGGCTTCCTCACCGTTGGTGGCAAAAATCAATTCATAGCGATCCCGCAGGATCTGCCCGATCACCCGGAGATTGTTGGGCTCATCATCAATGGCCAGAAGTTTCTTCTGCATGTCGTGTTACCCGTTGTTGACACCGAGCATCTCGGCAAGTGCTTCCACCCTTGCCCTCGCGCCCATAAAATCAAATGCATCGACCCGTTGTTGAATGGGCGCCAGGTCGGTCTTTTGTAGGTACTCGGCCAGTCGCGCCAGGATCGGCTCGGCAACATACGGATTGAGTTTCTCCAGGGCGCAAGACAAATCTTTAAGCAGCGCCACCACCGCCGCTTGGTTGAAAACCTTTGCCCTTGCGGCGGTATCATCGTCGCAGGGGACGATCTTGTTGATGGCATTGGCGGCTTCCGCGAGGAGCCAGCGCAATTGTCCGAGTTCAGATATAGCAGCCTTCCGATGCTGGGATTTCAGGTCGGAATCGATCTTAATGGCCAGGCCGGCAACCTTGGTGATGAAGAGATTTCCTGCAACGCCCGTGAGGGTATGGGCCACGGCACGGGCCGTCTCCGAATTACCGGGGCTTGCCAGCAGTAAGCGCTCTATTTCGTCGGCATCCCGGGAGCGATCCGCTGCAAAGGCAGCCAAGGCCTTGGCGTAGACAACCGGATCACGCCAGATTCTGATCGCGTTTTGATGATCGACAATCCCGTCCAGCGGAGAAAAGTCCACCCCGATCGGCGTGACGATCTCGATCCGGCGCGCAGTGACGGGCTGCCCCAGCCCTTCGGGAACGGCCTGTTCCATGGCACAAAGCAGTTCACTGAAGTTGATCGGCTTGGCCTGGACGCTGTCCATTCCGGCCACTATGCACAGGTCGTAGTCTTCGCGCATGGCGCTGGCGGTAAGCGCGATTATCGGGGTGTGCTCCTCAGGCTTTTCGAGCTTGCGAATTTTCCGGGTGGCCTCCAGACCGTCCATCTCGGGCATCATGACGTCCATGAGGATCAGATCGTATCGACCGGTCTGGAACGCGGCTACCGCCTCCAGTCCATTCTTTCTCCATTCGACCTGATGGCCTTGCCCCTCCAGCCGGAGCATCGCGAGGGTCGCGTTGGTTTGGATGTCCTCAACCAGCAGTACATGGAATGCCCTTGGTGAGACATAGTCGCCGCCGACGGCGCTGCCTGTTTCGTAAAGGCAGTCATCATTGGCGGGGGCTTCCGGCAGATGGACGGTAAAATGAAAAGTGGATCCCTTCCGAAGCTCACTCGTGACCCAGATTTTTCCCGCCATAAGTTCCACGAGCTGCTTGGATATCGCAGTACCCAGGCCGGTCCCGCCGAACCGACGGGTCGTGCTGGCATCCGCCTGGGAGAAAGGTTTAAACACCTTTGCTGACTGCTCGGGGGTCATGCCAATTCCCGTATCGGTGATGGCGAAGTGAAGCATGTTTGCTTGGTTCCACGGTCTTACCGAAAGCGTGATCGAGCCTTTCTCGGTAAACTTGATGGCATTGCTGACCAAATTCAGCACCACCTGTCTCAGTCGCGCAGGATCCCCCAGGAAACGCAAAGGCAGATCCGCATCGTATTCCATGACGAGCTTCAGGCCCTTGTCGGATGCGGACTGATCCAAAACGCGCAAGGCCTCCGCCAGCGCGTTGGAGAGGTGGAAAGCGACGGTCTCCATTTCCAGCTTGCCGCTCTCCAGCTTGGAGACATCGAGGATGTCGTTGAGGATTGTCAGTAACGCCTTCGCCGAGCTGAGAATGATCCGGACATGCTGGGCGGTCTGTGGCGCAAGCTGGGTATCCTGAAGCGCAACCTCGGCGAAGCCGAGGATGGCATTCATGGGGGTACGAATTTCATGACTCATATTGGCGATGAAAGCAGCCTTGGTTCGCGCACCGGCCTCGGCATCTTCCTTGGCCTGTTGGAGGCTCCTCTCGGTTTTCTTCTGTTCGCTTATATCGCGCGCGATCTTGGAGGCACCGATGACGGTTCCGGCCGCGTCTTTGATCGGCGAAATGGTGACCGATACGGGGATCAGCTCACCGTTTTTACATCTCCGGGTCGTTTCGAGATGCGTAATGTTCTCGCCATGCCGGATCTTGGCAAGGATCCGCGTCTCTTCATCGGCAAGATCCGGTGGTATCAGCCGCGTTATCGGCTGCCCGATCATTTCCCGTTCGATGTAACCGAACAAGGTCTCGGCTGCGGGATTCCAACTGGTGACAACCCCGTCCAGGGTTTTGCTGATGATGGCGTCGGTGGTGGAGGTAACAATCGCTGAAAGCTGTTCTTCGACCGCCACCCGTCTGGCCTTATCAGACTGTTCCTGCGCCAGCATTTTGACACGGAACACCTCGCAGGACCTCGCTATCTCTCCGATCTCGTCCAACCGGTTCAGTTCGGGTACCTCAATGTCGCGGCGTCCGGTGGCCACCTTCGACAGCGCCCCGGTGATGGCCGCCAGCGGCCGGGTGATCTGGTTGCGGATCCCGACCATCAACGCTATGGCGAGCACTATCGCTGCCGCGGAGATCGCCATAGCGCTGATGATCATCTGGTCCATGATCTGTTGCACGGCGTCCGCTCGGGCATAAGCGATGTCCCGCTGTAAGTCGACCAGGTGCTCGATCGCCGTATCCGTCGCCCGATATCGCCGACCCAACGCGCTGTCGTCATATACCGGCTCGCTGCTCGCGCCATTGACGTCCGCCTTCACCCACGCATCGTGCTCCGCCTGATAGTTCTTCCAGGCCTCATGAAACGAATCCAGAGAACCGCTCGGAAGTTGGTCGCCGAGCAGGTTGACATACTCGTGTTCCACATCGGCGATGTTCTGCTTTTGCGTGTTGGCGCTCACGTTGGCTGCCGCTCGCGCCTTCTGGTCGGGAGCCAGCACATGGTTCATCTCGGCGATCCGGAACGCCGCGACGCGATCGTCGATCTCGCCGAGCAGTGTCGCCCCCACGAGCCATTTCTGCGCGATCTCCTCCGTGTTTCGATCGACCACCTTCAATGCCACAGCGGTGGTCACTGCCGCCCCGACAATGACCACGACGAACGCCCCAATGAAAAGCGTCAATCGTAAGCGAATGGAGGATCTGAACAGCATCATGATTTTCCCTCACGGCAGTTGCCAATGTCAGGCGCGCGTGACCGCTTGACACTCGCTTGCGCGGCACGGCTTTCGCCCACATTTTTCCCTGGCATCAACCCTGCAATTGTTTTTGATTTTTTTTCCTCAGGGGAGACTCAAAAAGTTGTTCCACTGTTTCTGCTGTCGAAATAATAAGGTTTCCACTTGAGTATATAACTGCTCTTTTGTATGGGTTTTTGTCGGGTATTGTTTTGCCCGTAATTGCTTCTGTGGTCGTCATTGGTTTATCTTTTTCTGCGTCGATTTTGTAGTGGTTTTCGTTAGATTTTTTAGGTGTGAAATGGCTGTAATTATATCGCTCCGAATTGAAGTGGAAGGCCCCCATAAAGTGTTGGTCTTGGTAGGCAATGTTTTGGGTCGGACGTGTGTCAGCACTCTGGAGTAAGTAAGCACGAAGTGGAAAGACGATAGTGGTACCATAATGGGAAGTACCCTTTCATAGTGACTGCAAGCCTGAAGAGTAGCTGGATGCAGAAAATAAGCAATTGGGTTTTTTTGAAAACAGGGCCCCAAGTGCCAACTGGACAGAGTACGGTAGATGTAGGGACCGCATATGCGCAGTTGGTTGAGGCCGGAGGGGATACAGTTCAATACACATTCCGCGTGCGAATCTTCAGAACGCCGCTTCAAAAAAATACGGGTGCGAGGCACTTTTCACATCTGTGGCGGCCAATTGTGCGACTCACCCTGACACTCCTTGCACCAGGCATACAGTGCGTCATACATGATCAAACCGTGCGCCAGCATTTCGTGGTCATCGGCAAAGCACTGCGATAACCCCAGCGAAATCGCGTAAAGCCCAGCCGATTGCGGCGTCAGGTCCAGTTGGGAGGTGTCTGCTCCTCGTACGATTTTCGCCAGATGCTGCAAGGCAGGCTCATCGAGCTGATACTTCTTCAGAAAGGCATCAAAGCTGCACAGCTCTCCCTCATGCGTAAGCTCAACGCCGGGAATATCGTAGGGCGTTGCATCCTTTTCTGCGGCAATCCGCAAAACCTCCCTGCTGGGCACGTACAAGAAATCGGCCTCGGGATCGATAAAGCGGGTGATCAGCCAAGGACAGGCAATCCTGTCGATCTTGGGTCGTTCACGGGTAATCCACTTCATGGAACACCTCCTGCCTAACTCAGTAGGCTGAGTGATCTGGTCGGCACGATGCCCACCAGAGAACCGTCGATCACCCCACACTAGCGCAGCAGATGCACTGCCAAACCAACCAGCGCGCAGGCCATCAATACCTGAATCACGCCACGCTTGAAGCGAAACAAGGCAATCGCTGCGGCAATCGCGATCAGTGCAGAGGGCCAGTCGAGGGTGCCGCTGAACCCTTTTGGCCACAGCACGTGATAGCCGAAGAACATCGCCAGATTGAGAATCACCCCAACCACGGCGGCGGTGATCCCGGTCAGCGGCGCGGTGAACTTGAGTTCGTTGTGCGTGGCCTCCACCAGCGGACCACCCACGAGAATGAACAGGAACGATGGTAGAAAGGTAAACCAGGTCACCAGCGTGGCGGCGAGGGCTCCGGCCAGAAATACCTGATCAGCACCGAACACCTGGGAGACATAGGCGCCGACAAAGCCGACGAAAGCCACCACCATGATCAGCGGCCCCGGCGTGGTTTCACCCAGGGCCAGGCCATCGATCATTTGTGTTGGGGTCAGCCATCCATAGTGCCCCACCGCGCCCTGATAAACATAAGGAAGCACTGCATAGGCACCGCCAAATGTCAGCAGAGCGGCCTTGGTAAAGAACCAGCCCATCTGGGTCAAGGTGCCTTCCCAGCCAAACAGCGCGGTCAAGATGGCCATTGGCAACGCCCACAATACAGCGCCGACAAGCACTAGCAGGGCCAGTTTTACCCAGCTGAATCGAGCATGGTCGGGGGATGGGGTGTCGTCATCGATCAAGGCCGGGCCATAGGATTTTTTAGCGGCACCGTGACCGCCGATTTTGAATTTTTCGGGGGCAAGGCGCCCGCCCAGGTAACCGAGCAGCGCGGCACTCAGTACGATCAGCGGGAAGGGCACATCAAAGGCAAATATCGCCACGAATGAGGCGGCGGCAATGGCCCACAGCCAACCGCTCTTCAGAGCTCGGGAGCCGATGCGATGGGCAGCCTGAACGACGATGGCCGTGACGGCAGGCTTGATGCCATAGAAGAGACCCGCCACCGCGGGTACGTCGCCGAACGCGATATACATCCAGGACAAGGCAATCAGGATGAACAGCGAGGGCAGGATAAAGAGCCCCCCGGCAATCACACCACCGCGGGTTCGATGCATCAGCCAGCCGATATAGGTTGCTAACTGCTGAGCCTCCGGCCCGGGGAGTAACATGCAGAAGTTGAGGGCATGCAGGAATCGCCCTTCGGAGATCCAGCGCCGTCGTTCTACCAACTCCTGGTGCATGATCGAGATCTGCCCCGCGGGCCCGCCGAAGCTGATGAAACCGAGCTTCAGCCAGAACCAGAACGCCTCACGCAAACTGATCTCTACCGGCCTGGGAGGATTCTCTTCAACCGCCGATACCAAAACCTTACTCATTGGGTTGTTCCTCTTTCGTAAACCCGGCGAGCAGGCCGTCGAAGATGGCGCTCGCAGCTGCCAGCAGCGGGTCGTCAAGAGCAATGGTTTCACGCAGCCCCGCCAGCACCCGTTCGATGCCCGCTGCCTCGACTGGCTGAATACCGCCGATATCGAGGTAATGCACCAGGGCCGCGATGCGGTTCAGGCCGGGTTCCTGGATTGCAAAGCTGGCTTGCAGGGTTTCGAAGGTCACGCGGTTGCCGACATGACTGAAGGTCGCCTCATCGAAATCAAACCCCAGTGCATCGGCTGGGCAGTCGTGTGGGCTGTTCAGCCAGAGAATCTGAGCGGTCGGGTCGATGAACCGGCGGATCAACCAGGCACAAGCCAGGCGGTCAATCCAGGGCCGCCTACGGGTGGCCCAGACACGGCCCTGATAGTCGCCAAGGCTGAGTGCCGTTATGGGCAGGTCCCGGCTATGGGGTTCATCAGTCGACAAGGCCCTGCTGACCGCCGTCTCAAGCGCCTGCAAGGCGGCATCGACTTGCTGCTTCGGCTTGCCTGGAAAATAGTCGATGCTGGTCAGTTGTTCGTAGCTTTTGCGCAGCTTGCGAATCTGCTTCGTGCTGGACAGCGCATTTTCGGCCGTGAGCTGTCCCCGACACGCCTCGATTTCAGTGCGTAGTTTGCTGTAGTCCTCGTTACGGTCGAATAACCCGATAAAGCGTTCACCGTCTGGATCCACCACAGGCAGAACATAGGCGGTGCCATTGATGGCCAAGATATCGCGCTCAACCGAGGCCAGCGTCTCTCGACAAGCACCGGTATCTGGCAACAGGTAGGCGCCATCGCGCAAAACCGCGGCCCCGGAAGCTTTTAGGGCGCGCCAGGCTCGCATACGCTCGGTCGCATTGGCGGTCGGCAATCCCAGGATCAGAGCTAACCAATTTTTCATGTAGGGACAGATCAAAATAATGTAGATAAAGCTACATTATTCTTGTTCGAATAAATTGGAAAGCTGTTTCGATAGGCCAAGGTGGGCTTTCTCGCTCAGGTGCGAACGCAGCTCAGATACTCAAACCACTTGGCCGCCTCCCTGACTCGCCGAGGCGCGTTACGGTTACGCCGGCCATCAACTCTTGCTTGGCCGCACCACGGCAAACAGTCATATTTTGAAATGCGTCACCAAGTGCTGCAGCCTGGCGGCTTCACGCTCAAGATCAACACAGGCATTGAGCGTCGAATGCAAGTTCGCCACGCCATGATGGTTCAAGACGTCTATCTGCGCGATGTCATCGTTGATCGAGAGCACCACCGCCGTTTGCTCCTCCGTGGCGGCCGCCACAGACTGGTTCATCGCGTCTATTTCACCGATGCGCTGGGCAACCCGAGCCAAACGTTCCCCCGCCTGGTTGGCGACCGTAACGCTGGTTTCGCTCTCGCGCTGGCTCTCGGTCATGGTCAGCACGGCGGCTTGGGCGCCGACTTGCAACTGCTCAATCAGGCTTTGCACTTGTTGCGCCGAGTCCTGGGTGCGATGCGCCAGGTTGCGCACTTCATCGGCCACCACGGCAAAGCCTCTGCCGGCTTCCCCCGCGCGTGCAGCCTCAATGGCCGCGTTCAACGCCAGCAGATTGGTTTGCCGCGATATGCTGGTGATGACGTCAAGGATCTGCCCGATGTCGGCTGTCTGGGTGGCGAGATTCTCGATGGTAAGCCGTGACTTGTCGATATTTCTCGACAGCCGATTGATCGCTTCGATGGTCATTGTGACAACGTTTTGACCGTCATCGGCCAGCTGCCGGGCGTCGCTGGAGCTTTGTGAACCCAGTGCGGCGTTGCGGGCAATTTCAGAAGACGCCGCCCCCAGCTGATGGATGGCTGAGACCACGCTCTCGGTGCGTGCCGACTGCTCATCCGAATGACTCATCGAAGTGCTCGACACCCGGGTCACCAACGTCGCGACGTGATTGAGGCTGGCGCTGGTGCTCGCCACCTCGCGAATGGATCCTTGGATAAATGCCAAAAAACGATTGAACGACTGTGCCAGTGCCCCGAATTCATCACGGGAGTTGATCGGCAGGCGCTGAGTCAGGTCACCCTCACCATTGGCGATGTCTTCCAATGCTCGCCCCATTGTGTGCAGCGGCCGCATCAACCAACGGATCAACATGCCGAGCAACAGGATGATGATCGCGACCGCTATCAACGTGGCGGTGATCGCCAGGGTGCGCAATTCGCCCAGCATCGAGAACGCCGCCTGTTGGTCGATGACCATCACCACGTACCAATCGGCCGAAGGCACTCCATCGACATGGGTGAAGGAGATGAACTGCGAGCTGCCACCGGTCCGGATTTCACGGACACCTGGAGTGGGCGCCAGTGTACTTTGTGAGAAGACGTCCTTGAGGTCTTTGAGGATGAACTGGCTGTTTGGATGGACCAGTACCTTGCCATCGGCGCTGACGATGAAAGCATACCCATGCCCGCCGAAATCCAGGGTGTTGATCATCTTGCTCAAGGCGTCGAGGGACAGGTTGGCACAGGCCACGCCGGTACGCTCTTGATACTTCACGGGCGTCGCCACCGTCATCACCAGTTTGCCCGACGAGGCCGCGACGTAAGGTTCGGTAAACACGGTCCGTTGACTGTCTTGCGCCGCTTTGTACCAACTACGCACCCGGGGGTCATAGTCTGCGGCACGCACGCTTTGCGGCAATGAGAACATCGAGCCGTCGCTACCACCGTATGAAATCAGCTGAAAGTTTTCTGCATAGACCGGCAAGTCGATGGCCTTGAGCAGGGTGATCTGGTCAGTCCCCTCGACGTTGAGCCGTTGCCCCAGCGTCTGGATCAACTGCATGCGACTTTCCAGCCAGGTCTGAATATCGTGGGCCGAGAGCATGCCCAACTGCTGTAACTTCGCGTCAACTTCGCCGCGCAAGGTTTGCCGCTGCCGATAGTCGCTGACGTAGATGAACGCGCTGAAGACCAAAATGACGATCAGGGCGGCGGCGATCAATATTTTGCGACTGAAACCCAGGCCTTTCATTGGCACACCTCCTCGATAAGTCGGCTACGAGCGAGCCGATGAAACCTGCGGGCAGCCGAAAGCCTCCCGCAGGCATTGGGTATCTTGAAAAGGGGGGAATCAGAACAATGGCAAGCTATAGCTGAGCATCAGGCGGTTATGGTCGGCATCGGCGGTACCGGTTGCCGCCTGGCTGCGATAAGTGGCGTTGCGCCAGGTCACGCCCAATCCCTTGAGCGGACCGTTTTGCAGTACGTAGGCGACGATCAGGTCACGCTCCCACTCCTTGAGTCCACCGGTTGCCGAAGCGATCTGGTCGCCCTTGTAGTAGGACACCGTACTGGTCAGCCCTGGCACGCCGAGGGCGGCAAAGTCATAGGCGTACTGGCCGATCCAGGTTCGCTCGCCGGCCCGGGTGAAGTTGCCTACCAGACGATCGGTGTTGAGATAAACGCTGGCACCATCACCCTGGTTGACAAACGGCATAGCGCTATCCCCCGAGGATTTCTGGTAACCGAGGCTGAGCGCGTGGCCGGCCAGGCTGTAGGTGAACAACGAGCTGAACAGGTCGTTATCGACCTCGCCGTGAGTGACGCCCTTACCGAAGTAGCCGGTACTGGTGTAACCCTCAGCACGGCCAGCAGCACTGCCATTCTTGCCGTCTGAATCACTGACGAAATAGCGCAGGTCCGATTTGAACGAGCCCACCGGCAGCGGTAGCGTGTGAGTGAGGCCAAAAAAGTGTTGTTGGTAAAAATTTTCCAGTTCGCCGTAGTAGTACTGGGCGAGCAGGTCTTTGCTGACCTGGTAATCGCCACCTGCGTAGTAGAAGGCGTTGCTGCGTCGCAGGTTGCTGGTGCCAGGCACATTACCCGCGCCACCGATGGACAGCGCCTGATTATCGGTGGACGCCCGGGCCTTGGCGTGTTCCAGACGCCCGCCGACCAACGTGAGATGGTCGATTTCCTTGCTGGTGACCTGGCCGCCCTCAAAGGTTTGTGGCAGCAAACGACCGTCGTTGGCATACATTACGGGCAGTTTCGGTTGTAGCGTTCCATAGCGAAATTCGGTTTTGGACAGTTTCATCTTGGCCGTCAACCCGAGGCTGGCGTATTCATCTACCGGGCTGCCGTTGTCCAGAGGCTCCAATACACCTGGGGTACGATCGCGGCCGGCCTTGGTTGCAGTGCCACCCGAATCCAGTTTCATGCCCAGTAAACCCAGTGCATCGACGCCAAAGCCGAGGGTGCCTGGAGTGAAACCGGACTGATAATTGAGCATGAAACCCTGTGCCCACTCCTTGATGTTCGGCGTCGTACTGTTGCGGGTATCGTTACTGATGTAAAAGTTACGCAAGGTCAGGTCGGCGTGACTGTCCTCGATGAACCCGGCGGCCTGCACCGATCCACTCATGAGCGGACTGACGGTGCCTGCACCCATCATGATGATCCATGGCATTTTTTTCATTCAATGCGACTCCAATCGTAACAAGGGCAAGGGGGGGGGTTAGCGCGAGGTGTGCGAGGACGGCTGGTAGTGCGGGATGTGGAGCACCTTGGCCAGTCTTACGACGGTGACACCTGGACCGAGGTGTCTGAGCGACGGCTGGACCAATACACAGTTGTCATAAGGCGTGACGATTTCCCGATTGCCATCCCGAGCGATCACCGTTCCGGACCGCGTGATCAGCTCCAGTCCGCGGAAGTCTTCGACAAAGTTGAAGTCCATGCTGCTGGCGATAATCGGCTCGGTGACTTGGAGCACGCGCTGAGCCCCGGGTTTGCGGGTGCTGAGAAACTGTGCGAGGTCTTCTTCGCGCACCGCTTGGGTGGCGATCAGAAAACGCGCCGCCACGTCCAGGGCGACCTGCCGGCTGTGTTGCGAAAAATGCTGACCGGTCTCAATCAGTAAGGCGTTCTTCTTGCTGGCGGCGTCGTTGAAATCACCGTAATCACGCAAGCGACGACCATTGGCGTGGCCGGCGTCGACGATGACCGTTGCCGGCACCCCGACAGTGGCGGCGAACTCCAGGCCCTTGGTGCGTGCGCCACACATCATCAGCGGCGCGGATTCTTCATGCATCGAGTGGATATCAAGCAGCAGGTCGACGCTGTCAATGACGGGGCGCAACTCGCGAGCCCGGCGCAGCTCGATGGAGTGCTGCTCACTGTCGAGCTTCGCGGGTAGCCAGACCCGGTTCATGTCTTCGTCCAGGTACCGGGTGGCATCAATGTTCCGTGGATCGAAGCGGTGGTAGGCCTCGACGTTGCCGAAGCCCAGGCTCAGTCGGCCCTGGCGAGGGCGCACGCCACTGCGCAGGAACGCATCCACCGCAATAGCGCCGCTGACTTCGTTGCCGTGGGTCAGCGCCATGATCATCACGTGTGGCCCTGGCACGCCACTGTCGAAGCTGTGGATGTAGTCGACCCCGCAGTTACCGCTTTTCCAGGGGCGGATATCGGGAAATTCCACCTCCACCGGGTACGGTTTCAGGGACGCACGAACTTGTTCAAGAGTCTTCATTTCGGTCTCCGACAGACAATAGCTTCCACTTGCCGCGCAACCTGTAGGCGCGACATATCGAGGGGGGGACGGGATAGCGATGGGCTGACTTAAGGTCAGCTCGAGGTGTGGTGACGCATACGACGGCCAAGGCAGACCACGGCGACGACACTGATCAATGCTGTCGTCATGACATAGAAGCTGGGTGCCAGCTTGTTGCCGGTAGCATCGATCATCCAGGTCACGATCAGCGGGGCAAAACCGCCAAACAGGGTGATCGAGAAGTTGTAACTCAGTGCCAGGCCGGTACCACGAATACTGGTAGGAAATATGTCGGCCAGCATCGCAGGGATCGGCCCCAGGCACGCAGCGATCAAGATGCCCACGATGGCTTGGACCAACAGCAACACCGATACGTTGGGAAAGGTGTTGAGCAGCAGAAACATCGGGTAGGACGACAAACCGGTAATCAGCAAGGCGATGGTCAGTACCCGAAACCGTCCATAGCGATCCGAGAGTCCGCCGAACACCGGTGCCATGACCATCAGGGTCGCTCCGGTCACCAGCGCCCCAAGGTATGAGGACGTGGCCGCGATGTGCAATTGCCTCAAGGCATAGGTCGGCATGTAAAGCTTGTGCACATAGTTGAACGCCGTTGCACCCGCGACCACCCCGATGGCCAGCAGCAGGCTGACACGGCCTTTGATCAACACATCGCGCAGTGGGGTTTTATTCTGCACATTCGCCGCGATCTTCTGGAAGTCCGGGGTTTCATCGATCTGGCTGCGGATGTAAAAGCCCACCGGCCCAATCAGCAGACCCACGCCGAAAGCGACACGCCAGCCCCAGCTATTGAGTTGCACATCCGACAGCAGGTAGCTGAGCAATGCACTGACCCCAGCGGCCAATACCGTCGCCAGACCCTGGGTCGACAGCTGCCAACTGGCGAAGAAGCCACGTCGCTTGGCATCAGCGTGTTCGACCATGAATGCGGTCGCGGCACCGAATTCCCCGCCGGTGGAAAAGCCCTGCAGCATGCGCGCAACAATAACCAGCAGCGGTGCGGTCAGGCCGATCTGCTCATAAGATGGGACAAAGGTGATCAGCGCGGTGCCGAGCATCATGATCAGGATCGACATCGTCAGCGAGGCCTTGCGCCCCACTCGGTCGGCGTATGTACCCAGCACGATGGCACCCAGCGGACGCATCAAAAAGGAAATACCGAAGGAGCCGACGCTGAGTAGCAGTGACGTGGTTTCGTTGTCTGACGGGAAAAACAGTTTGCCGATCACTACCGCGAAATAGCCGTAGATCAGCAGGTCATAGAATTCCAGGGCATTGCCGATACTGGCGGCGACGATTTCCTTCCAAGGGCCTCGCTGAGTAGACGCCTGTGCCGAAGGCACGATGGATGCTTGAGTGGTCATGAGAGGGTCCCGGGTCTGTTTCACAGTTGTCGATCGTATTCGCCGAGCCGCAACACGGTTCGACGACATCGATGGCAGTCATTGTTATGGGTGAAAACAACCGGATAGCGGGTGAAGATCTGCGTCTCCATGGCTATCCGGCCCGGAGTCGAAATTGAATCAAGTGCTGGATGATGGCAATTGCTGTTTCAGCACATCCTTGGGCTGATTGCGCACACGCCTGTCAGCACGGTCTTTTCCGCACGGTCGACCCGCCGTTTTTTTTTCGTATGCCCGTAATCAGTGCACGTTTGAACCCGTGTTCAGGCCAGGTTTTTGCCGCGATTCGATCCGTGCTCCGCATGACGCAAGAGCAGACCCTGCCATATCTTCATCACCAGTTCGCTCTGGTTGGAGCGCAGGCGATGCAAGGACACGTCGAAGCTGATCTGAAACTCCGGACTGCCCGCGATCAACAACTCGCCCGAGGCCAGGGCGCTTTTGGCGACCATGCGTGGCAGCCAGGCGAGACCGCTGCCGCGCTTGGCCATTTCCAGAATGGCTTCGTAGGAGTCGGCTTGATAGATCATGCGTAAAGCCAGCCGCTGAGGCCGTCGCGCCAAGTGTTGGGCGAGTACTCCGCGCAGAGCGAGTGTCGGCGAGAACGCCAGCCAGGGGATGGTCGACGCGCTGCTGTTGATGGAAATATGGAACAAGGGCTGGCCATGATCGTCCGGTGCACTGACCGGCAGCAGCTCTTCATTGGCAAGCACCAACGAATCGAAACGCTCTGGATCAATCAGAACCTGGGTCAGCGGGCTGGAAAAGTTCAACAGCAAGTCAACGTCGCCGGCGGACAACTTCATGATTGCCTCCTGCGCGCCACTGGTCACCAGTGACACCGGAAAGCAGCCGAACTGTTGGTTCAGAGACTCGTACCAGTCGGGGAAAAAATCGCTGGCCAGGGTTCGTCCCGTAGCAATGCGCACCGGCTCATCGCGGTTTGATCCTCCTCCCTGAAGCTGTGCCCGCACCGCTGCCAGCAACTCCACCGATTGCGTTGCAGCTTCAAGGAACAGCAGGCCGCCGGGCGTCAAGGACAAGGGTTGCTTGCGCTCGATCAGTGAAGTGCCGACCCAGTCCTCCAACGCCCGAATACGCCGGCCAAATGCCGGATGGGTCACGCAACGGATTTCCGCTGCCCGAGACAGGCTACGAGTGCGAGCCAGTTCGATAAAGTCTTCGAGCCATTCGAGTTGCATGGTGATTTCCTGCTGGGAAGCGATGGGACGAACGCGAAGAAATATTAGCGGATTTGTCGGGCAACGACTTCAACGCGCTGGCAGTCATCCGCTCAATCTCGATCCATGCACGTTTATAAAGCGCTACCGGCCGACATTTGCACCAGTGGGAGGCGGTCAGTCGTGGCATTCCGAGTGGTTTTCCCGTCAATTGGGCTTGGTGTTTTGTGCTGCCGACTGGCACAAAGGCTGCATGGCTTGTTCCAGGTTCAGCGGGTACGTATTCCCGTGGACACCCCCCCTCGGTCAACGACGATCGATTGGCCGGACAGGCCGGGGCAGCATTCAACATCGTAAAAGAACAGGCAAAGGCGCCTGGAACCGTAAGGTTTCAGGCGTTTTTTTTTGTCTTTTTAACCGTGAATAGTTCGGATTTTTTTGCGGTATGACGTTTTCAAATGTGCTGCCCGGTGGGTAGGTATTAATCGGAGAGCATTTGATATGGCCAAGCTAAGCACGGCACAACGTATTGTCATCGGCTTTGCAATTGCACCGTTGGTACTGACAGGTCTGGTGTTATATGCGTTGCACGATCTGGCAACGCTCAAGGAGCAGGCCATGGTGATCGTCAAGCAGGACTGGCCAAAGATCGATCCGATCATGGTCATCGCCACCGGTGTACGGGACAACGCCAGGAACACCCGGGATTTGCTGATCGACAAAGACAATCAGCAAGCGCAACAGTCCATCGACAGCACCAAGAAGCGCATCAGTCAGGCGCTTGAAACACTTGGACCGTTGTTCGATCGGCCGGAAGGCAAGGCCGCCTATGCCGCCTTGAAAAGGAATCGTGAGGCCTACGTCGCCGCGTTCACACAGGTGCAGGTGTTGATCAGGCAAGGCGCTTTTGAGGCGGCGATGACGCAGCTGAAACAGCAAGTCATTCCCGCCGAGCAGCAGGTTTATCAAAGCCTGGATGCCCTGATGGCGCTACAGGGACAGATCTTCGTCGAGCGTGAACGGTCGGCGCAGTTACTGTACAGCGATGCATGCCTGAACATGTTGGGGTTGTTTGTGCTGTGCCTGGTCTCGGTTATCGCCGCTGCGATTATCGTCACCCGCAGTGTCACCCGGCCCTTGGGTGGCGAACCCGATGTGGCGGCGCGGCTATTGAGTCAGATCGCGCAGGGTGACCTGACGATTCAGGTGCCGGTGCATGCCAATACCGACGGTAGCGTGATGATCAATATGCACCAGATGCAGCAAAACCTGAACGCCATGGTCAGGCACATCGCGGCGTCGGTGGATCAGGTGGCTAGTTCGTCCGAAGAGTTGAGCGCGGTCAGCAGCCAGACCAGTAGCAGCTTGCACTTGCAGGGCCTGGAGATCGAACAGGCGGCCGCGGCGGTCAATCAGATGACCATCGCTGTCGAGGAGGTTGCCCGCAATGCCCTCAGCACCAGCGAGGCGTCCCGGGTGTCCGCGCAAACCGCCCAGCGTGGCCGTGAGCAGGTGCAGGAAACGGTGGTCTCGATAGGTTCGCTGGCGGATGGCATGACGGATACCTCGCAGCGTATCCAGCAACTGGCCGGGCGTGTGCAAGACATCAGCACCGTGCTGGACGTGATTCGCAGCATTGCCGAGCAAACCAATCTGCTGGCCCTCAACGCGGCAATTGAAGCGGCTCGGGCCGGTGATGCCGGACGTGGTTTCGCGGTGGTCGCCGATGAGGTGCGGGCGCTGGCCCATCGCACCCAGGTCTCGACCCAGGAAATCGAGCAGATGATTGGCAACGTGCGGCAGGACACCGGGCAGGCGGTGAGCGCCATGCATAGCAGCAGTCAGCGGGTGCAAGCCACCCTGGAAGTCGCGCAGCGCTCCGGCGAGGCGCTGGAAGAGATCACCCGGTCGATCTCGCAGATCAACCAACGCAACCTGATGATCGCCAGTGCCACGGAGGAGCAGGCCATGGTGGCGCGTGAGGTGGATCGCAATCTGGTGGGTATTCGCAACCTGTCCGAGCAGGTTTCGCGGGGTGCCGAACAGACTCACGCGGCCGGTTCGGAGTTGGCGCAGATGGCGGGAGCCCTGCACCAGACCGTGGCGCGTTTCAGAACCTGAACGGGGAGGGGGCAATTGAAGGATCTACGCCGTTGGAGGGGCTTGTCGATTCGATGTTAAAAAATGTTATTTTGAAAAAATACTTCACATGATCAGATCATTGGAGGATCATCCGCTTAACTTGATGGAGTCCTCTCATGAATAACAAGAATGTCGGTGTTGTCGGTTTGGGCGCGATGGGCCTGGGCATTGCCCGCTCGTTGTTGCGCAGCGGTTTCAATGTGCATGCCTGTGATGTGCGGGCGGTGGCCACGGAACAGTTTGCCGGCGAGGGTGGGGTGGCTTGTGCTTCGCCCGCACACATGGCTGGCGAGTGCGAGGTGATCATCACGGTGGTGGTGAATGCCGAGCAGACCGAGACCGTCCTGTTTGGCGAAGGCGGCGCCGTAGCGGCGTTGCGCCCTGGCAGCCTGGTGATCGGCTGCGCCACCGTGGCCCCGACCTATGCGGTCGATCTTGGCCAGCGCCTGGCCGCGCAGGGCCTGCTGTACCTGGATGCGCCGATCTCCGGTGGCGCGGCCAAGGCCGCTGCTGGCGAGATGACCATGATGACCTCGGGCCCGCAGGCGGCTTACGCCAAGGCCGAGGCGATCCTGACGGGCATGGCTGGCAAGGTCTATCGCCTGGGTGACGTCCACGGTCTGGGCTCGAAGGTCAAGATCATCAACCAGTTGCTCGCTGGGGTGCATATTGCGGCCTCTGCCGAAGCCATGGCCCTGGGCTTGCGTGAAGGGGTCGACGCCGACGCGCTTTACGAAGTGATCACCCATAGCGCCGGCAATTCCTGGATGTTCGAAAACCGCGTGCCGCACATTCTCAAGGCCGACTACACGCCGTTGTCGGCGGTGGATATTTTTGTCAAGGACCTGGGCCTGGTGCTGGATACCGCGCGGGCCAGCAAATTCCCGCTGCCGCTGTCGGCCACCGCCCACCAGATGTTCATGCAGGCTTCCAGCGCCGGTTTCGGTCGCGAGGATGATTCGGCGGTGATCAAGATTTTCCCGGGCATCGAGTTGCCGACGGCCAAGACCGAGTCGGTTTGAGGAGCGCACAATGAGCAAGCGTCCATTGCTGGGCTGCATCGCCGACGATTTCACCGGGGCCACCGACCTTGCCAATATGCTGGTGCGTGGCGGTATGCGCACGGTACAAAGCATTGGTATCCCGAGCCGCGAAGTCGCCGCCGGAATCGACGCCGATGCGATCGTGATTGCCCTGAAGTCGCGCACCACTGCCGTCGCCGAGGCGGTCGGGGAATCCCTCGCGGCGCTGGCCTGGCTGCGTGAGCAGGGCTGCGAGCAGATCTTTTTCAAGTACTGTTCGACATTCGACTCCACCGCGGCCGGCAATATCGGCCAGGTCAGCGAAGCACTGCTGGTGGCGCTGGGCAGTGACTTCACCCTGGCCTGCCCGGCGTTCCCGGAAAATGGCCGGACGATCTTTCGCGGCCACTTGTTTGTCCAGGATCAGTTGCTCAGCGAGTCGGGCATGCGGCATCACCCGCTGACGCCGATGACCGATGCCAACCTGGTTCGGGTGCTGCAAGCGCAGACCAGCCTGAATGTCGGCTTGTTGCGCTACGACAGCATTGCCCAAGGGCCCGAGCAGGTTCGCGCGCGCATTGCCGAGTTGCGGGCTGAAGGTGTTGGCATCGCCATCGCCGATGCCTTGTCGAACGAAGATTTATATACCTTGGGCACGGCTTGCGCCGACCTGCCGTTGCTGACCGGCGGTTCGGGACTGGCCTTGGGTTTGCCGGAAAACTTCCGTCGCGCAGGAAAACTGCGCGACCTCGATGCGGCGCAATGGGTGCCGGTTTCGGGGGGCGAAGTGGTGCTGGCCGGTAGCGCCTCGCTGGCGACCAACGGCCAGGTGGCGGCCTGGCTCGAAGCGGCGCGGCCGGCCCTGCGTATCGATCCACTGGCCTTGGCCGCCGGCGAGCCGGTGGTTGCGCAGGCCTTGGCCTTCGCCCGTGGGCACAAGGAAACCGTCTTGATCTATGCCACCTGTTCACCGGAGGAGGTCAAGCGGGTGCAGCAGCAATTGGGTGTCGAGCGGGCCGGTAGCCTGGTGGAAAACGCCTTCGGCGAAATTGCCGAGGGGCTGCGCCAGAGCGGCGTGCGGCGCTTCGTGATTGCGGGTGGGGAAACTTCGGGGGCGGTGGTGCAGGCCTTGGGCGTGCAACTGCTGCGCATTGGCGCACAGATCGATCCGGGGGTGCCAGCGACAGTCAGCAGCACTGCTGAACCGCTGGCATTGGCCCTCAAATCGGGCAACTTCGGTGGCCGCGACTTCTTCGACAAGGCCTTGCAGCAACTGGCCCAGACGGGAGCTGCGCAATGACTCATGAAAACGCCTTGCGCGATGAAATCTGCGAGGTCGGGCGCAGCCTTTACGCACGCGGTTATACCGTTGGCAGTGCCGGCAATATCAGTGCCCGCCTGGAAGATGGCTGGTTGATCACGCCGACTGACGTCTGCCTCGGTCGCCTCGACCCGGCGACGATTGCCAAGGTCAACCGGGCCGGTGAATGGGTGTCCGGGGACAAGCCCTCGAAGACCCTGGCGCTGCATCGTCAGGTCTATGACCGCAACCCGGGTGTGGGCGGCGTGGTTCATACCCACTCCACCCATCTGGTCGCATTGACCCTGGCGGGCGTTTGGCAAGCGGACGATATCCTCCCGCCGCTGACGCCGTATCAGGTCATGAAGGTCGGGCATATCCCGTTGATCGGTTATCAGCGACCCGGCTCGCCCAAGGTGGCCGAACAGGTCGCGCAACTGGCCAACCATGTGCGCGGCGTGATGCTTGAACGACTGGGCCCGGTGGTCTGGGAGAGTTCGGTGTCCAAGGCCAGCTATGCCCTGGAAGAACTCGAGGAAACCGCGCGGCTGTGGCTGATGAGCAACCCCAGGCCCGAGCCGCTCGATCAGGCGGCACTGGACGAGCTGCGCGAGACCTTCGGCGCGCATTGGTAGAGCACGGTTTTTTAGCACCACAGCACAGATCGATAACGCAGGCCCTGTCCGGGAGACGCGCAGCGACTCCCGATGGCCAAGGCTTGCCAAAAAAACAATAACAACAGGAAATCCAAGCATGATTGACCTTCACTGCGGCATTTTCAGATCCCGTGGCGCAAGCGCTGCGTTCACCCAACGCGGAGGGTTGCGCAAATGAGCCCGTTAATTCTGATGGTGACCGCCGGGCTGGGCATTGCGCTGCTGCTGTTCCTGGTACTCAAGTATAAATTTCAACCCTTCGTTGCCTTGATGCTGGTCAGCATCCTGGTGGCGTTGGTGGCCGGGGTGAAACCGGCCGAGCTGGTCGCGACCATTGAAGGCGGGATGGGCAAAACCCTCGGCCATATCGCGATCATCATTGCCCTGGGCGCGATGATCGGACGGATCATCGAACTCTCCGGCGGTGCCGAGGCGCTGGCCAAGACGCTGATCGCCCGTTTCGGCAATCGGCGTACCCCCCTGGCGCTGACGATTGCCGGCTTTATGGTCGGGGTCCCGGTGTTCTTCGAGGTCGGGGTGATCATCCTGATGCCGCTGGCCTATGGCGTTGCTCGCAGCGCGCGCAAGCCGCTGCTGGTGTTCGCGCTGCCGATGTGCGCGGCCTTGTTGACCGTCCACGCCTTCCTGCCGCCACACCCGGGTGCGGTGGCCGCGGCCAGCCAGCTGGGCGCCGACCTCGGTCGGGTGCTGATGTTCGGTCTGCCGATCACCGCGCTGCTGTGTTATGTCGGCTACCGCGTAGCCGGGCGCATGACCCGTCGGGTATACCCGATGACCGATGATATCCGTGCCGAGGTCTACGGCCCGCATGTCACCAACGACGACCTGGCCGCCTGGGCCAATGGCAACGACAGCAGCACTGCGCAAGCCGCTGTGGCGGTGTCGCACATGGGGCTGGAAGAGTCCACCAGCAACCTCGTCGCCAAGTTACCGCCAGCGCCGGCGCCAGGTTTTGGCTTGATTGTCGGTCTGATCCTGTTGCCGATCATGCTGATTTTGCTGGGCACCCTGGCCACCTCGTTGTTGCCCGCCGATTCGACCCTGCGCGGCATCATGACCGTGCTCGGCGCGCCGCTGGTGGCGCTGCTGCTCGACACCTTGCTGTGTGCCTGGTTGCTCGGTTCGCGGCGCGGCTGGAGCCGGACCCAAGTGTCCGATGTGATCGGTTCGGCCTTGCCCGGCGTGGCGATGGTGATCCTGATTGCCGGGGCCGGCGGAGTCTTCGGCAAGGTTCTGGTGGACACCGGGATCGGCGCGGTGGTCTCCGATATGTTGCGCAGTACCGGTCTGCCAGTGCTCGCCCTGGGCTTTTTGTTGACCCTGCTGTTGCGCGCGGTACAGGGCTCGACCACGGTGGCACTGGTGACCACGGCCGGTATCATCAGCCCGTTGATCGCGACCCTCAACCTCACCCCGAACCATATGGCCCTGCTGTGCCTGGCCATGGGCGGTGGCGGTTTGGCCATGTCGCATATCAATGATGCCGGCTACTGGATCTTCACCAAACTGGCCGGGTTGAATGTGGCCGACGGCCTGCGCACCTGGACGCTGCTGACCACCTTGCTCGGTACGCTGGGTTTCTGTATTACCTTGTTGATCTGGCCGTTTGTCTGAGTTTTTATCCTGGGAGCTACCATGCCTCGTTTTGCTGCAAACCTCAGCATGCTTTACCCGGAACAGGGGTTTCTGGAGCGCTTCGCCGCGGCGGCTGCCGACGGCTTCGAGGCGGTGGAGTACCTGTTTCCCTATGACTACAGCGCACAAGAACTCAAGCAGCGGCTGAGTGACAACGGCCTGGTGCAGGCGCTGTTCAATGCACCGCCTGGCGATTGGGCGGCGGGGGAGCGCGGTATCGTGTCGTTGCCTGGCCGGGAAAGTGAGTTTCGCAGCGGTTTCCAACGCGCCCTGGAGTATGCCGCGGTGCTGGGCAATTCACGCATCCACGTCATGGCCGGTCTGCTGCCCTCGGAGAACGAGCGGGCCCGGCATCACGGCGTCTACCTGGAAAACCTCGCCTATGCCACGGCCCAGGCGGCCAAGGTCGGCGTCACGGTGTTGCTGGAACCGATCAATACACGGGACATGCCGGGCTTTTTCCTCAATCGCCAGGATCAGGCCCAGGCAATCTGCAAGGAAGTCGCTGCGAGCAATCTGAAGGTGCAGTTTGACTGCTATCACTGCCAGATCGTCGAGGGTGACCTGGCCAGCAAATTGCGCCGCGACTTCGCCGGAATCGGCCATATTCAGATTGCCGGGGTGCCGGACCGGCACGAGCCTGATCAGGGGGAGATCAACTACCCCTATCTGTTCGAGCTGATCGACCAACTGGGTTACGACGGCTGGGTCGGTTGCGAATACCGTCCGCGCGGTGATACTTCGGCGGGCTTGCAATGGCTGCGCGACTGGAAGGCGCGCTAGGCGGAGGGTAGTAGCAGTTCCACCCCTTGCTTGCGGATACCATCGGCCGCCGCGGCGGTCAGTGCGTCGTCGCTGAGGATCAGGTCGAACTGCTCGAGCCCGGCGATCCGGTACATGCTGAAGGTGCCGTACTTCGAACTGCTGGCCACCAGCACGGTTTGCGCGGCCGATTGCATCGCTACCTGCTTGACCTCGACCTTCAGCGCCGAAGGCGTGGTCAGACCGCGGCGCAAATCCCAGGAGCTGGTGGAGATGAAGGCGATATCGGTGACCACCTGGCGCAAGGTGGCGACCGCCAGCCCACCGACGCAGGAATGGTTGGAGTGATCCAGCTGGCCGCCGGTATGGATGACCGTGACCTGGGGTGCGTCCATCAAGGCCTGGACAATACCGAAGTCATTGGTCACCACGGTCATGCCGGAAAGCGCCTTGATGTACGGGACGATCTCCAGGGTACTGGTGCCCGCATCCAGGTAAATCGTCATATCGGCATGCAGCAACCGCGCGGCAAGTTTCGCCATCGCCTGCTTCTGCGGCAGCTCGACCACGGCCTTGAGCTGGTGGCTGGGTTCACTGTGCAGCTGGCTGGCGATGCGCACGCCGCCGGTGACCGAATAGGCCCGGCCTTCCTGTTCCAGCAAGGCAATGTCACGGCGCACCGTCATGTGCGAGCACTCGAACATTTCCATCAACTGATGAACGCTCAGCACCTGATGCTTGCGCAGCTGGCGCAGCATCAACTCACGGCGCTGTTCAGGAATCATCGGTGCGCCGCTTTCGGCGGCGATGTCCTTTTGACTAGGCATTCGGGCTCCACAATGAAGAAATCCGCCGACAAGGAGGGCGGAGCAAACATAGTAGCGAATCTGCGTTAAAGGAACGAGTTGTTGCGGATACCCCATGAAAAATGCCCCGTCTTTTTCGAGACGGGGCATTTTTTTCATCGAGCTGGGCAATCCTCGATCAGACCTCTGGAATGGCCTGGAACGGCGATTCCTTATCCGTGCGCTCCTTGAGACTCCAGGCCGCAACGCCGACCTTGATGGCATAGAACAAGAGGCTGAGCACCACGAACAGAAACAGCCCCATCAGCGTCGTGTTGGTGTAGGCATTGAAGATCACGTGCTGCATCTGGGTGAGGTCCTTGGCCGGTGCAATCACTTGCCCTGCCTCCAACGCTACGCTGTACTTCTTCGCCAGGGAGAGGAAACCGATAGCCGGATTGGCGTCGAACAGTTTGATGAAACCGGCGGTGATCGTGCAGACCAGCAACCAGGCTGCCGGTAGCAAGGTCACCCAGACATATTGCTGGCGCTTCATTTTGATCAGTACGACAGTGCCGAGCATCAGTGCGATACCGGCCAACATCTGGTTGCCGATACCGAACAGCGGCCACAAGGTGTTGATGCCGCCCAGCGGGTCGATTACGCCCTGGTACAGCAGGTAACCCCACATGGCCACGCAACCGCCGGTGGCGATCAGGTTGGCGGTCCAGGAATCGGTGCGCTTGAGCGCCGGAACGAAGGCCCCGAGCAGGTCCTGCAGCATGAAACGCCCGGCACGGGTGCCGGCATCCACCGCCGTCAGGATAAACAGCGCTTCGAACAGGATCGCGAAGTGGTACCAGAACGCCATGCTGTCTTTACCCGGCAGCAGATGGTGGAGGATCTGCGCAATACCGACCGCCAGGGTCGGCGCACCGCCGGCACGGCCCAGCACGGTGGTTTCACCGATGTCCTTGGCCACGGCCAGCAGGGCGTCTGGGGTGATCGCGAAGCCCCAGCTGGTGACGGTCTGCGCCACTGCCACGACATCAGCGCCGACCGCGGCTGCCGGGCTGTTCATGGCGAAGTACACGCCCGGCTCGATCACCGAAGCGGCGACCATCGCCATAATCCCGACGAAGGACTCCATCAGCATGCCGCCATAACCGATGTAACGGGCATGCCCTTCACTGGCCAGCAGCTTGGGTGTGGTCCCGGACGCGATCAGCGCGTGGAAACCGGACACCGCGCCGCAGGTAATGGTGATGAACATGAACGGAAACAGGCTGCCTTTCCAGACCGGACCGGTACCGTCGACGAATTGGGTCAGCGCCGGCATTTTCAGCATGGGCATGGTGATCAGGATACCGACCGCCAAGGCGATGATGGTACCGATCTTGAGGAAGGTCGACAGGTAGTCGCGCGGTGCCAGGATCAGCCACACCGGCAATACCGCGGCGACGAAACCGTAGCCGATCAACATCCAGGTGATCTGCAGGCCGGTGAAGCTGAAGACTTTTGCCCACACCGGATCGGCGGCAATTTGCCCGCCCAGCCAGATCGAGCCAAGCAGCAGGAGCACGCCGACCACGGAGATTTCACCGATGCGGCCCGGGCGGATGTAGCGCATGTAGACGCCCATGAGCACCGCGATCGGGATGGTCGCCATCACGGTGAAGATGCCCCATGGACTCTCCGCCAGGGCCTTGACCACGACCAGCGCCAGCACCGCGAGGATGATGATCATGATCAGGAAGCAGCCGAACAGGGCGATGGTCCCCGGGATGCGACCCATTTCCTCACGGATCATGTCGCCCAGGGAGCGACCGTTGCGCCGGGTGGACATGAACAGGACCATGAAGTCTTGAACGGCACCGGCCAGCACCACGCCGGCGATCAGCCACAGCGTACCGGGCAGGTAGCCCATTTGCGCCGCCAGTATCGGCCCGACCAGTGGACCGGCGCCCGCGATGGCGGCGAAGTGGTGACCGAAAAGCACGTGTTTGTTGGTCGGCACGTAGTCCAGGCCATCGCTGTTGACGACGGCGGGAGTGGCGCGATTGGGGTCGAGCTGCATCACCTTATTGGCGATAAACAGGCTGTAGTAGCGGTATGCGACAAGGTAGATAGCGACTGCGGCGACGACGATCCAGAGGGCATTGATGGCTTCGCCGCGGCGCAGGGCCACGACACTCAGCGCAAAAGCTCCCAGGACGGCCACGGCAAACCAGGCGAGGTGTTTAGCCAGACGGGTCATTGCGTGTCTCCTGCCGACAGCCAGTGGACTGCGGCGGTAATTTTTATAATTGTGTCCGCTGTGCGGAGCAAGGCCAATATCCACGTATGGCGTCAACAAATGAATCAGCACGACTACGTACGCAGGGTCTACGTAGTTCTACCGAGGGTGACCGACATGCGGTCGTCATAGTCGCCAACAGCGCTACTGGAGCGGCGTATCTTTGGCATATGATGCCGGCCTTCGCCCCCTTGGTCCGGTATTCGCCAATGACCACTTGGCGCCCGTTCGGTCAGGACAGGAATAGCAATGCAGCTCAAGCACAAAATCGTCGCCCTGGGGATTTTGCCTCTGGTATTGGCCATCGCCGTCATCTGCGCGCTGGTGATTTCCCTGAACCGCCAATTGGGCGATCAACAGGCGCAACTGATCGAAGACAGCATTCTGGCCAGCAAGCGCGCGGAGCTGAAAAACTACGTCGAAATGGCGCAAAGCCTGATCGCGCCGCTTTACGATGACGGCAAGGGTGGCGAGCACGCCCAGCAACAAGTCCTCGAAGAACTGCGCAAACTCAGCTTCGGGATCAATGGTTATTTCTTCGTCTATGACCGTCAAGGCCGTAGCCTGATGCACTCGCGGCAGTCGGAGCTGGTGGGCAAGGACCTGTGGGACATGAAGGACCCGCATGGTTTACCGGTGATCCAGGCGCTGCTCAAAAGTGCCGAATCAGGCGAAGGCTTTCAACGCTATGCCTGGAACAAGCCCTCTACCGGGCAGGTGACCGACAAGCTTGCCTATGTGGTGATGCTGGATCGTTGGGGCTGGATGCTGGGTACCGGCATCTACCTTGAGGATGTCGAGCGCGCCACCCAGCAGGCCCGTGACGAAGTGGCCAACGGTATCCGCAAGACGATGCTGGCGATTGCCGTGGTCGCCCTGGTGGCGGTGCTGCTGGTGTTCGCCAGTGGTATGACGCTGAACGTCAGTGAGCACCGTCTGGCCGACAAGAAACTTCAGCGCTTGAACCAGCGCATCGTCAGTTTGCAGGAGGAGGAGCGCACACGGGTATCCCGTGAGCTGCACGACGGTATCAGCCAGGTCCTCGTGTCCATCAAGTTTCAGTTTGAGCTGGCCAGTCATGTGCTGGAGAAGGGGCAGGACCGGGGCCTGGGCATTTTGCGAGAGGCTGTCGAGCGCCTGGGGGAAGCCATTGGCGAAGTGCGCAGCCTTTCGCACGACCTACGTTCGTCGTTGCTCGACACCCTGGGCCTGCCGGCGGCGATCGGTCAGCTCGCCACCGAGTTCGAGCAGCGTAGCGGGCTGATGGTGACCTACGATAACAATGAATTCGATTGCCAGCTGGTCGATGGGCTACCGGTCTCGTTGTTTCGCATCGTGCAGGAAGGTCTGACCAATATCGAGCGCCACGCACAGGCGCACAACGTCTCGATTACCCTGCGCGGGTCCGCGGAGTCGGTACGCTTGACGGTGGTCGATGACGGTATCGGTTTCAACGTCGCTCAGGTCGAACGGCGTCACTCTGGCATCGGTCTGCGTAATATCCGTGAACGGGTCGAACACTTTGGTGGACGCTTCGAGTTGTCGTCGACGCCGGGAAGAAGTGTGCTGGATGTGCTGCTGCCGCTTAAAATGCCCGCTACAAAGTACTGACTCAGCCCACAACAAGAGCGAACGTCCCTGATGAGCCTGGTTTATCCAATCCGCGTTGCCCTGGTCGACGATCACTCCCTGGTCCGGGATGGCATCAAGGCCTTGCTGGCGATCATGCCCGCCCTGGAAGTAGTGGGCGAGGCCGAGAGTGGCACCGAAGCGCTCGAGATGGTCAAGCGCTGTCAGCCGGACCTGCTGCTGGTGGATATCGGCCTGAAGGACATGAACGGACTTGAGCTGACCCGGGTGCTGAGCAAGACGTACCCGCTGCTGAAGATTCTGGTCCTGAGCATGTACGACAACACCGAGTATGTGAGTGAGTCCGTGCGTTCAGGCGCCAGCGGCTATGTGCTGAAGAATTCGCCTTCACGGGAAATCATTGCGGCCATTGAGGCCATCGCCAGCGGCGGGACCTTCTACAGTGCCGCGATCGCGCAGCGGCTGATCAGCGACAAGCAGAGCGATAACGAGCTGACGCCGCGCGAGAGCCAGGTGCTGCGCAAGATGGTCGAGGGTATGAACAACAAGGAAATGGCCCGCGAACTGGATATCAGCGTGCGCACGGTGGAGACCCATCGGTTGAGCATCCGGCGCAAACTCAATATCGACAAGCCCGCGGCGCTGGTCAAATACGCGATTGACCATGGAATCATTTCACACTGAATTTGATGTCTGTCGTTCTTTCAGGATCATTTCAATCAATGCTTGGACATCCCCCACTTCTACGGAACGCAGCTGCTGAACTCCCGGGTCCACCCGGATGCGCTCCAAATGCTTATCCGTGGATTGGAAGCCATCAAGGATCAACCTGGGCCATCAATTCAGCCACCGACTCCTGGCGTTTTGCATAACGCTGCGCCAGCACCGCACAGACCATCAGCTGAATCTGGTGGAACAGCATCAGCGGCAGGATCAGCACGCCGATGGTGCTGCCGGCGAACAGTACCTGGGCCATTGGCACGCCCGTCGCCAGGCTTTTCTTCGAGCCGCAGAAGAGGATGGTGATGCGGTCTTCCTGGTCGAAGCCAAAGGCCTTGCCCAGCACGCTGGACGCCAGCAGCACCAGCGTGAGTATCACGCCGCAGACTACCACCAGGCCAGCCAGGTCCCAGAGCGGGATCTGATGCCAGATGCCTTCGTTCACCGCCTCGCTGAAGGCGCTGTAGACCACCAGCAGGATCGAACCCTGGTCAACGAACTTCAGCCAGGTCTTGTTGCGCCCCACCCAGGCGCCGATCCAGCGCCGGGCGATCTGCCCGGCTATGAACGGCAGCAGCAGTTGTACGCTGATCTTCAGGATGGCATCGAGGGTTGAGCCGCCGCTGCCATGTACTCCCAGCAGCAAGGTCACCAGCAAGGGCGTGAGGAAGATGCCGAACAGGCTCGACGCCGCCGCGCTGCAAATCGCCGCCGGCACATTGCCCCGCGCCAGGGAGGTGAAGGCAATCGCCGATTGCACCGTGGCGGGCAGGGCGCAGAGGTAGAGCATGCCCAGATACAGTTTGTCGCCAATCAGCGGTGACAGCAGCGGCTTGAGCGCGACGCCCAGCAGTGGGAACAGCACAAAGGTCAGGCCGAACACCAGCAGGTGCAGGCGCCAGTGGCCGGCGCCGGCGATGATCGACTCGCGCGACAGTTTGGCGCCGTGCAGGAAGAACAGCAGGGCAATGGCGATATTGGTCAGCCAGCTGAAACCGACGGCGACCTGGCCGCTGGCGGGCAGGAAACTGGCGAGAAGCACCACGCTGACCAGGGTCAGGGTGAAGTTGTCGGGCAAGAAACGAGGGCGGGTCATCAGGCACGTCATCCAGGAGCAAGAACAGTAGAGGGACTTTAGCCTGTCTATCGTTTGCCGACTAACGCCAATAAGTCCATGAATGTCGCCTAAAGGACATAACGCTGCGCCAGGCATTTTTCTTTAGCGATGTCTGAATCGTTTGACGCTTTAGCCGAAAGTGCCATGCCTATTTCAAGTAGCCGGCGCCGATCCAGTCCCGTGGGTTCGGTGCCAGTTGCCGGGCCAGAGGTAGAAAAACTAGCACAGCGTTGCTGCTTTCTTGATGAAACCGGCGAGTGGTAACCGCCATGAACAGGACGACAACTGCCATGAGCAAGGAAACCGAAGCAGGCGGGAGCGCCTCGCAAATGATCGACGCAAGAATCGCGGAACTGGGGGATTGGCGCGGTGAGACCCTCGCCCGGATCCGGGCGCTGATCGTGCAGGCTGACCCCGAAGTGGTGGAATTTGCGCGAGGGCGAGCGGATCGATGAGCAGGCGTTGACGGCGCTGGTTCGCGCCGCCGTGGCACTCAATACCTCGGTGCCGAAACCGTGATCAGTCCGCGGGCAGGCTGAGTCCTGGCAAGCGTTGCGCCGAGCGGCCGTTACCCAGCACCAGCGCGACTATCGCCAGGCCCTGGGTCGCGGCCGCCAGGCCCAATAGCAAGAGTTCGCCATGAGTCCCTACGGACAAGGATTTCAGCGCACCGAAGCATGCTGGAGCCAATGCGTAGCAGCCTTGGGCGGTGGCGACGATCAGGGTCACCACGCGCTGTGTTTGCTGGCGCGGGAATTCGGCTTGAGCAATAAGTGGCGGCAAGGAGGTGGCGTTGCCGATTCCCGCGCCAAAGAGAATCACCCCCAACCACAGCAGATCCGGGAAGCGGCCTAATCCGCTCATGACCAGGCAGCCGAGCAACTGGCAACCATAGCTCATGCAGGCAACGGTGCGCCGGTTGGCGTTCGGCGGCATCAGCCAACCGACCAGGAACCTGCCGGCGATGGCGCTCGCCGTTGCCAGGCCCATCGCCAATCCAGCCTTTGCTGGCGTGACGTGACTGACCAGCAGCAGGAACAAGTGGGTAATCAGTCCGATCTGGGCGAACAATCCCAGGGACATCGCGGCGGCCAGGGTCACGAAGCGACGATCGCGCCACAACGCGGTTGTAGCGCTACCCGAGGAGACAGTCGGCTGCGCTGGGGGCTGATCAGCCCCATCGGCGTATTGCCCGAGGTCTGCCGGCCGAACCTTGAAGACCTTGAACGACAGCACGGCAATCGTCGCTATCGAAACCAGGCCTACGCCAAGTGCGGCCTGGGTGAAGCCGATCCGGTCGATCAGGTACACCCAGGCGGACGAGAAAATCACACCGCCGATGCTCGCACCGTTATAGGCCATCGCCAGGGCGGCCGGGCGCTTGGTCACAAACCATGGGGAGATGAGTGCATTGACCGCGGCCGCGCCCATGGTCACCCAGCCCAGTCCACTCAACAGGGCCGCCAGGAACAACTGGTAGGGTTGCTCGGCGATGGACCAGCCATAGACACCGACGCCGAGCAGGATCGAACCCAGCACGGTGGTGCGGGGAAGGCCCAGGCGCTTGTACAAGGCGGGGAGGTTCACCACCACCAGGGTGCCCGCGAGAAAGTGCAGGGTGACGGCGGCCGAACACAAGGGCAGCGACCAGCCCGTTCGTTGAAGCACCGCATAGAGGAATATCGGTGGACCGTAGAAGCCGATCCCCCAGCCAAATACCGCCATCACAAAGGTCGCCGCCACGACCTTTCGGCCAAAAAAAATCGAGTGCTTCATCGGTGAATCCCTTCAAGTGGTTTGGCATCAGTATGATGATGAAAAACAGGGATACTTCGGGAGAGCGTGAACTATGGATGTCGAAGCGGCTGATCTTTCTTTGGCGGCGGTCGCCGGTGCGATTGCCGATCCGGCCCGTGCTCAAATGCTCTGCAGTCTGCTGGACGGCCACGCGCGCACGGCCACGGAGTTGGCGGCCGTAGCCGACATCGGCGCGTCCACCGCCAGTGGCCATTTTTTGCGTTTGCGTGAACAAGGGTTGGTGGACATGCTGGTTCAGGGTCGGCATCGCTATTACCGACTGGCCAACGCCCGGGTGGCGCAGGCCCTGGAGGCGTTGTTATCGATCACTGATCGCAGTGCGGCGCCGTTTCAGTCCCGCACACCTTCTGCCTTGAAGCGGGCCAGAACCTGTTATGACCATTGCGCCGGGGAAATCGCGGTCAAGCTGCATGACACCTTGTTGCAGGCAAGCTGGATTGAAGAACAGGGCAAGGACTATGTCCTCACGGAAAAGGGCGCCGCGGCGTTGGCGCGATTGGGCATCGATATCGAAGCCGTAGCGCGCCAGCGCCGGCGTCTGGCCTATCCCTGCATGGACTGGAGCGAGCGCTCACCCCATATCGGCGGCGCGCTGGGCGCGGCCCTGCTGGAGCTGTTGCTCAAACGCGGCTGGGTGAACCGCCATCTCGACTCCAGGGCCTTGCACCTGACACCGAAAGGCGCGAAGAGCCTGGCAACCGCGTTTGGCTTGGCGGATCGTTAATGGCATCACTGCGACGCTTGCGCGCCAGCCGCGTCGCGCTCATTGACCCGTGCAGAGGTCCTCAGACCAGGGCGCTGGACAAGTTATTGGAAATAACCGTCCGGTTTCGGCCGTTGGATTTTGCCACGTACAGGGCTTTGTCAGCGATATCGATCAGATGCTCGGGGGTATCGGCTTTTGATCCGGATAACGCACTGATGCCAATGCTGATAGTGACGATTTTGGCGGGTGATTCGCCGTGTTGAATGGCACTGCGCTCTACGTCCGTTCGAATCTTCTCGGCGATAATAAAGGCACCCACATAGTCGGTGTTCGAGAGGACAATGGCAAACTCTTCTCCGCCGTACCTGGCCGCCAGATCGCTTTCCCGAGTGATATTTTTTTTGATAATGCTGCTCACGGCTTTCAGGCATTCATCGCCTTGTACGTGGCCGTAATGGTCGTTGTATTTCTTGAACAGGTCGATATCAATCAGGATGAGGGCGAGATCATCGGGCTTGCGCCTGGCCTTGCTTATTTCCGAGTTGATAAACAGGTCGAACCTGCGGCGATTCGAGAGCCCCGTCAAGCCATCTTCGAGTGCCAGTTGCCCGAGCGCCTTGTTCGCCTCTATATAGGCTCTTTCAGAGTGTTGCAGCTCTTTTTGTGCCTGGATCTGTTGGCTCATGGTTCTTATGAGGCGATAGCCCAGCAGGCTGAGAATGAGCAGCAATACTGAGGATATGATAAAGCTCGCAATGGACTCGCGGCGCCAGTCCGCCAATATCTCATCTCTTCCAAAAGCCGCAATGACCACCATGGGATAACCATCGACGCGGCGAAAACTGATGACCCGTACGATGCTGTCAACAAATGATCTTATTGTTGCGGTGCCCGAGGTGACCCCGGGTTGCAATAAGGCAAACACCTCCCCGGTTGAAATATCCGTACCAATTTCAGCGTCCTTGAAGGGCTTGCGTACGATGATGTGTCCTGTCGAGGAGGCCAGATTGATGATGCCATTCTTGCCGAGATCGATGTTGTCATAGAGGCTGAGGAAGTATTTAAGATAAAGGGTGGCTACCGCCACACCGGAAAAACTACCGTCAGGATGATTGATCCGGCGCGACAGGGTAATAATCCATTCGTCTGTTGAACGGCTACGTATGGGCGGGCCCAGGAACGGAGCGGCGCTGGTATGGTCGCGATGGTAGATGAAATAGTCGCGGTCCGAGTTATTTGTGTTGGGCTTGTTTCTGTCGCTTGAGTTTAATAAGCAACCACCTTGTTCGTCGTAAATGGAAAAGCCATGGATTTGTGGCAGGCGCTCTTGTTGGGCCATTAATACCGCCTCCAGTTTTTTCAATTCCTCCGCGCCAGTGCCTTCCATGTTTACCCGCCGCTGGGCCCCGAGTATGACGGTGTCGGCTTGGGTGAGGGTGGCCGCTATGCTGGACGACAAGGCCTTGGAGAGGTTTGACATCTCGACCTCTTTGTCATGCAAGTGATACGCCAGGGAGTTGCAGACCCCCCAGATGCTGATGCTGATCAATGAGATGCAGACCGCCGCGACAAAGAGAATCACATGACTGATCTTGAGCTTGGTATCCGCCCACGCGGCACTGAAGGCCGAAGTCGTTTTGGTGAGCATGAACAACACATCCATGTGATTGAAATGGCTTTGTGTAGCTTATGTTTTTTTTACTTAGTTTAAATCGCTTTTTTGGGTGTTATTTGTTTGATTTGCCTATCTTTTTGAGTGCCTGTAAAAATGGCGTTTTCTCGTTCAGCCGCGCGCGGGCAGATTTAGATATTAAAGCGCAAGGGCTCGGTCCTGAATGACGCGCTTCATCACCGGGAGCGAGGTGCGGCGCAGTACATTGGGCAGCGTAGACGCACTTTCAGCGTTTCACCGCCTGCTTGCTGGTCGCGAAATTGGTCAGCAAATCGAGGCAGGAACAGAACACGAAGTAGACCAGGGCCACAAACAGGAAAATTTCCGTGGGATGGACCATCACCCGGTTGCTGACCTGGGTCGCCACGAAGGACAGTTCGCCGACGCCGATCACATAGGCTAGGGAGGTGTCCTTGATCAGCGAGATCCACTGGTTGAGGAACGACGGCAGCATGATTGGCAGGGCCTGCGGCAGGATGATCAGTCGCATGACTTGAACGGGCCGCATGCCCAGCGGTACCGGGTTGGCCGGGTTGGTCGGTTGCAACTGCAGCTTGACCCCCAGTTTGTCGGCGATGGCCTTGGCGTAATCCACGTCCAGGCCTTCGATCTGCTTGCTCTTGGCATCGACAAAGCCGAAAGGCGGGTTGCTGTCGAACGAGGCGACGCGCAAGACGCCGGATTTCTTGATGTCTTCCAGGCGATCGGCATGAGCCAAACCCGCGAGCTAGAGCGTTACCAATCAACGGCTGAGACGAATGCTTCTACACTGAAATCATCCGGTTTACCGAGTCGAGGACAGCATGAAACTCTCACTTCGCTTGGCGTTTTTCAGCATGGCGGCGACGCTGGGCTATCTCTGGCTGGCGGTGTGGGGATTCGGCGGCTGGGCGGCGTTTGTCGCCCAGCCGGCGTTGCTGGTGATCGCCGTGGTGACCCTGCTGTTGGCGGGTTCGGCGCTATTTACCGAAGGCAATCTCAGCCCCGGCGTGCGTGAGGATCGTGGCAATCGCTGGGTGATCCCGGTCATTGCCGTCCTCGGCTTGATGCTGGTGGGGCTGGTGCCCTGGACGGCTCGCTTGGGCTGGTGGACCTTTGGCGGTGAGGCGGTGCGTTGGTTTGGTGTGCTGCTGTTTACCCTTGGCGGCGTGTTGCGGATGTGGCCGGTGTTCGTGTTGGGCAAGCGCTTCAGCGGGTTGGTGGCGATCCAACCGGGGCACCGGCTGGTGACCACCGGCCTCTACCGATTTCTGCGCAACCCGAGCTACCTCGGGCTGCTGGTCAATTCGTTGGGTTGGGCACTGGCTTTTCGCTCCGGCGTCGGGGTATTGCTGACGGCGTTGACGCTGATCCCGCTGATAGCCCGCATGCGCTCGGAAGAGGCCTTGCTCAAGGCCGAGTTCGGCGAGGAGTACGAGGCGTATCGTTCACGCACCTGGCGCCTGCTGCCTGGAATTTATTGAGTCGCGCACCTGATGCCGAGTCGCCCGGTCATGCGTTCTGATTGTCAGACCGGGTAAACGAATACCGGTCGATATCCTGCCTGAGCTGGCAACCCTGGCTTTGCCAATATGCCACTCAAGAGTTGCGCGCCGATCCATCCAGGCGCCTTGCTGGGGGATGCCCATTCTGCTTTTATGACTCGAACGGTCGGGCGGAGTCTGGTTCCGCGAATCTTGATCTGGAGAAATCTTGATGTTCTTGATCCTTGCCCTGATAGCCCTCGCCGTCGTTTGGGGATGGTGGACCTATCCGCGTGTGGGCGGGCTGTTGTTCGACCTGATTACGCTGCTTGAGGCGCGCCTCTCGCGCTTGAAGGAAGTCCCGGTGGCGATTGAACGGATGACCCTGGCGACTCTTCAGGGCGGCGTCAGTCGCAATACGCCGCCGCTGTTGCTGATCCACGGTTTCAGTGCCGACAAGAACCTCTGGATACGCTTTGCGCGATCCTTCGTTGCCGACCATCAGGTGATCATTCCCGACCTGGCCGGGCACGGCAAAAGTGGCTTCGAAGCGGGAGGCGACTACAGCATCGCGACCCAGGCGCAGCGTATGGTCGAGCTGTTGGACGCCAGCGGGATCGACAAGGTGCATGTGGTCGGCAGCTCCATGGGCGCTTACGTCGGCACCTGGCTGGCGGCGCATTACCCGGAGCGGGTGTTGTCATTGGCGTTGATGGGCCCCGTGGGGGTCAACCTGCCGCAGCCCAATGAAGTGGAGGAGTTGGTCAAGCAAGGCCGCAACCCTTTTCTGATCCACTCGCGGGCGGAGTTCGATCGCTTCTTCTCCATGACCATGGCCTCGCCACCCTGGATCCCGGGGGTGTTGCTGGCGGCGGAGTCGCAAACCTATATCGACCGGCGCCCTGAGCTCGCGGAAATCTTCGATGACTTCCATGACAGCCCGCGCATGGAGCCCTGGCTGAACGCTATCCGTGTGCCGACCTTACTGCTGTGGGGGCGTGAGGACCGCATGGCGCCTGTGGCCAGTGCACAAACCTGGATCGCGGGGATTCCCCATGCGCGTCTGGAGTGCTGGGACGGCGTCGGCCATCTGCCGATGGTCGAGCGACCGGAACAGACGGCGGCGCAGTATCGCGCGTTCCTCGCGGCGCAATGAGGGGGGAACGCCTGCCGTACCGAGGGGCAGCTCGAAGGTATAGCCAAAGTCATCGGGGGCGTGGAGGCTTGTCGTGCGATTACTGGCCTTCAGCGTGCTGCCTGTTGGTTGCCAGCATCAACCACTTGCGCATCGCTTGGAAGGTTGTTAATTCCCATCCATCAAATGCTCAGCCAGCTCGGGGCTGAGCGTACCGGCCATAGGCCTGCACGGTGGCATTCACCCGTTGTTGAACCTGTTCGACACTGGGTATTACAGCGAAAAACGCGCCAGCATGCCGTCCAGCTCAACCGCCAGGCGCCCCAGTTCCTGGCTGGCGGTGCTGGTTTGCGCGGCGCCGCTGGCGGTCTGCATGGACAGGTCACGGATGCGCACCAGGTTGTGGTCCACTTCACGGGCCACCTGGGCCTGTTGCTCGGCGGCGGTGGCGATCACCAGGTTGCGCTCGTCAATGCCGGCCACCGACCGGGAAATACTCCCCAGCACATCCTTGGCCACCTGTGCCCGCTGGCGTGTGCGACCAGCCTGGGCGGCGCTTTCGGCCAGGGCCAGGACGGTGTCGCCGGTGCCCTGATGAATACCGTCCATCATCTTTTCGATTTCTCGCGTCGACGCATCGGTACGCTGCGCCAGGCCGCGCACTTCATCGGCCACCACGGCAAAACCGCGCCCGGCGTCACCGGCCCGGGCCGCCTCGATGGCCGCATTGAGCGCCAGCAGGTTGGTCTGGGCGGCCACGCTACGGATCACCTCCAGCACCTTGCTGATGCCCTGGGTTTCGATTGCCAGGGCCTGGGCGCGCAGGCTGGCCTGTTCGACCTGATCGGCGAGGACGCTGATATCGGCCATGGTCTCGTCCAATTGTTGCTGGCCTTCGCGAACGGCGGTGCTGGAACTGCGTGACTCGCTGGAGGTCTCCACCGCGTTGCGGGCGACTTCCTCGACCACCTGGCTCATCTCGGTGACGGCGGTGGCGGCGTGTTCGATCTCGCCGTATTGCTGATGCAGGTCCTGGGCGCTGTCATGCATGATCGCGCCCATTTCCTGGGTGGCCGCGTTCAGACGGCCGACGGCGCCACCGATCTGATTGATCACCGCGTGCAACTGATCGCGCATGTGCCCGAGCATCTGCAGCAGTTGCGCCACTTCGTCCTGGCCATGGGCGACCACCAGTTGGCTGAGGTCGCCGGCCGCCACGGTCTTGGCCACTTGCAAGGCCTGGCGCAATGGTCGAGTGATGCTCACGCTCAGTCGCCAGGCCTGTAACAGCATCAGCACCAGCGCCACGGCGATGACAATCGGCAGCAGCAACTGAACCTTGTGGAAGGTGCTGGCGGTGTTTTCCAGGGCTTGGGCAGTGGTTTGCTTGTTCAGCTCACGGAGCAATTGCACCTGCATGTCCATCAACGAGCCCTGGTTGGCCAGGTCGTTGTTGGCGAGGTTGCTGGCCTCGCTGATTTTCTTCTGCTCGACCAGCTCGATGGCCTGCTTGAACAGCGTGACAAACTGCTGCGAGGCGTCCTGCAGCAATTTGATCGAGTCCCGCTCTGTCCCTTCCGGGACATTGGCCAGGTATTCGGTAAAGCCCTGGTTCACCTCGGCACTGAGCTGTTGCAGGTTGATCTTGCGGTTGACCAGTTCAGCCGGGTCGTTGGCATACACCAGCAACAGCGCGGCCTCGGTGCGCATCTTGGCCAGGTCGATGGCGATGGCATCGGCCTGGGCGATACTCGAGAGCGGTCCTTGCTCGATCAACTCGCCCTGGTGGCGAATATGCTGCATTGCCGTCAGACAAAAACCGCCCAAGGCAGCCAGCAGCAGGGCGCAGAGGCCGAAGCTGGCCAGCAGACGCTTGCCGATACTCAGGCGGCGCAGCAGGGTGGGTCGGTGGGAAGGCTTGCGGAGAAAGGCGAAACGAAGGTTCACAGCGGCGGGCTCTTATGAGGGCTACGCCAGAGGTTGTAACAATATTGCGTGATGGCTTTATGACACTTTTGTTGATGGCAGGAATTTCATGTTCGGACGTTGCTGGCGTTCTAGGGATTTTCCTACTCTGTCTCCTGTCATCCCTACCCAAAAATAGGGATGCTCCGATGGTGGGGCTGCACGCATACGGCGATGATTTTTGTAACGCCAGTCAGCTCTCACGGCATGTATTGCGCGATCCGATTCATCGCGTTTAGGTCTTTCCGGACGACTTTGCAGGTGACGGACCAACGATATTCAACCACTCCCGAGCACTGTTGGCGGGGATTGGCAATTGAGTGCTCAAGGGGGTGGTGATGGCCGGTCTGATGGATTCCGTGAACAGTCGAACTCAGTTGGTGGGGCAGAATCGCCTCGAATTGTTGTTGTTTCGGTTCGACGAACATCAACTGTATGGCATCAACGTGTTCAAGGTGCGTGAGGTCATGCCCTGTCCTGCGTTGCATATCATACCCAGGTCCCATCCCGTGGTCTGTGGTGTGGCAAATATTCGGGGTACCTCGATTCCGATCCTCGATCTGGCGCGGGCCACTGGCTTGCCAGGCGTCCAGGACATGGCCTCGTCGTTTGTGATCATTACCGAATACAACACCAAGACCCAGGGTTTCCTGGTCTCGGCGGTCGAGCATATTGTCAACCTGAACTGGGAGGACATTCATCCGCCACCCAAGGGCAGTGGTTCCGATCATTACCTGACCGCCGTGACACGGGTCGATAACCGGCTGGTGGAAATCATTGATGTCGAGAAGGTTTTGTCCGAGGTGGCGCCCACCAGTGAAGTCATCTCCCTGGGGGTGATTGATGCCCAGACCAATGCCCAGGCCCCCGAATTCCTGGTGTTGACGGTGGACGACTCGGTCGTGGCGCGTAAACAGGTCAGTCGTTGCCTGGAGTCGGTGGGCGTGAAGGTGATTGCACTCAACGATGGCCGCCAAGCCCTCGACTACCTGCGTGGAATGCTCGACGAAGGAAAGTCGCCGGCAGACGATCTGCTGATGATGATCTCCGATATAGAGATGCCGGAAATGGACGGTTACACCCTGACGGCCGAGGTTAGAAATGATCCTCGGCTGCAGAAGCTGCATATCGTTTTGCACACGTCTTTGTCAGGCATATTCAATCAGGCGATGATCAAGAAAGTCGGAGCCGATGACTTTTTGGCCAAGTTTCGCCCCGATGACCTGGCCAGTCGTGTGGTGGCTCGTATACAGGCGGTCGGGAAGGCTTGATTTCCGGTTGGTGCTCGATGACCCACGGTTTCAACGAGAGGGGGCGTGGGCCTTGCACCGGTGAGGCATCACTCGGGGGCGGTGACTAAAGCCACGTATTCACCACCCGTCGATCCAACTCTTCCCAGTCCGCCATGCCCAACACCCGGGTGGTGTTCAGCCCACGTAAATAACCGCGCAGTTGATTGGCAGTGGCCCGGGCAAGCTCCGGGTCGGTGGCGTTTTCGTCCAGCAGTACGCTTTCGTACTGGACCAGGTAATCGGCCACCCGCTCACGAAAATCGGGCAAAACAGCGTCGCGGATCAAGTCAAACGTTCTCAAGGAGGTGGCCTCGTCGGTCTTTTCTGGTTGTGATCAGGGGCGGGTGCTGTCTGCACGGCGCGCAACTATTGCTAGACGTAATACCGACCATCACGAAATGCAAGTTCTACTTTGTCGACAATAGTTGGAGAATCGCCGGCATCGAACATACCGTTTATTTTCAGGATGAGATGGATGCGCCCTTTATTTGTGTCTGCCCTGGCGTTGGGCTCCTTGTTGCTGGTCGGTTGTGCCACCGCGCCGAACGACCCGACCCTGGTCTTGCAGACCCGCAAGACCCCGGCCCAATACGCCGAATGCGTCATACCGAAACTGCAGCGCAGTGAGTTGAATCCGACCGTCTCGCAGACCCAGCACAGCTACCGGATCGTGGTGACGAGCAAAGTCTCGGCGGACAACGTGCTGGAAGCCCACAAGGCCGGGACGGGCGGCAAGGTGTTCGTCTATGAGCGGCACTTGCTGGCCTCGAACCTCCTGCCTTCGAGTTTTGAGCGCGCGGCACAGGATTGCATCTGACCCCAGGCTGTAAACGCTTTTTATCGTGCTCCTTTGGTTGGCCGCAACCGACCAATTTTTTGCCCTGCACCGTCATTCGGTTGCGGGGCTTTTTTTGTTTGGGAATGAGCAATGGCTGAGCGGTTCGTGGTGTCGCTCGGTGGACGAAACGCAGGAGGAGGCAGTCCATCGCGAGCAAGCTTGCTCCTACGGCAGCGGTTTTGTGTGGGCCGACAATTGTAATCGGCCTGTGGTTGCTCAGTACCAACCTATGACTTTTGGCCAGACAACATTCTCTGGGTCAGGTCATCAACCATCGCTTTGCCCATTTCGCAAACAAACCGTGCAAACGCACAGGGCAGGGCGGCCAAGCCCTTGCGGAGCGGATAATCAGGTAGTACCGTGTTTCTGCAAATCTAAATGTAAATCTTTCTTACTAATTGGCGCCGCACGATTTTTATGGTCTACCCCGTCTTGCAATCACCCCCCAAGCCCTATACGAGCACCCGGATCTACCTGCATTGGATCTCCGCGCTGGTTATCCTCTGGGCCACGCTGAGCGGTTTCGGGGTGACCTTGCTTCCTGTCAATCACCCAGTTCGCCAGTGGGTGGAAAGCGTCAATCCACAAATAACCTCGCTGTTTATTCCGCTGTTTGCCTGGCGCCTGTGGTTGTACCTGAGCGCCCCGTCTGAACAGTCAGCGGGTATTCGAGATCTGCAGAAAAGCATCGCCAAATTGACCCACACCTTGATCTATCTCAGCGTAAGTGGCGTATTGCTGACCGGCGTGGTGATGATGAACCATCCCGTGCTGCTGCTTGGGATCATACCGCTGCCGCAACTGCTTCACTCCGTGCCAGCCCTGGCAGATGTTCAACAACTGCATCATCTGCTCTGCGCCATGCTGGCCGCGCTGGTGGCGTTGCACCTGGCCGCTGTGTTGCGACACCAGCTTCGAGGTCGTTCGGTATTGCGTCGGATGCTATGAAGTCCAGTCGCTGTGCTGCAGCACATTGATCAGCGTGCCCAGCGGATCACGCACGAAGAAGCGCCGCACACCCCAGGGTTCGAGGGTCAGTGGGTAGGGGATCGCGTAGCCGGCGCGTTGCGCGCGCTCGAAGACCTCGTCGAGGTTGTCCACTTCGATGGACAGATCCGGTACCGGCGCGCCGGAGCCGCCTTCGCTGGAAATGCTCAGCTGTGCAAGGGCATGGCTGTCGGAGGCCAGGGTGATGATCCAGCCGTGGTCCATCATCGGTGCGATATCGAACAGCTGGCTATAAAAGGTCGCGACCTCGGCGGGGCGCTGGCTGGTCAGGTTGGCGACGATTCGGCGGACGGTCATGATAGGCTCCGGATGGGGCAGCAGCGTTCAGCATAAGTCGGATTGTGTCCCTATCCAAACGCCCGACCCAAGCTTGGCGGGTTATCCCTTCAACGCCGCTTCGATCACCGCGATGTCGATCTTTCTCATGCCCATCATGGCGTCGAACGCACGCTTGGCCGCCGCGCGATCAGGACTGGCGATCGCGCTCATCAAGGCCCGTGGGGTGATCTGCCACGACAGCCCCCACTTGTCCTTGCACCAGCCGCAGGCGCTTTCCTCGCCGCCGTTTCCGACAATCGCGTTCCACAAGCGGTCCGTCTCGGCCTGGTCATCGGTTGCCACCTGGAACGAGAACGCCTCGCTGTGCTTGAACATCGGCCCACCGTTCAGGCCGAGACAAGGGATGCCCATCACACGGAACTCGACGGTCAGCACATCACCCTGTTTGCCTGCGGGGTAGTCGCCAGGTGCAGGGTGGACGGCGACCACTGCGCTATCCGGGAAGGTCTCGGCGTAAAACGTCGCGGCCTCCAGCGCGGTGCCTTCGTACCAGAGACAAATCGTGTTTTTGCTGGTCATGTGGGTTCTCCACGGTTGAGGCTGATCCATGGAATTCTAGACGACAACAGATTGAAGTGGCGTTTCAGCGGGTTTTCCTTCAGGTCGCCGACATTCAAGAGATCGCTAATTTGCCATTAGCGTCTGCGCTACTGGCCAAGACCCCCCTCAAGAAGACCATGATCATCCGCCCCGGAGCCTGGGTCGAATACACCACTTGCTGCAGAGCCTGGCCATGGGCCAGTGCCATCAGGCCTGCCGCCAGTTCCGCCGGCTCCACCGGGGGGATCTTCCGCAACCGGGCAAACACCCTGGCAACCAGTCCGCCCAGGGCTAGCCGATGGCCGTCCCACACGTGCCGGTACTCTTCGGCAAAGGCCACGCTGCGATTGGCGTGCAGTTGCAATTCCACCGCCAACATCGCCCAGTCGGCATCCTGGTTCAGGGTCGTCGACCATGCCTCCAAGCCCGCCAGTACATCGCCATCCGAGCGCTCCGCCGCTTCTATCAAGGCATTCAGTTGCAAGGCTTCGGCTTGCATATGCTGGCGTAGAAGTTCCAGCAACAGGGCTTCCTTGCTGGCGAAATTCGAATAGAAACCACCTTGCGAATAGCCGGCCTCGTCGGCGATATCCCGAATCGAGGTGCCACCAAAGCCGCGTTGCACGAACAAGCGCCGTGCCGCCTCGACAAGGCGTTCGCGGGTCTGGGCCTGGCTTTCTTCACGGCTGAGCCGTTTGCGGGTCTGTGCGTTCATGGGCGTCAAAATATCACTTGAGCTTTTAAATTCAATCGATATGATTTATGGATATCACTTGATATCTAGAAATCAATCGAGCTTTAAATCATGTCCCAGAACACCGCGTTTGTGACCGGCGCCACCGGACTTCTCGGCAGCAACCTGGTTCGTCTGCTGATCGAGCGAGGCTATGGCGTCGTTGCCTTGGTGCGCTCGCTGAAAAAGGCCAGGCAACAGTTCCCCGATCTGTCCGGCATCAGGCTGGTGGTCGGTGACCTGGATAACGTGGCGGCCTTCGCCCCGGCGATGCAGGGCTGTGCCGTGGTGTTCCATACCGCCGCCTTCTTTCGCGACAACTACAAGGGTGGGCGCCATTGGCAAACCTTGCAGCGCATCAATATCGACGGCACGGCAGCGTTGATCGAGCAGGCTTATCAGGCCGGCATCCGGCGGTTCGTGCAGACGTCTTCCATCGCCGTACTGAATGGCGAACCGGGAGCCGTTATCGACGAGACCGACGAGCGCGATCCGGCCACCGCCGATGATTACTACCGCAGCAAGATCCTGGCTGATCAGGCCGTGCGTGCTTTCTGCGCGTCTCACCCAGCGATGAAAGCAACGTTTGTACTCCCCGGTTGGATGTGGGGGCCCGGAGACAGGGGACCGACTTCATCGGGGCAACTGTTGCTGGATACGGTGCGGGGCAAGTTGCCAGGGCTGGTGCCGGGGAGTTTTTCGCTGGTGGATGCCCGCGACGTTGCCTTGGCCTTGCTGGCGGCAGCCGAACAGGGGCGACCTGGCGAACGCTATCTCGCCGCAGGCCGACACATGACCATGAATGAATTGATTCCCTTGATCGGCCAGATTGCCGATGTGCCGACCCCTCGACGCAAGTTGCCGGTGCCGCTGCTCTATCTGATTGCTGGCATGCAGGAGCTGATCGCGGGCTTGAGTGACAAACCCGCGTTACTCAGCTTTGCCACCGTTCGCTTGATGCTCAAGGAGGCTGGCCGCAGTCATTTCAGTCCGATCAAGAGCCAGCGGGAATTGGGCCTGGTTTTCCGGCCGCTGGAGCTTACGCTGCGCGACACACTGGCCTGGTACCGAGAGCATGAGTGGCTATCGGCGTCTCCAGGGACACGGCCTTGAAACGCCGGGCGTTATTTCCCCGATCTGGCTGTCATGCCGTCAGGGCTGAAGGCGGCGCCACGATCCGTCGGGCAACTCGATCTGCCGTTGGGCTGCCGCCAAGGCAACCGTCAGTCCGGCTTTATCCAAGGGTATGCAGTAGGCGGGTTTGGCCCGCTCGAATCGCCAGCTTTCATCAAGGCCACCCGCATCAACCGCATCGAATCCAATCTCGTCCAACAAATTGATCACCAGCGCCTTGGCGGTCGGATCGTCCGCGGCGATCGGTAGCGCACGGCGGTCGGGCGCGCCTTTCGGGCGCGAGTCTTGCCCCAGGTCTTGAGCGAGGATAGCGTTGAAAACCTTGACCACCTTGGCCTGCGGCAGATGTTCGGCGAGCAGGCGACTGGTGGTGGTTTCGAAGCGGTCCAGCGCGGGAATCCGGCCGTCTCGTTGCGGGTAGTAGTTGTTGGCATCCAGAACGATTTTGCCCTCCAGCCACTGGGCCGGCAGGCTGCGGTAATGTGCCAGGGGGATGGCCACGAGCACCACCTCGCCAAATTGTACGGCTTGCTCCACGGTGCCGACCCGACTGGAGGGAATGTCGCCGAGCACACTGCTCATTGTCTGCGGGCCGCGTGAGTTACTGAGCATCGCCTCGTGTCCCGCGGCTATCACCAATTGCGCCACTGCACGTCCGATAAAACCTGCCCCAATAATGCCGATGCGCATGTCCTTACTCCGCTGCTTGGTTGGAAGACGCTATGATGATTAGCAATCAATGGGAGATAAATTGCCATTTAGGACTTAATCTTGTTACCAGGAGTATTGAATGTTGGATCGCCTTACGGGCATGAGCGCTTTTGTGATGGCTGCGGAATCTGGCTCCTATGCCAGTGCCGCGGAGCGTTTGGACATGTCGCCGCAGATGGTGGCCAAGCATGTTGCCGCGCTTGAGCGCAGGCTGGGGGCGCGGTTACTGAACCGCACGACCCGACGGCAGAGCCTGACTGAACTGGGCAGTGCCTACTATGAGCGCTGCAAGCATATTTTGAGCGAGGCCCAGGCCGCCGACTCCCTGGCGCAGATCATGACCGATACCCCTCGTGGCAAACTGAAAGTCACGGCGCCCGTGACCTTCGGCTCCTATAGCCTTATGCCATTTGTGACGAATTTTTTGCGTCACCACCCTGAGGTGGAAATCGATCTGCATTTGACCGACCGCTTCGTCGATCTGGTGGAGGAGGGCTATGAAGTGGCTTTTCGGATCGGTCCCTTGGCCAACTCGAGTTTGACCGCCCGACCGTTGGCACCGTATCGACTGCTGGCCTGCGCCGCACCGAACTATCTGGCTCAACGCGGAACGCCACGCACACCCGGTGATCTCGAGAACCATGAATGCCTAGGGTATGCCTATTGGTCGCGCCCAGCCGATCGCGAATGGCAATTCCGCCAAGATTCCACCCTTTACAAGGTCCCCATCGCCAGCCGTTTGCAGGTCAACGAGAGCAAGGCGCTGCTGTCAGCAGCGCTTGACGGGTTTGGCATTGTCCTTGGCTCCGAAGACTTTCTTGAGCCGGCGCTGCGAAACGGCGAGCTGGTGCGGCTGTTGGCCGATTTCGAAGCGCCGAGCCGACCCATGCATTTGCTTTATACGGCAAATCGTCAGCGCACCGCCAAACTTCGGCGCTTTATCGATGCGGCGCTCAGCCACTTTGGATGTTAAGGCGCGATATCGGCCTTGAACCATTTTTCCGAGAGTTTCTTGACCGTCCCATCCGCCAGGGCTGCGCTCAAGGCCTGGTTGAACCTGGTTTTCAAGTCCGTATCGGTCTTTCTGAACGCCAGCGCCTCACCCGGCCCCCAGATCGGCCCGCCAATCTTCGGGCCCACCATCTGCACCGCCTGATTTTCCGGGTTTTGCAGCGCGGAAGAAAAGAACGTCACGTCGTCAAAGGCAAAATCAATGCGCCCGGCATTCAGGTCCATCAGGTGCTCACCGGACTTTTTGTAGGTTCTGATGGTCGCCACGCTTTTGAAGTTTTTCTCCACAAAGTCGGTGTAGGCCGTGCCCGACTGGATGCCGATGGTCTTGCCCTTTACCAGTGCCTTGAGTTTCTCGATGGCGGCCTGATCCTGGACTTGTTCGCCGCTGAGTTTTACCGTCTGTGTGCTCGGCGCGGCCGCGATCAGCGCCGGCGTGGCACTGACAAACACACCTTGCGTGGCCGCATACGGCCGCGAGAAGTCGACGATGGCCTGGCGCTCTGGCGTGATGACGATAGCGTCCATCAGCATGTCGAACTTGCCGGCATTCATCCCGGCGATCATGCCGTCCCAGTCCTGGGCCTGCAGTTTGCACTCAAGCTGGATTCTCGCGCACAGATCCTTCAGCAGCTCAGGTTCGAAACCGGAAATTTCGCCGTTCGGCAGGGTGCTGTTCCAGGGTTCATAAGCTCCCTCGGTGGCCACCCTGACGGTGGTCCAGTCCTTGGCCGCGGCCATGCCAGTGAACAGCATGCCGCTCAATGCGCAGCAGGTAAAAAGGGTGCGGGTGGAGCGAGTGATGGCGTGCATGTGTTTCCCCAAAGAGTTCGAAAAGGTTCGGCAGGGGCAAGCGGTGTCGGGTGATCTTTTTGTTTGAGTGGTACGCAGGGATCAGGCCGTTCGGCCATAGAACCCCAACTGTTCCTCGGCGCTGAACAGCACATCGGGTTTTTCGTAGTAGGAGAACACCGCCACCATGCGTTCCCGGGGACCGCGCACGGGGGTGACGCGATGGGCGGTGTTTTTACCGCGAAACACATTCAACGTGCCCGCGCGCAGGGTGAGTGTCTGCACCTGCGGGTCACGCCCGTCGAGCAACTCGGCGACGCCGGCATAGTTGGGATCGTCCGCGCTACGCAAGTCGCTGCGGTATTGGAACTCACCGCCTTCCTCGGGGGCCTGGAGCATCAGCGTGGTGGTGAATTCAGAGCGATCGAAGTGCCAATTCAAGGTCTCGCCGTGGCGATAGCTCATCACGTTGACGCGGGCCAAGGGGTCGGCCATAAGGTGCAGTTGTGGCTTCTCCATCACCGCGGCCAGGAAAGCCAGCAGCGCTGGGTACTCGTACACCTCGTTGACCAGGCTGCCCTTGAGCTGATCGGCGCACAGGGTATGGCTGACTGTCTCGACCTGGCGCAGTGCCGGGTGATCCGCCGGCAAACCCTCGATCTTCGGTTTGAAGTAGATATTGTGGGTGCGGCTGTGGGTATGGGATTCACGATTCATGCTCGGCTGAATGCGTTCGGCGGCCTGACGCACCGCGTCGGCCCTGAGGAAACCCTCCAGGTTGAACATGCCGTTGCGCTTCAGCTCGGTACGACACTTATCGACCAGTTCATTCCACGCATCGCTGCCTTCGCGGTCGAGTGGAAAGCGCTCAAGATCCATGAGGTTGTTCATGATGACCCTCTCGTTGTAGATGGCCTCAACTTACCCCACGAAAAACTTCGCAACAACGGCACAAATTGTTAGGCTCCCCCTAGTAAAACTTAAGGGATGGGCGCTTATGCAACGCTTACCACCGCTCAATGCCGTACGCACCTTCGAGGTCGCCGCGCGCCTGGGCAGTTTCGTGCTGGCGGGGGCTGAACTGGGGGTATCGTCCGCGGCCATCAGCCAGCAGATCCGTCACCTGGAAGATTTCTTCGGCAAGAAGCTTTTCGTGCGCAACGGTAATCGCCTGGCCCTGACTGATGCGGGCTTGGCGATGTACCCGCAAACCTCGCGGGCGTTGAATGAGATTGCCGCGATGACCCTGCGCACCCTGGAAGGTGAGATTCGTACCCGGCTGATTGTCAGCGTGCCGTTTTCCCTGGCGGAATGTTGGTTGGCGCCCAAGCTCATGGAGCTTGTGGCGTTCTACCCGCAACTGTCGGTCGATGTGCGTGTGGAGGACGACCCCGTTGACCTCGCCCGGCATGACGTGGACTTGCGCGTCAGCTACGGGGACTATCACTACCCCGCGTGTGAGGCCATTGCGCTGTTCCATGACGAGGTGTTGCCGGTGTGCGCGCCGGAGCTGTGGTACCGACACGGGAACAAGGACTTCGACCTCGCGCCTGTTCACCAGAGTCTGTTTATTCATACGCAGTGGGGGGCCAATTATGCCTCGCACCCCACCTGGAGTGACTGGTTTGCCGCCGAACACTTGGATAACCCGCCGGACCCTGCCCATGGCCGGCGCTCGGGGTTATCGAGTTTGTCGGTGACGCTGGCCAAGCTGGGCATGGGCATCGCCCTGGGGCAGAAGGCGATTGCCCAGCGGGAGTTGGAGGCGGGGCGGTTGATAGCGCTTTCCACGATTTCGTTGAAGCTCGGGCATGCCTATTGTGCGTTTGTGCCGGGGGCCAAGCGGGGCCGGGGGGATGTCGAACGATTGCTGGCGTTGTTGGGGAAAAACTGAAAAGCACAAGACTTCGGGCCGAAAAAACGGATAATGACGCTCAAATTATTTGGCTCGTTATTCTGGTAATCCCGCATGGAAATCAAGGTCAACTTTCTCGACAACCTTCGACTTGAAGCCAAATTCGATGACTTCACGGTGGTCGCCGATCAACCGATCCGCTATAAGGGCGATGGTTCGGCACCGGGTCCGTTCGATTACTTTCTGGCTTCATCGGCGTTGTGTGCGGCTTACTTTGTGAAGTTGTACTGCGAAACGCGCAATATTCCCACCGATAATATCCGCCTGTCGCAGAACAATATTGTTGATCCGGAAAACCGTTACAACCAGATTTTCAAGATTCAGGTCGAGTTGCCGGCGGATATCAGCGCCAAGGACCGCCAGGGCATTTTGCGTTCCATCGACCGTTGCACGGTCAAGAAGGTGGTGCAAACCGGGCCTGAGTTTGTGATCGAGGAGGTGGAAAACCTGGATGCCGATGCCCAGGCGTTGCTGATGTTGAGCCCGGTTGCGGACGCGGCCACCTATATCGTCGGTAAGGATCTGCCGCTGGAGCAGACCATCGCCAATATGTCGGGCATTTTGGCCGGCTTGGGCATGAAGATTGAAATCGCTTCGTGGCGCAATATTGTTCCCAATGTCTGGTCGCTGCATATCCGCGATGCGCACTCGCCGATGTGTTTTACCAATGGCAAGGGCTCGACCAAGGAAGGCGCGTTGGCGTCGGCGTTGGGCGAGTTTATCGAACGACTCAATTGCAACTTTTTCTACAACGATCAGTTTTGGGGAGAAGACCTCGCCAACGCGGCGTTTGTGCACTACCCGGACGAACGCTGGTTCAAGCCTGGGCGCAAAGATGCGCTGCCGGCTGAAATTCTCGACGAATACTGCCTGGAGATCTACAACCCCGATGGCGAGCTGCGCGGCTCTCATCTGATCGATACCAACTCCGGCAATGAAGAGCGCGGTATCTGCTCGCTGCCTTACGTGCGCCAGTCGGACGGCGAGGTGGTGTATTTCCCCTCCAACCTGATCGAAAACCTGTTCCTCAGCAATGGCATGAGTGCCGGTAATACGCTGGCCGAAGCGCAGGTGCAATGCTTGTCGGAAATCTTCGAACGCGCGGTAAAACGCGAAATCCTGGAAGGTGAAATCGCCCTGCCGGATGTGCCACAGGAAGTACTGGCGAAATACCCCGGTATCCTGGCGGGTATTCAGGGTCTGGAGGCGCAGGGCTTCCCGGTGCTGGTGAAGGATGCGTCGCTGGGCGGGGAGTTCCCGGTGATGTGCGTCACCTTGATGAACCCTCGTACGGGGGGCGTGTTTGCCTCGTTCGGGGCACACCCAAGCTTTGAGGTAGCGCTGGAGCGCAGTCTTACCGAATTGTTGCAGGGGCGCAGTTTTGAAGGCCTGAACGATCTGCCCGCACCGACCTTTGAAAGCCACGCGGTGACTGAACCGAACAACTTTGTTGAACACTTTATCGACTCCAGCGGTGTGGTGTCGTGGCGCTTCTTCAGTGCCAAGTCGGATTTCGAGTTTGTTGAGTGGGATTTCTCCGGCCAGGGTGAAAACTCCAATACCGAGGAAGCCGAGACCTTGTTCGGCATTCTTGAAACGTTGGGCAAGGAAGTGTACATGGCGGTGTATGAGCATATCGGCGCGACGGCCTGCCGCATTCTGGTACCGGATTACTCGGAAATTTATCCGGTTGACGATCTGATCTGGGATAACACCAACAAGGCGCTGTTCTTCCGTGCCGATATTTTGAACCTGCACAGCCTCGACGATGCCGACCTTAAAGCCCTGGTCAAGCGTTTGGAAGAAAGCGAACTGGACGATTACACCGATATCACCACGTTGATCGGCATCGAATTTGACGACAATACGGCCTGGGGCCAGTTGACGATCCTGGAGTTGAAGCTACTGATCTATCTCGCCTTGCAGCAGTTTGACGAGGCGAAGGAGCTGGTGGAGACCTTCCTCCAGTTCAATGACAACACAGTCGAGCGCGGGTTGTTTTACCAGGCCTTGAATGTGGTGCTGGAGGTGCAGTTGGACGACGAGCTGGAGCTGGGCGATTACGAGGTCAATTTCCGCCGGATGTTTGGCAATCCGCGGATGGACGCCGTGATCGGCTCAGTGGACGGTAGCGTGCGCTTCTTCGGCTTGACGCCTACCAGCATGAAGCTGGAGGGGCTCGATCGGCACCTGCGGCTGATCGACAGCTACAAGAAACTGCATGCGGCGCGGGCCAATATGACGGCTTTATCTCGTTAATCGCTGACAGCGCCAACAAAGAAAGCACCTAAGGTGCTTTTTTTGTTTTGGGCGGCCGCTCAATCCAGGTGGTTGTTTTGCCGTTACCGGCTGCGGGCCACACCTTCGGCCGCCGGCCTCGCCGGGGTAGCTCCGTGGTGCAGCTTCCAGCGATCGAGGCGCATCGGGGGCCTCCCTCAGAGAAACAACAGCTGTAGGGTAATGTCCGGACTTGTATCGAAAACCTTGGTATAGACCTGTTTGATCGTGTCGTTGTAGTAGTACGCATTGACGCTCGACTGTTCCAGGGCCTGCGGGCTCTCCACGTTGTCGAGTGATTCTCCGTCGAGGGTTACCGACTGTGGCGCGTCGGCGCCGAGCAGGGAGACGAAATAAAAGGGTTCGGCGGGCAGGTAGTTATCGTACGTACGCTGGATTCGGATGTTCTGGCCATTCGCAATGCCGGTATGGCTGATTTCGCTCAAGCGGTAGGCTTGTGCGGTGGCATATTGAGTGCTTGAGCCATCGTCCAGGTAGAGCGTGTAGGTCGAGTCCTGGCCCGGGTAGATATTGAAGGTCAGTGGATTGACCTCAAGTTGTCCCACCCACTGTTCCAACTGGCGCATCGGCAGGATCGCCCCGGCGCGTATGTAGATCGGCACCTGGTCAAGATCCGCATGATAGCCCATGACCAGGGTCCCACCGTCGATCGGTGCATCGAGGGGGAAATCGTCGTCCATGAACGCGTACCACTGCGACCCCGCGGGCAGGTAGATATCGCGCACGGGTGGACTGGGCGCAGAGGCGGTCTCGTGTGGGGTAATGATCGGGGCCACGAGGATATCGCGGCCAACGAAGAACTGATCGTTCAGGTAGTCATAGATCCGCGGGTCCTGCGTCTCGTTGAGGAACAGGGCACGGGCGATCGGCATGCCGGTCTGCGTCGATTGGTATAAGGCGTCGTAGTAGATCTGCAACATCCGATAGCGCAGTTCGACGTATTTTCGGCAATTGCTCGGCACCGGCTCGGCGTAGTTGAAGGGTTCCTGGAACTGCTTGACGTAGCCGTCGTAGTGATTGCGGTACCAGGGCAAAAAGGAACCGAGCTGCATCCAGCGGGTGAACAGTTCGTAATTGGTAATCAAGCCTTCGCCGACACTACCGTCGCCCGGGCCAAACCCGCCAATGTCGCAGCCCGAAAGCGGGATGCCTGAGAGCCCGAGGTTCAGTACCTGCGGCAGGTTGATCTGGAGGAAATCCCAGCTGGAGGCCGAGTCGCCGGTCCACAATGCTGCGTAGCGCTGCAACCCGGCATAACCGCCACGGGCGATGATGAAATTGCGCTGCTGCGGACGCAATTGGTTGAGCCCGTTATAAGTGGCTTCACTGAGCAACAGGGCGAAGGCATTGTGCACTTGGGCATGCGCCACGCTCTCGCCGAAGCTGGTCACCATCAGGTCCAGTGGTGCGGTCTTCCAGGGCGACAGCACGCGGTTTTCGTTGGGCGGAGGCGCTTCGCCATACGCCGGGTTGCTGTCGGCTGTGTCATTGGCACTCTGCTGCATCTGCGGTGTGTCGTAGTAGGCGTAGATGGCCGGATCGGTCATGTCCTGCCAGACCATCTCCAGTCCCACGGACAACAGGTACTGGTACTGCTGCCCCCACCAGGTACGGACTTCGGGCCGGCCAAGATCGGGGTAGTAGCCACCGGAGCCGAGCTGTGTCTCGTGGTTGCTGTTTGCCTGCAAGGGTGGGTAGGCGTAGGGGTTGCTGCCGTAGTTCACGCCGTAGTTTTCTTCCCCGACGAACAACGAACCATCCGTTGGTAGGCCGGCGCGGACATTGCTCAGGAAATAGCCTTGCGCCACGCCCTCATCCCGCGTGGGGTAGGGCGCGTCCTCGCCGGTCTCGTCGAGGGGGTTATTGCTGATCATGGCCGTGATGTTGGTGCTGCACTTGAAACCGTTGGCCTTGAGGTTGGAAAACAGCACGCCCAGTTCAGGGAACTTGATATTACTGCTGGTAAACGTCCGATAGTTGTTCTGCAAGTCGATATCGATGTGCAGCCCGTCGATCGGGATACTGGTGTTGCGGTAGGCGTCGGCCGCCGCGCTGAGTTTTTCCTGATCGTAATAGCCATAGCAGCCTTGGTGGTAGCCCAGCGCGTATTTCGGCGCCAGCGTCGGCCGCCCCGTCAGTTGGGTGTATTGGTCAACGACCTCTGACGTCTGGTCGCCGAGCATGAAGTAGTAGTCGAGCTCACCGTACAAGGCGCCGAAATAGTACATGCCGTCCATGTTGGAGTAATCGTTGGCGCCAACGTTGAAATAGGACTGCGACGGGTTGTCGAAGAACAGTCCGTAGCTGTACGCCGGACCGGCATTGACGCCTTGCGGGCTGGGGTTGTTCTCGATCAACAGGGGCACGGAGCAGTAAAGCGGCTCGCTGGGGTTGAGCGGCCCGGACTGCTCGCCCTGCGCCAGCGTATCGGACAAGTATTCGAAGTTATCGAAATTGAACTGGGTCAGGCTGAAGCCGTTTTTGGCCAGTTGGGCCCCGGCTTTTTCGCCAAAACCGAAGTAGTAGGCATTCACCGGCGTTTGCTTGAAGTTGGCAATGACTTCATGGCCCGGCAGGTAGACCAGGTTGTAGTAGTGATTGTGTGTAGTGGTCAACTAATTCCGGACACCTCGATAGGTAATTTTGACACCATCGCCCGCTCGTAAACGGTCGGTGGCAG